>JAQVXE010000166.1 GCA_028709305.1 Bacillota bacterium | reverse complement strand
CCCATTCCGAACACAGTAGTTAAGCCTTCCATCGCCGATGGTACTGGGCTGGAGACGGCCTGGGAGAGTAGGTAGCTGCCGGATTCTTTTTTATTTCCCGATTGCCTCGGCCCAGTGCCGGGGCCTTTTGCTATTTCAGGAGATATTTCATATACTCAAAGGTGCGTAAGGGGGGTTGATCATGGAGCGTGAGGCCAGAGAGATGATTGAGGAGCAGTTGTCTCCGGGCGAGGAGATACTGTGGGTGGGGCGTCCCAGAAGGGGATTGGCGCTTCGACCTGAGGACTGGCTCCTCATCCCATTTGGCATAGTTTGGTTGTGCATTACGATTGGAATTATGGAAAGTGCAAGGTCGTTTGGAGGAGGTCCTTCGGTTACACATCAGTTTGGGTTTCCAGGCAGACGTATGTTTGCGCAGCCTCTTACGATATTTCAGATAGTGGGGTGGCTGTTCATCGCCATCGGACTGTACGTCCTCGTTGGGCGCTTTTTTGTGGATGCCGGAGTTAGGCGGAATACGTACTACGGTGTGACTGATAGGCGCATTCTGATCATAACGGGCTTCTTTGGCAACAGGTTCTTGTCCATCCCATTGGAAAGCGCAGAAGAGGTGAACGTCATCCGCAGACCTGACGGGTCTGGAACGATACGGTTTGGCAGGCCTACCTACATCCCTGGATGGGGCCATTCTACCATGAACGGCCACCACTATCGGGGTTGGAGGCGAGTTGACCCGCCCTCGTTTGAGCTCATTGATGATGTTCTTTCGGTAAGGAACATCATCGTTGCAGCGCAGCAAGGGGTGTATGAGTGATTGGAACGGGGAGCTGGTTGATGCGGAGCAAACGAACCCGGCCCTGACTTCAAGGTTGCAGATGAGCGGGCCGGGTTTTGCTGTTCTATGTAAGGAGCTTATTTCCGTCGCATCGTACTAAGCACTCGGGCTGTCGCCAGAAAGTCTTTCTCTATGGCCGCCTTCTCTTCGTCAGACTGGAATCCTTCCGATAGTCTTGCACAGAGCAGCGCGAGCCTGTGTTCGAGCTCGAGCACGGTGTGGCCCGGCTTTTCGGCTGGGCCAATGGCCTGTGCAGCGTTTCGCTTCCTGTGCTCCTCCCATTCGCTGTATGTGCCGGGAAAGATATTTACCTTTCCCGAATCGAAGGCTGCTATCATGTTGCATGTGTGTTCAAGAAAGCGCCTGTCGTGGGAGACGACGACCAGGGTTCCTTTCCACTCTGCCAGGCACAATTCAATTGCTTCCCTGGATTCGACGTCAAGATTATTCGTAGGTTCATCGAGCGCGATCAGGTCATAATCGGATATGAGCATTCTGGCGATTGACACACGAGCGCGTTCACCCCAGCTCAATACTGATATGCGCTTGTGCACATCTGCCCCTCGGATAAGCAGTGATGCCAAAAGATCGTGGGCTGCTTGTGTCTGAGCTCCCCTGTCATTGCAAGGAGCGCCGCCCCGTAACTGTGCCTCCATTGTCGCTTCCAGCACAGTAAGGTTTGGGTCAAGAGTTTCGTAGTGTTGATCCATGTAGAAAGAACGGCATGAGGGGCTCCTCCATACAGTGCCGGCAGTGAGAGGCTCGGATCCGAGCAAGATGTGCAACAGTGTTGTCTTGCCACACCCATTAGGCCCGATGATTCCCAGATGGTCTCCACGGCTTATCGCAAGGTCAAGACGGTCAAAGAGAAGGGTTGAGCCGAAGGCCTTTGATGCGCCTTCCGCAAGTATCATACGAACGCCAGTCTTCTCTGCCTGCCTCATCTGCATCTGAGGGGAGTCATTGACCCTGGGCCGGGCAACCTTCTCCTTGCGCAGCCGCTCCAGGCGTCTCGCTGTGGCTTTGGCCCTCCGTGCGCCCTTTTTGGCCTTGGCTCTCAGAAAGTCGTTCTGCCCGGCACTGCGATGAGCTGATCGAAACCACTCCATCTGCTGAGATACCTTGCCCTGTAGTCGTCGTTCTTCCCGCTTATAGTGGATGTATGCTTTTGTCTGGGCATCGAATTCCGCTTCTTTTTGCATTCGGTATGCGCTGTAGTTGCCTGAGAATGAACGAATTCCGTCTGGCGTCAGCTCCAATAGGCGCATGGCTACGTCATCGAGAAAACGCCGGTCGTGAGAGACTATTAGGGCAGCGCCCTTGTGCGACAGCATAAGATCGGTCAACAGCTCCAGCCCTTCGATATCCAGGTGGCAAGTAGGCTCATCCAGGAGCAGAATGTCGGGCCGGATTGCCCACATGCAGGCCAGTCCAAGACGAGTCTGTTCACCGGCACTCAAGGTTTCTACACGCCGTGTCCGCATCTCCTTTGAAATGCCGAACCTAGACAGAGCTTCTTCGGCGTTCCCAGTGCCGGCCAGCCCACAGATTGCAGCGTGGCACAGGGAGATAGGGGTGACCGACTCCGGAAACTCAGGCTTCTGGGGAACGTATCCCACACGTAATTCCGGGTTGATCCACACCTGCCCGTCGTCGGGCGTCTCATGTCCTGTCATGATGCGGAGTAATGTGCTCTTGCCTGATCCGTTTGGACCGAATAGAGCTACACGCTCGCCCAGAGAGATTTCAAATGAGGCGTTCTTGAATATTGTCTCTATTCCGTAGGTTTTTGAAAGGCGAGTCGCTCTTAGAACAACCATAGTATCCACTCCCATACCCATGAAGTCCATGGCAAGTGGGACTGGGCGCTCTCACGAGCAGAGGGCTCTGCGGAAACAAAATGGCTACACCGATGCTGCAAGCCCTGAGGTGTAGCCATCCAATCTGCTATTCTTGCGAGGTTGCCAGCATTCCCACAAACGCTCAAATGCCGCATGCGCTCTGTGGCGCTGCTGGCATTGAGCCTATTTTCCTTGAATCAGAATGCTAGCCTATTGAACATGCCTTTGTTTCCCTCTCCGCAGAACCAATTTGGAACCAATTCCATGCTAACACATGGCTGATATCATGTAAACTGCTGCTATTGGAAGATGCGGGCGAGGGGGGGTGTCTTGAGAGTAATCGCTCCATATTCGCACAGCTCCTGACAGCAGTAACAGCGGATACATTTGCTATAGTCCATTTGCGCTATGCCGCTGCGCACTTCGATGGCTTCAGCAGGGCATGCCTTCGCACAGATCTTGCATCCACGGCACAGGTCATGAAGAACAGTGGGACGAGTAGTAAACCAGTTTCTCAATACGAGTCCTGTCCGTCCTGACATTGCCCTCTGTCGCATGGAAGGACGAGCCGCTCGTGGGACGCGGAAATCCTCCACTTTCAGCTCCTCAATGGATGGGCCGTGAATATCGATTCTCTCCAGATGTAGAGTGCCGTAGCCCTTCTCTGAAGCGATGCGAATCGGTGGAGATTCGGCAGGGTC
>JAQVXE010000059.1 GCA_028709305.1 Bacillota bacterium | reverse complement strand
CCCTCACCCTCAACTACGTTTTCAACGCTCTCCGGAGTAATCTCCTCCAATGGCTCAGGGACGGCCTCGCCAATTGGTTCAGGCTTCCTATCTGTCGCCGGTTTCGCGGCTGGCACCAGGGCATCGAGGGTTACCAGTTCCACCCCGGCTGCATCCAATTCCGGAAGCATCTTCTGTATGGCACGCACTGTGTCAGGACGCACATGTCCTATTGCAGCAGCTGAGCCTCGCTCAATTGCGTATCTCGCCACTATCCTTATGGAGTCAATCACGTACTCCTCAGTGGCTATGTGGTCCAAGAACCGGACGTTTTCGATTATGGGAAGCCCCATCTCCCGGGCGACTTGCGCCACTACCGACTTTGAGGTCGTTCTGCTGTCAAGGAAGAATAAGCCCTGGGAGAGTATTTCATCCAGGATGACACGCGTGAGCGCCGCGTTCTCAGTAACTCGGGACCCCATGTGGTTGTTGACGCCAATGGCGTTAGGCACTAGCTTCAGGTTGGAGGATATCGTCTCCCTGATCTCCTCCTCACTCATGCCAACTACTATACCGCCTTTGCCTGGCCTTTTTGACGGATCCAGCGGCTCCATGGGCTGGTGCAGGAGGACGGCAAAACCTTGCTCAGCGGCTATCTTCGCCTCTTGGGCGGCGTGCCTTCCCTGTGGGATCACAGCTACTGTGAGGGGCGCATCTATCTTCATTAGCTCATCTGTGGCTGCGGCTCCTGAGCCAAGGTCATCGATGACTATCGCCAGCCGAGGCCGGAAGCCATCCTGCATCCGCCGATCTGCAGAGGACAGTGGAGGTTCCTTAGACGTATAGGCTGGTGCAACCTCTTGAAGGCGCTCAGAAGCGGCCGGGACAGCCGTTTCCTCCAAATCGAGCTGCTCCTCGACATCGTGTTTAGACTCGTCATTGGCCGGGCCTTCTGTGGGCTTTCCAGGCTGGGGAGAATCAGGAGGCTGGCTGGTACCCGCCGACTGTCGGAGCGCTTGTGAATCTGAATTCCGTGAAACAACAACCTGCATCGTCTCCAGATACATGGCGAGGCCCTGCAAGCTTCTGTCGCTGAAGCCCAATCTGAAGATGGCGCACGGCCCAGCAGCGGACTCCGCATCGGCAGTCTCCCCGATCACTCTGGCACTAGCTTTTCGGGCTGCACGATTTACAGCCTGCGACAATGAAGCGTAGTCTGCAAGTCCAGTCTGTGTTTCATATACAGTCATTGTCCAGCGCAGGTAGACGTCTTCCTTGAAGGAAGGCCGCAAGACGTTCTCGCCATTGCCATCAGCGGCCGCAGCTTCGTCTATTACTCCATACTCCAAAAGCGCCTGCGTCAGCTGCGATGAGATTCTTTCTGCTTTTGCTGAGTAGTCATGTACTATGCGATCGCCTTCGCGAACTATCTTCACTTCCTTGCCGCATCCTGAGGCCAACAATGCCAGGCATGCGAAGGCCGCAAACCACAGGCTGTATGCACGCTTCTTCATCCTTAACGCCTCCGTCGATTGCTGCGTCGTCTCACACGATCCATGATGATTGAAATAAGCCCGGCACGGCCGGAACCTATCTTTGGATAGGCCCCCTCAGCGGGGACAAGGATCAAGCCAAGCCTGTTTGAGACGCCCCTTATTTGAACAGTTCTGCATCCGCCTTTGCCGCCGGGCAGGCCGGATCGCACGTCCAAGATGGTTGCATAGGGAACTAGCCGGAGCGCTTCCGCAAACTCCTGAATTGAGTGCACTGGCTGGCAGTTCACTGCCTCAATAATATCTCCAGGCTTGATGCCTGCCCTGTCGCATGGAGAACCCGGGCCCACATCAAGAACTCTCACTCCACGTGCCGGCGCCGACATTAGAGGTGCGCTATCCAGCTCTGCTTTTTGTGCCATGTGAATCACAAGCTCATGGCCGATGGGCGAAAACAACGCGGCTGCCCATCTGAGCCAGCTGTATCTTCCAGCCAGAAGGGTCAGGCCCAGCAGCACGATACTGAACAGGGCTGAAAGGCCGGCAGTGAATCTAGTCTTCTGCCTTGGCAAGCGGGTGTAAGTTGCATCGCCGTATCCCATTGCGACTGTGATAGGCAGTACCCAGTAGTCAGCGCGCATGTCCGCCGCAGGAGGCACAGCGCCCTTAAGCAGTGGCCACCAGTCGGGCATGGCGATCCCGCCCTCCGCAGCTCCAACAGACGAAAGGGTGTAGATGATCCACAAGACTGCAATGGGTACAGGCCAGTATTTGCTCATGTAGAAACCGCCAGCGGGCCTGTTATCTGGGCCTGTGACCAGGGTCGGAGTAGCGTCATGATGCCCGCTGAGCAGTATGAGCGCAGATTCCACTAGGTGGAGCACTCCTACAAAGGCCATGATTGATATGACGTCAACATCGGGCCATCCCAAGGCGAGGTTGAGAAGGGATACTATGCCTCCCGCATAAGACAGGCAGATGAACCTTATGTCTATTGTGGCAAGCGCCAGGGCTGCCAACCAAACAAGCCCGAGGCCAAGTCTCTCTGCTGACGCGCCGAGCAGAATTATGAGGAAGCTGCCCAGCGTGCCTCCGAGTATGCCTTCTCCTAACGAAAACACAGTCCGCACTATGGCACTCCGCCTGGGCTGGCCGAAGAGCCTAGCCTCCAGAGCCGACATGCGCCGATACTGGAAGTAGACTATGCTCATTACAATCCAAAACCATATCATACTGGAGGGATAGCGAAACATCGCTATCTGGCTCTCCAGTATGATTCTTAGCACGTCTCCAAATGGAAATCCCTGCAACTACAACACTCCGCTCTATGCGGCGCTCTTGGCGTTCTCGGCCTCTTTAATCTGGTGCTTCAGAATATCCAGAGCACGGCGAAGCTGCGGGTCCAAATCAGGATCTATACGCATCAAGTCCTCGGCCGTCACGGGGCCTTGACGCTTTGCCTCTTCGGCCTGCTCGTTCATGATCTTCTCAAGCTCCTCCGGAGTCAGCGCCTTCACTTCCACATCCGGCTGGATAGGGGTTTCAGGGGTAATCTCTCTACCGCCGGCCGTCAAGTATATCTGTGTAGTCACTGCGAGCCCCGAGCCGTCAGAAAGTGGGAACAAGGTCTGAACAAGTCCCTTGCCGAATGTGGGAACTCCTACGATCGTCGCTGAGCCCGTATCCTGCAGCGCCCCAGATACAATCTCAGAGGCGGATGCAGTGTACTCGTTGACCAGAACTACCAACGGAATCTGGGGAACGCGGCTGCCCACTGTGTACAGACTCTGCTTCTGGCCATCACGTCCCCTTACGTGCATCACCGGCCCGCGAGGAATGAACTTGCTTGCAACTTCAACAGCCTGTGTTACAAGGCCCCCGCCGTTGTAACGAAGGTCAAGGATGAGCCCTCGCATCCCCTCGTCCATCAGTCTTCCGACTTCATCTTCAATCTCCTGGCCTGCCTTCTGCGAGAAGGTGCGAAGCTCAATGTAGCCTATACCCGCGTTGGGATCAAACAGGTAGCCGCGCGTAGAAGGCGCATCAACAATGTCACGGACAATCTCCACGTCTCGTGTCCGTGCCGGATACTTGCGTTCGATTACCAGACGGACAATGGTTCCAGGCTCCCCGCGCATCATAGATACAGCACGGTCGAGAACCATGCCCTCCGTGGACACTCCATCAATCTCCATGATATGATCGCCAGGCATTAGGCCGGCTCGCATTCCCGGTGTATCCTTTATGGGACTGATTATGGTGATCTTCTCGTCTCGAATGCCTACGAGGATCCCGATTCCGCCGAATATGCCTGCGGAATCATCCCTTAGAGCCTGAAAATCCTTGGGCGTCATGTACCTTGTGTAGGGGTCGCCCAGGACTTCCAACATCCCGGGAACAGTTCCTTTGGCGAAATACGCCTTCATCAGCTCGCCAACTGAGACCGGCTTGTAAAATTGCGCTTTGACAAGATACATTGCTTCTATGGCAGTGTGTACATCCTTAAACTTAGGCGCAGCCTCTTCGTCCTGGGGCACAGGCACTCCAAACGCTGACGGCGCGAACACTGTGCATGCAATGATTACTGCAGCTACCGATAGTACTAGCCAGGCAGCCCTCTGCGTCTTCCTATATGGCGACATGACACGACACCCACTTTCACAAGTCCATACATCGTATGCCAGACGATATCAGAATCGAACTTCAAGGCAGGCAATGATAATTAGGGAAGCCAGCGCATGGGATCTTGCGGAGTCCCATCTTGCCTGACTTCGAAATGCAGATGGGGTCCGGTCGAAACGCCTGTCGATCCCACTTTGGCTATGATATCACCCTGAAGAACCATCTTGCCAGCCTTTGTCGTAATGGAGCTGTTGTGGCCGTAAAGGGTGGAAAGGCCCCCTCCGTGGTCAATGATGACGGTGTTGCCGTACCCCTTAACCCATCCCGCCAGGAGGACCCTGCCATCAGCCGCAGCTTTGACTGGAGTGCCAGTGCTTGCGGCCAAGTCCATACCTGAGTGGAACCGTCTGGTCTTGTATATGGGATGAACTCGCCAGCCAAACAGATCTGATATTCTCCTGGCCTGAACAGGCCAGATGAACTTGCCCGTCCACTTCATTACCTCGCCAGACTCGCCGAACCTGGCCTGCATCTCCCTGATAGTCTGCTCAAGCTCTCTCGATGCCCTCTCTTCTTCGGCCAGCTCCCGCTCCCATCTTTCCCGTTCTTCCGACACTCTGCTAGCGTATTGCGACCGCTGGGCCAACACAGGCTGGATTGAACTCTTCTGCTCCGCCAGGCTGGAGGAGAGGAGCGCTATCTCTCTGCTTGTCTCCTCGAGCTCAGCCTTTCGCGCACGCATCTCTTCCCTGTGCTCCTCCAGGGCTTCCTTCTCGGCCCTGATCTGGGCATACACTTCCGCATCCTGCCTTGCTATGACCCCGAGATAATCATACCTTGTCACAAGATCCGCGAAACTTGATGAGCCAAGGAACAACTCGAGAATCAATCCTGGGCCAAGTTTATAGATGAATACCAGCCTGTCTTCGAGGCTCTGGAGCGATGACTCATACTGATCGGTTGCAGCCTCCAGTTGCTGCTCAGCCTTAACAAGCTCTGCCTTGGTCTGAACCAACTTCTGTTCAGCGTCTTTGAGCTTCTTCTCTGTCTGCTCAATCTTGGATTCTATCGCAAGGAGTTCTTCTTCTGTGCGTTGGAGAGCTCGCAGTGCGTCCTTCTCTTGTTTGCTCTTGAGAGACAAGGTCTGCTTTATCTGCTCGATTTTCGACTGCAAGCTGGTAAGCTCTGTCCTTTTTACCGAAAGATCAGACATTCCCGAGTCTGCGAGTGTGATGTCTGAAAAACATCCAAAAACCGCCATTAAGATAATGGCCAAGCAGAGACCAGTCCTTGCCATCACTACGATGCTAGCCTTTTTTGCCTTTGACTTCATGGGAGGAACCCCCGTATCTAGACTTTCAGGTATCGCTTGGTCGAAATGTTGCTTCCTATGAGGCCGACAACGGCCCCGAAGCATAACATCACTATGACCGCAAGGCCAAGGCGGCTACTATCCGTAACCACCGACATGAATGGCGCAACTGAGGAAATCCACTTGACAACTCCTTGGTATCCAGCGTATACGATTGCCGCTGCGCCTCCAGCCCCCAAGAGGCCTATGATTATTCCCTCCAGCACGAAGGGAAAGAGTATGAAGCTGTCGGTTGCCCCCACGAGCTTCATTATCTCTATCTCCTTGCGCCTTGCAAACACCGTAAGCTTTATCGTGTTTGAAACTATCAGGCTGGCCCCTACTAACACGAGTGCAGCTATGGCTCCAGTGACGCCCCACAATATTCGGAGAACACCCACAAGCCTGTCGACCAGTTTCGGGGCATACCTTACATCACGGATTCCGTCCAGTTCCAATGTGGCGGCCGCAACCTCGTCTGCCACATCAGCACGTGTCAACGATATGTCGAAGGATTCAGGCAACGGGTTCCGGGGAAGATCGGCTAGGAAGAAGCTGTCCTGGCCGAGCTGCTTCCCCAGCCTCTGCAAGGCCTCGTCCTTCCCAACGAACCTTACCGATGCCACACCCGGAATACCCTGTATGGCGCCACCCACCCGATCTACAGCGTCCGACGGCAAGTCTGGAACCAGGAAGGCCCTAATCTGGACGTCAGCTTGAAACTGGCTCCCTATGTGCGTAAGGTTGACCGCAACGAGCATAAAGGAGCTGAGCACTATCATGCAAGCCATCACTACGATAATCGACGTTACAGACGGCGTCTTCTTCAGGCTTCGAACAGCCTGGCCGCTAAGGAGCCTCATAGTCCTAAGCTTCATAGCAATAAGCTCCCCACCTCTCGTCGCGCACAACCATCCCTCGCTCAAGCTGAACAACTCGTTTTCTCATCGTGTCCACAATGACCTGGTTATGTGTAGCCATGACTACAGTGGTGCCTCTCAAGTTGATGTCGCACAGCAGGTCCATTATGTCCAATGCAGTATCCGGATCAAGGTTTCCTGTGGGCTCATCGGCAACGAGTATCAGAGGGTCATTCACGATCGCTCTAGCTATTGCAACACGCTGCTGCTCGCCACCTGCCAGCTCCTCAGGCATGGCTGATGCCTTATGGGCCAAGCCCACCATGGAAAGGGCCTGGGGAACTTTCTTCTCTATCTCCTTCGGAGACGCCTCTATGACCTCAAGGGCAAATGAGACGTTGTCATAGACCGACCTGTCCGGCAACAACTTGTAGTCTTGAAATATGACACCAATCCGCCGCCGGAGCATGGGGACTTCGTGCCATCTGAGTCGCGCGATGTTTCGGCCCGACACCAGGACATGGCCTCGCGTAGGCACCGCTCCGCGGTATATCATTGACAGAAGTGTGGACTTCCCTGACCCGCTAGGACCCACTATGAACACGAAGTCGCCCTTGTCTATGTTAAGGTTGACCCCACGCAGCGCTTCCACGTTGCCAGGATATACCTTGTAGACACCATACATATTGACCAAAGCAGACCACTCCATCTTGGGCTGGTTGCCGCATCAGACTGCGTACTAGAAACACGTTCTTCCCAAAGGCCACGAATTCCTGCCAAAGAGCGGCGGAAAACATGAGGTATGGGACCAGGATCTGCTTCTGCGATGTATTAGTGTGTCTTCTTCATATTTATGATACGCTCTGCGGCACAAGCTATGTTCTCAGCGGTCAGCCCATACGCTTCCAGAAGCTCATCAGGCTTGCCAGACCTTCCGAACACATCGGCTACTCCTACACGGATCACAGGCACCGGGGCTGAAGAGCACACGCTCTCGCAGACTGCGCCGCCAAGCCCGCCTATTATCGAATGCTCTTCCACCGTGACTATCCCGCCGGTCTCTTCAGCTGCTCTGCGCACGGCCTCATCATCCAAGGGCTTTATGGTGTGCATGTCAAGCACGCGCGCGTGGATACCTTTTGCTCCGAGCGCATCAGCGGCCTCCAGTGCCCGCGATACCATGACTCCGCATGCAATTATTGTGACATCCTGTCCTTCACGAAGAGTCTTCGCCTTGCCAAGCTCGAACTCGGCCTCTTCATCGTAGATCTCCGGTACAGCAGCTCGACCCAGCCTGACGTAGAACGGTCCGTTTTTCTCCGCAGCAACACGAACCGCCCACCTGGTCTGCGCCGCATCAGACGGCACGATGACAGTCATGTTCGGAAGAACTCTCATAAGAGCGATATCTTCAACGGACTGGTGGGATCCCCCGTCTTCTCCCACGGTAAGCCCGGCATGGGTTGCACATATCTTCACATTAAGCCCGGGCACAGCGATGCTCTGGCGCACCTGGTCAAAGGCGCGTCCAGTGGCAAATACGGCAAATGTGCTGGCAAACGCCGTCTTTCCGGTGGCGGCAAGGCCAGCAGCAGTGCCCATCATGTCGGCCTCAGCAATTCCCATCTGTATGAAACGCTCTGGGTATTTCGCGGCAAACCAACCGGTTCTTGTTGATCCCGAAAGGTCCGCATCCAGCACTACGATCTTGGCATCATGCGCTCCCAACTCGGCAAGGGTCTCTCCATAAGCTGCTCTGGTAGCTATCATCTTCGACATTACGCCACACCGCCTTTGCATGATCCTTCAAGCTCCTCAAGCGCTGCCTCGACCTGATCAGGCTTGGGTGCAGTGCCATGCCATCCTACCTCGTTTTCCATGAAGGAGACGCCTTTGCCCTTTACCGTCCGGGCGACTATGGCCGTCGGCCTTCCGAAGGTCTCGTGAGCTTCCTCTATGGCGCCCATTATGGCCGGGATGTCATGGCCGTCTATCTCTATCACATGCCAGCCAAATGCGGCGAAGCGCTCACCTATGCGGTCCATGGATTTCACTTCGCTGACCGGTCCGTCAATCTGAAGCCCATTCCAGTCCACGAATATCGTAAGGTTGTCCAATTTCCTGTGGACGGCCGTCATGGCAGCCTCCCACACCTGGCCCTCTTCGATCTCTCCGTCACCCAGCAGAGCATACACACGCCAGTCAGCTCCGTCCATCTTGGCGGCAATCGCCATACCACACGCTGCAGACAGCCCTTGCCCGAGCGATCCAGTTGACATCTCCACACCTGGAGTCTGGTTCATGTCGGGGTGGCCCTGAAGATGGCTGTCTATCCTCCTGAGAGTTACCAAGTCATCTGTGGGGAAATAGCCTGCTTCAGCCAATGCAGCGTAGAGCACTGGAGCGGCATGCCCTTTCGAAAGCACGAACCTGTCACGATCGGCCCACTTCGGATCGTCCGGACGAATCCTCATCTTGTTGAAATAGAGCACAGTCACTATATCGGCTGCCGACAATGAGCCTCCCGGATGTCCGGATGATGCGGCACCAACCATGCGAACGATGTGTTTGCGGATCTCACACGCCTTTGCGGCGAGTTCCTCAGGATCTGATAGAACAACTCTTGCCAATCTCATCAACTCCTTCTCCTTTTGCGAAACGCCTCGCCCAAAACTGCAAAGACGAATGCAGGCAACGCTGTCATCCGCTTTGCTCTGCGAGGCTCTGTAATAAGCCTGTAAAACCATTCTAAGCCTAACTTCTGAAAGGCGACAGGCGCCCTCTTTACATTCCCGGACATCACATCGAACGAGCCCCCGACCCCGATCCATACAGCAGACGGGGCTGACTTTCGCGCCTTCACTATCCATTTCTCCTGCTTGCCCCCACCCATACCCACCAGCACGAAGCTGGGATCAGCATCCTGGATACGGCTGAGGACATCCTCCTCCTCGGCCTCTCGGAAATAGCCGTGGAATGTCCCTGCAACCTTTAGGCCTGGCATGTCCCTGGCCATCCTCTCTGCGGCGGCGTCGGCGACGCCCGGCTCAGCCCCCACCAAGAAGAATGGCATTCCACAGCGGGCTGCAGAACGCATCAAGCCTATCGCCAACTCTATTCCGGGCACCCTTCCTGGGGGCTCATACCCAAGGATCCTGAGCCCGCGCACTACTC
Organism: Bacillota bacterium; assembly: GCA_028709305.1. Classification (GTDB taxonomy): domain Bacteria; phylum Bacillota; class DTU025; order DTU025; family DTU025; genus UBA10085. The sequence continues at coordinate 4,632 of JAQVXE010000059.1, read as the reverse complement.
CGACGCCGTCCGGCACCACCAAGTCAGCCTTGCTAATTACATCAGCAAGTTCCGAATCGTGCGTGGCTGCAAGGGTCATCTCCGGATTAATGGTCACTACATGGGCTCCTACGCCGGAAGCAGCGCGCTCCATCAAAAAGGCTACTGCATCATCCATGCTGATGCAGTCGACGGGAGATCCAAGCACTGACGCTCTCCCGAAATCCTTGCCCTCTCGAGTATCGCACCCCCCGTTAGCTTCCCAAGGCTCGTCCACTATAGGAGCGAGTGCGATGCGTGCACCTGCCTCGGCTCGCTCCCTCACTTGAGGCATTATCCTCCTCAACCTTGCTTTGGTTTCGTTCCGCGATGCCCATGCGCTGGCAATTGCCGCATACAGCTCATCCGCAGGTGCCCCGGCTTCCACTATGTGCGGCTCCGCAATGAGCCGACAGTGTGCCCGAATCTTTGGATCGTAGTCTATCGCAACCGCAGGCACGCCTGTCGTTGCGGCGAATATGAGGGAGTGCAGCCTCATCCCTACCACCATCTCGGCACGGGAAATCAGCCCGAGGGCCTCCTGTGGCGGCATGTCGCAAGGGATGACAGCCGGCTTCTTCCCTCCCGCCGTGCATCGCTCTGCAATGCGGAGCGATATCTCCACATCCTGATGAGGGTGAAAGGCAAGGAATACAGGTGTTATCCCCAATTCCAGGACTGCCCGGTCAATACACTCAGCGTACTCGGCTTCCCTGTCACACGTCCCCGGCCATGGGCGAAAGCAGAACATTACCGTATTGGGCCCTCGAACTGTAATTGATTCATCGGGCTTGCGGGGAGTTAGGGCGAAGGCCGGATCTGCAACCACCACAGGCTCGGGCTTGAGTACGCCAAGTTCATGAAGGAGCCGGGCAGAGCCTTCATCCCGCACTGTGATAACAGACGTTCGTGAGAGAATCCGCTTCACCAACCACCTGGAGAAGGCATGGTTCAACGGGCCAAGTCCCTGAGCATATATGGAGACTGGGCGCTTCATCATGCACGCAAGGATAATGATGCCAAGATAATACGGAACCGATTTTCTACCTGTCACATCCTGCAGGAGACTGCCGCCCCCACTTACTACTATGTCAGCTCTTCGAACCTGGCGTATGATGGCCCCAAGCGATGCCCTGGGCACCGCCTCAATGCCATAAGCAGCTGATGTCTCTGTCGGCTCGCCAGAGAGGGCAACACACGTGGCACCAGGATCTATACCCTTAAGATGTTGGACGAATGCTGCAAGCACCGCCTCGTCTCCGAGGTTCCCCATTCCATGGTAGCCGGAGACTAAGACCCGCATACCGCAGTCACCTGCTTTCCTCTACAACAACCTGCAAATACGTGTCATACTTCCCGCCCCGCCGCACCACGTATCCTGGCGGCAATCGCTCGATAGACAAAAGTTACGAGTAACCCGACGGCAAATCCAAGGACGAGCCCAGTCAGCACCCTAACGATCGTGAGACCTATGGGGGTGTGGATATGGGCAAAAGTATTGGTCAACGAAATTTGGCCTACAACGCCCAAGATGGAGATCGGCAAGATCAGGCCAGTCTCCCCCAGGGCAATAAGTGCACTGGCAAGAACAAAAGCCGGATGCCCAACGAGAAACTCCTTAGTCCGGGGTCTTGCAGGCAGTACTCTTTCCAGTGCAACCCTCATCTTCTGCTCCAACCGAGGCACCGTCATAATCACAGATGAGGTGTTTCCGGTCCTGGCAATGTATATTAGCCCGGCAACTCCCAGAAGTGCAATGACGACCAAGTGCCATACGAGAACCCTTGACCTGTTGAGCCTCGCCAATGAGGCTGTGAGGGGTTCATTCCCACTCCTTGCATACCTCTTCCAATAGGCCACAAGCACAAACAGGACAGGCACTACGTGCATTGCCTTTACTCCTAGGAACTGCTCGCCCTTAACCATGAAGGCTCGGCTGGTAAGGCATGCAGCAAGCATCAGCCCACCCGCAAAGCAGAGCAATGACGCAACGATGAATTTCTTCGCCGCAGATCCTACCCAACTTGCGCCCGATGGAGGTTCCCCAGATTGCTCAGTGTTGGAACGCTCCTGCTTCATAGACAGACTAGGACTGAAGAGCACAAAAGCGGCCAGCGACGGAAATGCGATGGCCGCAGCCAACGCAGCAGCCTGCCTTGACAGAAGAGGATAGCCCATTCCCCACAGAGCGGCAAACCCGGCTGCAAAGACCGCAACAAGCCCAACACATATTGAAAAGGGCAAGTCCCATATGGCGTCTAGCAGCATTACACATCCAGCTGCGATGCCCAGAACCACCAACAGCATTGGTGTGAGCCCCGGATCCGGCTGCTCAAATGGCACAGCCGAGCCAAGAGAGAAGCCCTGGTTTGTTAGTGCACTTGTCAAGTCTGACATGAACGCCCTGTTGAGCTCGGACAGACTTCGTTCGTCAATGGGCTTCATTATTGGACGCACATAGAGAACTCGTATGTTGCGTTCTCTGGCAGCCCTTACATACCTATCCCTCATTGTCGCCGTAGAGAGGCCACGATCAATTTCTGCTCTGGTGATGCTGTGAACTCGTACTGTCTGATAATCGAAGGCCTTGGCTATCTGGCGTCCTCCCGCCTGATCCTGGAATTCTATGTCGCCATAAATTGTGTTGAGGCGATCAAAGCCGCGCACTGTTGCAGAAACAAACCTGGGATAACCCAGCACCTGGGTGCCGCTGAATATGACACAATCAGGTATGCCACCAACGGCTGAAATTGACATAACAGAGTCTATCCATTTTTCCGATACGTTGGGGAAATTGGAATACCTTGCAGCCACACGGAGCCCGGCGGCCCGTGCCACTGCCGTCTTCAACGGGCGGATGCCCAGGTTGAGCTCTAAGGCGTCATCAATCGGCAGCGATATTGCATACCCCGTTGCATCTCCAGCCTTGATAACAGAGATCGAAGGACCGTCACTTGTGCGCAGTGGCAGACGATGGGCAAGGAAGCTTGCCGCATCAGCATTGCACGGGATCACTATGGTGTCGGAGGGCGAGAAGACTTCCATTTCTGCTGCCGCCAGCAAGATGTCTCTGTAGGGACCTCCATTTGAGCCCAGCGCAAGTGCTTCAGAGCCTCTGACAATCACGACTTCTCCAGCACTTTCCATCGACTCGAGAGTATCCTCGTCCAACGCAACTGAAACAACGCCCAACTCAGCCAAGCTGCTCAGGCACTCTTCCATCTTGAGCCCGACAAGCTTGCTGTAAAGGTCGACTTCATTGTAGTCCATGCAGAGCTCAACGACGCTATTGGCCCTCTCAACGCGACTTCTTTGCCAGGCTATCCACGCAGATGACAATGATGCGAGCACTACCAGCGCAACGAGCCATCCTATAGCCCACGGTTCCCTGCGGTTCACTATAGACTGCCTCCCTCCGAGGTGCGACCGAGTAGACGGGCTGTGCCTTCATATACATGAACGCTCTCAAGCTGTATGCCAAAAGGAAGATCCGAGAGATCAATGCCAACTCCTATGCCGTCCTCAAACATGTTGACTATGAAGGCGGGTACTTCACTTTTCTCCACACTCAGCCTGTCAAATACATAAATCAATCTGACTCCGTCTTCAATAACGAAATGCCCCTGCGATTCAACGCCCACACTTAGGCCGCCGAAGAAAAGGCGTCCCCCCAGTTCGGCAAGGCCGGGTTTAAGCCGCACACTAAAGGCTCGCAGGTAGTCCTCCCTGCGGCCTAAGTAGTCATTGATATCATCCTCGTCTATCAAGACTTCCAGCTGGGAGTCGCCCAAGGCATGGGCCCAGCGGCTCGATTCAGGTTCGAACTTAGCGAGGGGAATCCGCGCGTCTGATGAATCAAGAGAAATCCGGTCGATAATGAAGCCCGCAGACTCTGCTCGATCAACATCAATCGAAAGCCTGTCAAAGCGTCCAAACAGGAGCTTCAGCGCAGGCAGCGACCGTGCCACTACAGAGACGGATTCTGCGGAAGTGAAACCACTTCTGACAGCGAATTCGACCTTTCTCCCAACATAGATGGGCACAACTACTTCGATGGCAGCCACTATCAGAAGCACGACCAATGCGTTACGCAGGATCCGTCGGACAGTGCCTCGGCAGGCCACCTTACTCACTCCCCACAGCCTTGCTGGCAGAGGCGGCGCTCAATCTGAGCTGCGCCTCAATGAACTGGTCAATCTCTCCGTCCATGACAGCATTAACGTTTCCTGTCTCCAGCTCTGTCCTGTGATCCTTCACCATTGTGTAGGGCTGAAACACGTACGACCTGATCTGGCTTCCCCACGCTATCTCGTGCTGTTCACCGCGCATGGCCAGAAGCTCCTTCTCCTGTTCCTCTCTTTGCCGTTCAGCAAGGCGAGCGCGGAGAACCCTCATTGCAGTCTCTCTGTTGCTGTGTTGCGACCGTTCATTCTGGCATTGGACGACAATGCCAGTCGGAAGATGTGTGATCCTGACGGCGCTGTCAGTCTTGTTGACGTGCTGGCCGCCGGCTCCTCCCGAACGGTAAGTATCCACTTTCAGGTCTGCAGGGTCGATCTCCACTTCCTGCTCTCCCATTTCGGGGACAACATCTACTGAGGCAAAGGACGTATG
>JAQVXE010000058.1 GCA_028709305.1 Bacillota bacterium | reverse complement strand
AGCCGATTGTTGTGGGATACGACATGAGATTCATGTCAAGATCTTTCGCAGAAGCTTTCGCAGAGGTGCTGGCGTATGAAGGCATCGAGGTATGGCTAATGTCGGGGCCGGCGCCTACGCCAATGGTCATGTTTGCTGTGGAGCATGAACGACTTGACTACGGAGCAACGATCACCGCATCACACAATCCGCCGCAGTACAACGGGATAAAGGTGATTGTGGAGAAGGGCAAGGATGCGCCGATAGAAGTCACAGACGAGCTTGAGTCGATAATCCGATCGCTTTCTGATGAACAAGTAGCTCACGGGGCTTACTCAGAGCTTGTAGAGAAAGGCCAGATACGGATGTACTCCAACAGAAACCAGTACATCGACGCCCTGCTTGCCCAGGTTGATATGGAAGCAATTCAGAAGCGGGCATTCCGCGTGCTCTTCAACCCGATGTATGGCACTGCCAAGGACATCATGATGGTTTGCCTCTCCTCCTTGCGATGCAAAGTGGAGATGATCAACTTCAAACCCGATCTAATTAATACGAGAAGCGTGCCATGCCCTGAAAGACATAGCTTAAGGGACATGGAATGGATGATGGAGGACGGCATCTATGATCTGGGGATTGCGACGGACGGCGATTCTGATCGCATCGCTCTATATGACCAACGGGGCGCGTACGTAAGTGCAGACACCATTTTGTGCCTTCTCTATTACTACCTTAAGGAATACAGAATGGAGACAGGCGGCATCGTTCGAAACCTGACAACCACTCATATCCTGGATTCCATTGCTGTGTCATACGGAGAGCCGGTTTATGAGGTTCCTGTGGGGTTCAAGCACATAGCGGCCAAAATGGAAGAATGCAACTTGCTGCTTGGAGGCGAAAGCAGCGGCGGTGTGATGATCCGCGGCCACATTAATGGAAAGGACGGCATACTTGCTGCATTGCTCTGTATCGAGATGATGGCCACAACAGGCAAGACCCTGAGCGAGCTTGCACATGAGATCGAGGAGAAGTATGGAGCCAGGGTGTCGTACTCCATGAGTTTGCCTATTGCAGGCGCTGATTGTTCTCACATCAGCTCAGTGTTGTTCGAGGCACGCTACGTACCGAAGTTTCCAAAGCCTGTGGAGAAGACCTCTTATATGGACGGAGTGAAATTCTATTTTGCGGATGGGTCGTGGTGTTGCTTGCGATTCTCCGGCACTGAGCCGGTGCTCAGAGTGTTTATGGAGATGAAGTCTCGAGAAGAGGCCATGGAATTCGCAGAAGCCCTGAATGCTGATGAGGCGCTGAATCTCAACAGGCTTAAGAGCTGATGGGCATTGGTATCGGCCCAATTGTGTATGGCACGGTGTGAATTACTGGCTCATACAGGAGCTTCTTACTTCCATTTCATAAAGTCATCCCTATTGATCCTATGACCTATGCGATGCCTTCAGGTTTGGACTTGCTCCCCCCTGGCAAACCAAGCCTGGGCATCTGTTCTTCTCTGTCCATGGGTTGTCTGGACTATTCCTGCAATCTGTCTGTGTGATCCGATGGCTATCCACAGATGCACCAATTCTACATCTTTGGGCCAGAGAGATAGTCAACTGCAAAAGGATTCCAGAGTATCTTAGAGAGTAATATGAGTTGAAAGCCTATTTCAGTGGCGTTGTCGACGTTGTACAAACAGACAAGCTCGCGGCGGCAGACTGGCTCCAAGAGGTTTTTGTAGGAACGTTCGATGCTGTGAATACTGATTGGGACTGTAAGATTGCCCAGGTGGATAAGGCGATTACAAGCCCAGAGGCGCTATTTGGGCTGTGCCATGTTGAAGGGCTTGGCGCATGCCTGCGGGTACGAGGAGAGCCAAATTCTCACCGACAGCTTCACATACAACTTCCCTCAGAAGTGTCGAGTTCACATCCTACAACCCTCCATGAGTTTAGTGCCGGAAGGAATGCTTGCGTTAGCTGAGAAAGATCAAGTCCTAAGTGTGCTGTAAGAACGGTTCTAGGTTGTTGGAGCATGCGCATACAGATGTCTAGTCGAGACTGCCGGAGAGTTTCATCCAGTTCCTCTTCCTGGCTCCGGTGTGCTCATTCGCTTCGTTTGCACTTTTTGTGCAACCAGAATGTGTATTGTGATCCGACTTGGCCTCAGGCGACACAGGGCGGGGCTTCAGACAGGGATTCTGCCAAAAAGGTCCGTATCCAGCTTACCCTTTCTAAACTGAGAGATCTCAAGGGTAATTGAGCCTACACGCGTCACCAAGGGTCGCTCTCTGGACCCATTGCGATATCCGGTCCGCTCCTCAGTTCTCTGATAAGGCTCTGCCCTAAGCTGCTCTGTAGCCTGCCCCTCAAGCACTTGGTTAAGCACTGCTTCGAGAAGGTTAGCCAATCCACGGTCCCCATCAAAAAGTCCATGCAATTGCTCTTCGGATATGTAGCCATTGGTTCTCCTCCTACATGCTCCAATTCTACTAGAGAACCAGTGGCCTTTCCATACCCATCCCCATCCACCATAACAGGGCCAAGGCCTTTTTACAGCATTATATCGGACGTAACTGCGGAATATGCCTTTGAACGCTCCGTTGGCGCAGGTGTGGCCTATCGTCCTTCGGACAATCTGCTGTTTGCCGTGGATGCGGTCTTGGAAGATGGTTTTGCTGCCGGAATCGGGGCTGAATACTGTATCCGCCAGTTTGCTCTCAGGGCGGGCGGCGTGCTGGCTGGTGGAGAGCATCAGTCACGGCGGGCGCAGGCTATCATGTCTGTAAGCTACTCCCATCCGAGCACGGGAATTAGATCATGACCTTGTGGGAGTATATAGCTTTGACATACAGCAAAAGGGAAGCTATAATATTCCTAATTTACAGAATGTACTAAACAGTTGAGTAATTCGGCACTATAGAACCTAATACAGCAAGCGTGCCGAGACATTGTCTAGGACGGTCATGACCATAGTAGATCGTAACCATTGTGAACCGTACAACGTGGCATAGCCTGCAACAGTGAGAGTCACAACATGAATTCGTGTAGCAAGTATTCATCCGCCGGGGATCCATGTTCAGGGGCAGGAGAAATGACAAATTCTAATTGCACCACACAATGACAGACTTACACAGCACGAAGATGAGACTGTTTGAAGTACTTAAGATGACAGATAATAATTGCCGAATTCAACCGGAGATGTGACGCTTTGCGGGTAGCGGGCGCATTGTCGACTACTACGGGTGCCTCTAAAGTGATATGAATCTCATGAGAGAAGAATCGTGTCACTTGCGAAATTGAGCAGGCGCAGCGGGCCTGGATACTGATGCATGTTGCGGAGGTATCGGGTCACACCTTGGATGATGCCAGAGCTGATTAGTTTCCCATTCCATCTACAAGACAAACAACATGAAGATAGAATATCATGTCATCTACTTCAATCGGGCATTCGCCCGCCTCATCGCAGCGTAAGCGCTGACGACATCTGGCTCCATGGACATGAAGCATAGCTTTCAATAGAACATGCAGAGTTTGCGCTTTGGCGCAGGCACAGGCAAGCAGTTCAGCACATGGGCGGTTGTTCATGTACGAGAGTTCGCTGCTTCTGAAGGCCGTATCTAGGTGCGCTGGGTTACCCGGCGGGCAGGGACGGTCGGATATTGCTACACACAGGGGGGTGATATATGGGACATGGCACGCCGTGATGGCCCATATGAGCATTGATGTGTGGCTGTCGGTAGATCGTTTTCGCGCCAACATGTCCACTGCTTGCTGTTGGGTTGCACCATAGTCGACACTTATCAGCGAAGGTGGACACTCAAGGGAAAGGGGAGAAACTCATTTATGGCATGTGGCTATAGCAAGTCACGTACACTTCGAGCAACGCTTTTGGTGATCCTCGTAACTCTGCTCGCTGTGGGGTTAGGATCCCAGGGTGCGCTCGGATTCGAAGCAAAACTAGGTGGCGGATGGCAGCCAGGACCTGACGAATACCATCCCAGCCGGGTCATAGTAACATTTGATACTGGGATACGCGCTCAGGCGGCTGCTGATTCAGTTCACAGGCTCGGTTACAGTCTGGAGAGCATTCAGTCGTTTGCGCCCACAGAGAAGTTCCCGGGTGGGCTCTCCATCGGAATAGTTGAGATTCCCGCAAGCGATACGCCCGATCGAGCGATTGCTAGACTGAACAGCGCTCCTGGAATCATCCGAGCTGAACGCGACTACAAGAAGTACAAGTGCTCGGAGCCGGTCTTTCCAAATGACATCTACTTTCCTCAGATGTGGCCATTGCACAACCATGATCTGCCCGAAGAATATAGGGATCCGCAGATGTCATGGTACTATGATCCGGTCAACGACGCCGACATCGACGCACCCGAGGCGTGGTCGATGTTCAAGGGATCGAGCGAGGTAATAGTGGCTGTAATCGACACAGGCACGTATATAGACCATCCTGACCTTGCGGATCACATCTGGGTAAACGAGGCCGAACTATATGGCGAGCCCGGCGTCGATGACGATGGCAACGGATTCATCGACGACATACATGGATGGGATTTCTACAACAACGATAACTCCGTGTTCGACAGGGATCAGCGCGACGCGTGGGGCGATCTCAACGACGAACACGGCACTCACTGTTCCGGAACTATAGGCGCCATGACGAACAACGGCATGGGTGTTTCGGGTATAAACTGGAATGTCACCATCATGCCCATCAAATTCATCGGCCCCGATGGAGGATACACATCTGACTCCATCAAGGCTGTTCGATACGCTACTGCCAATGGCGCCACCATCGCCAGCTGCAGCTGGGGCGGAGGAAGCCATGAACAGACACTCAAAGACGTTATCGAGGCGTCCGGAATGCTCTTTCTGTGTGCGGCGGGTAATGAAGGCGTCAACGTTGACTTCGACCCACACTATCCGTCTGGATATGACTCGCCCAATATCATATCCGTTGGCGCTACAATGCAGAATGATGAACCCTGTTACTATTCAGGCTGGTGGGGCTCGAACTACGGCGCTAAGACTGTTGATCTGTTTGCCCCGGGTGGATTCATCCTATCTACACTTCCGCCGGATCCAGTCCCTGATGAGCCAGCTGAGAGATACGCATTCTTCTACGGAACCTCCATGGCTACACCTCACGTGTCGGGAGTGGCTGCACTAGTAACTGGGCAGAACCCTGATATGCCCCTCTATCCTGGTGCGCCGGGATGGAGCCCTGGAGACCGCAATGTGTGCGACATAATCCTTGGCAGTGTCGATGTGAAGTCAGGCCTAAAGGGCAAGTGTGTCACAGGAGGCAGGCTCAACGCGGCCAACGCGCTAAGAGCTGCCAGCGGGCCGGTGATTGTCTCGGCAACTGCCGAGCCCACGTTCGGCCAGCCGCCCTTGGAAGTCACTTTCACTGCATCTGCCACTACTCCCATTGGAGCCATTGTGGATCAGTGGTGGGATTTTGGCGATGGTTCGCCTGCGGTTCATGAATTCGACGCTCAGCACACATACTCGACGGTCGGCGACTACAATGCTTCCTTCCACGTAGTCAATGATCTGGGAATTGAAAGCGTGGCGACTGTCTAGATCAACGTGCTTGTGCCGCCGGTGATTGGAATCAGCCCCACTGTTGTTGAGTCGAACCTTGCGTGGGGAGAGACTGAAACTCAGCAGGTGGCTATAGGCAACACCGGAGAAGGCGAACTGAGCTACTCCATTGGGGTAGAGCTGTTCGGATCAGGCCAGGAAGGCTCCGCGACAGAGCCGCGCGGCTTCGGAGGACCTGACGCCTTCGGTTACTTTTGGATCGACAGCGATCATCCTGCGGGGCCTAAGTTCGACTGGATAGACATAAGCCAGATCGGAACTGCGCTTCCGCTTCAGGACGACAACGGACAGACGGTGCCGTTGCCGTTTGAGTTCCCGTTCTATGGAAAGACGAAGACCAAGATCGGCATAGCCTCTAACGGGTACCTTTCGTTCGGGACGTGGCTTAGTAAATGGAGGACCACAGGCATTCCCGACAGGACCCAGCCCAACGACTTGTTGGCTGTATGCTGGATAGACCTGGATCCCCATAGATCAGGAATGGTCTACTACTGGGGCGATGACAGCAAGTTCATCGTGCAGTGGCAGGATGTGCCCGGAACCCTCGCCGGAGGGCCCTACACATTCCAGGCCATACTGACGCCTGACGGCGCAATCAGGTACCAGTACAAGTCCATGCTCGGCACTCATACCAACGAGTGCACAATAGGCATTGAGGATTCCACTGGAACCATCGGCCTTCAGGTGGCCAGGGACGAACCTTACGTCCACGACGACTTGGCCGTCTTATTTGTTCCAAGCTGGATCCATGTGTCGCCTCTTGCAGGGACTGTGGCGCCTGGCGGCTCTGCCACGCTCGATGTGAGATTCGATGCAGGACAACTCCCGCAGGGATCGTTCCCCGCAGCTATTAGGGTGCGGAGCAATGACCCGGTTACTCCGGAGCTCGCAATCGACACTTGCCTCAACGTCAAGTCGATCATGCCGCCGGTGATCAGGTCGCTGGAGGCGGATCCTCGGGGAGGCGCAGCGCCGCTCGAGGTCAACTTCACTGCATCCGCCTATGACCTTGACGGAGAGATTGTCCGCATTGTGTGGGACTTCGGCGACGGAAGCGACCCTGTTGAAGGAACGCTGGCTGCGACCCATACCTACACAGTGGATGGCGAGTACGATGCCACGCTGACTGTTGTTGGAGATGACGGCCTGACGGCCACCGCAACGGTCCGCGTAGCTGTGCGTGCGCTTCCAAAGGCTGAGGTGAATCCGCCTGAGATAAGGCAGGCGGTCCGTGCTCACCGCACGCGGACTGAAACAATCACCGTTGAAAATACGGGAGATGCTGACTTAGTCGTTACGGCCAGCGCTGTTACGTGCGGGACACCAGATGCGGAGCCCAACGCAGGCAGCCAATTCGCTAAGGAAGGCTCTGGCGGACAGGACAAGTTCGGCTATATCTGGCGCGACTCCAACATGCCTGGCGGACCTGAGTTCGACTGGGTAGAGATATCGGAGATCGGAACGAAGCTGACTACGCTCAAGAGCAATCAGTATGCAGAGATAGAGCTTCCGTGGGAATTCTCTTTCTACGGGCAGCCCAAGACTTCCGTCAAGGTAAATGCTGCAGGGTTCCTGACCTTCGGGCCTACTCTGGGCTCGCCTACGTCAAACACGCCACTGCCGGATATCGGCTTCCCCAACGAGCTTCTGGCCGTTTGGTGGGATACTCTGAGGCCGGCCAGCGCGCCCGCGGACGGAGGCGTATTCCACTACTACGATGCGGAGAACGACCGCGTCATAGTGGAATACAAAGACGTGCCCAAGTCGTGGAATTACGGGCAATTGACCTTCGAGGTCATGCTCTATCCCGACGGCAGGATAGTCTACCAGTATCTCTACATGATCTTCGACAGAGACACCGACGAGGCCAGCGCCACAATCGGCATCGAGAACGCCGACGGAACCGACGGACTCGAGGTGCTCTGCAATGCCTACGGCTATGTCGAGAACAACCTGGCGATCGAGTTTAGAACATACCCGTGGCTCTCAGTCAGTCCGGGTTCCGCTACGATCGAGCCAGGGCAGAGCCAGGTCTTCGATGTGGTCATGGACCTTGCCTCTGTGCCCCCTGTCGATCTTGACGGCTATGTCGTCTTCGACACCAACGACGTCAGGGCGCCTAGGACGACAGTCCCCGTCCACGTCAGTGTCATAGAGAACATTCCGCCAGTCATCTCTGCCTGCGCAGCCAATCCGTCGCAGGCGCTTGCCGGGACGGTATTCCAGTTTGTTGCGGCAGCAGATGATCTGGACGGAACGATTGCGGACAAGTACTGGACCTTCGGCGACGAAGCTCCCGCAGTTCACGAGTTCACTGCAGAGCACGCGTACGCTGAAGAAGGAACATACGTAGCTACATTCACAGTGGTCGACAACGATGGATACAAGACTGTTGCGTCTGTGATAGTCAGGGTACAAGATGCGCCGTGCGCGTCCTGGACGCCGGGACAGTTCCGCATCACTGCGGCACAAGGGCAAACTGTTTCGGACATTCTGACTTTGCAGAACACTGGCGAAGGCGAGCTGCTGTTCGGAAGCGAGCCGGCAAGCATCTTGTCGCAGGCAGAAGACGCGACGTTCCCAGAGGGTATCAAGGATGAGTCGGCCACGGACACCCGCGGGTCTGTCGAGCCCGAGAGGGACAATACGCGTTCGCCGTGGCTCCCTGAGACTGTTGGAAGAGTCATCAAGAGCTGGACATCTCCTTGGCCGATGTCGGCCACCTACGGCGTGGCAGTCAACTACAACACCGGCGAGCTGTTCCTCAGCGATTCGCTGCTGAAGAACGACCTCATAGTCACGCCGGATGGCAAATGGACTGAGCGCGGATGGGCGGTGAAGTTCCCCACGACCTTCCCAGCAGACATGACTTTTGACGGCGAATGGCTGTGGCAGGTTGGGGTAGGAACAGGAAACCCCATATACAAGATGGATCCTGCGACCGGAGAAGTGCTAGGCTCCATCACGAACCAGGTCTGGTCCGCCAAAGCCCAGCGGAGCCTTGCCTACAACCCCAATGATGACACGTTCTACATTGGCGGTTGGAACGATAGGATCATCTACCATGTTAAGGGTGAAACCTGGGATCTCCCAGGCGAAGTGCTGGAGAAGTGGCCTATGCCGGTTTCTATCTCCGGTCTTGCGTACCACCCTGTGGCGAACATTCTCGCCGTAACTACAAATGCAAACCTTGACATGGTCTACTTCGTGGATTGCGAGAGCCATGCCACTGTGGCCCAGTTCCCGCATCCATATGCATACAACGCAGACTACACAGGCGCCGGGTGCGCTTTCGATGCCGACGGCAATCTATGGCTGGCGTCGCAGGCTGACAACAGCATGTACCTGGTTGAGACTGGTCTGGGGCCGATTGCCGCTGATTGGCTCAGCTGGGAACCGGAGACTGGCAGGGTGGAGCCTGCAGGTTCTGCAGCAATAACTGTTAGCGTAGATACGACAGAACTTGCGCCTGGAACAGTGAAAGGTTCTGTGATTCTCTATACTAACGATTCGGAATACCCGATGATCATGGTTCCCGTGGTCGCCACTGTGAAGGCGGCGCCGAAGATCACGGAGTGCACAGTCACTCCTGTAATCGGCGAACCTCCTCTAGAGGTAGCTTTCCACGCGAAGTATGAAGCGACTGAAACTCCAATTGCCAGCTATGGTTGGGATTTCGGAGACGGAACCGGGGAAACCAGCCTCGATGCTGTGCACACATACACGGCTGAGGGGACTTATGAGGCGGTCTTCAGAGTCGTAGACGCCATTGGAGGAGTCGATGAAGCAAGAACAACTATCGAAGTGAAGTTGCTCCCTCGCGCGACAGTGTTGCCGCAGGAGATCAACATCACGCTCGCTCCCACAGAGACGGCGTTGAGGACAATCACCTTGGGCAACGTGGAAGGCAATGCTCCACTCAACTACTCCATCAAGGTGCAGCGCGGAAGCGTGCCAGTAGTGGCCATGCCCGAAGTTGTGAATTCTGTAGCCGATCCATACGCGATAACCGCAGTGGATCTGTCCGTGCCTTTCGATCCAAGCCTAGTGGCGAAGATCGCGGAAAACGTGAAGCCGCACGGCGCAGGGACTCTCATAACTTCATGGACCATTCCATCTGTGGCCCGGGGGCCATGGGGAATCGGAGTCGAAGACTATCATGTATGGGTCTCCGACACCACGCTGAAAGCGAACCACAAGATGACAGAGGACGGCACATACACTGGAATGTCCTTTGACACGCCGTGGATCGGTTTTGGTGGATGGCCTGCCGACATGGCATTCGATACAGTGCGCAACATCATGTGGCAGGTAAACACCGCTGGCGATCTCGGCATATACGGGCTTGATCCCGCTACCGGGGAAGTGGTCGACAGGATCCTCTCGGATGAACTGTGGGCCAAGATGTCGCAGCGGGGCCTTGCCTATAACCCGGATGATGACACGTTCTACATCGGCGGTTGGAACCAGAGGATCATCTTCCACATCAAGGGACCGAGCTGGGATGAGCCCGGAGCAATACTGGAACAGTGGTCGTTCCCTGTGAACATAGCCGGGCTTGCGTATCACCCAGCAGGAGTGCTGTGGGTGACCGACAACGGACAGCCCGACATGATCTATGGGATTGACGTGGAGACGCACAAGCTGATCCATCAGTTCTCGCACCCGGCTTACCTGTACAATAGCGGCGCCGGCGCGGAAGTGGACAGCGAAGGCAACCTGTGGGTAATCTCAATGGATGAGAAGATGGTATACGTCGTAAGCACCGGATTGCCTCCGATGCCGCCGATAGGCGTCGAACCTAAAACAGGGAGTATCCCGGCGGGCGAGACATGTGACATCACCGTCGACCTTGACGCTCCGAAGCTCGGCCGTCCCGGCGACGATGTCGAAAGATACCTGGAGATCACAACTGACGATCCGATAGCTGGATCTCTAAACGTGAAAATCAATATCCACATCGAGGGAGGACCGGTAATCACCGAAGTCACAGCTGCGCCTGGCATTGGCCAGCCTCCTCTTGCCGTAGTATTCGACGCTACGGTAGAGCCGGGCGATGTGCCGATTACAGACGTATGGTGGGATTTCGGAGACGGCTCTGAGGCCGTACACGATACCCACGCCGAGCACACCTACACTAGCGTAGGCCAGTACGAGGCCGAGCTGCACGCGGTAGATGAAAATGGCGTGAGCGCATCGGAGAAGGTCACAGTTACTGTTAAGTGGCTGCCTGTGTTCAATGTGGAACCGATGAGCTTCGACGAGGTTGTGCTCGCCGGGACTGAGGTTCAATCGGTGATCACCATATCCAACACCGGAGTCTCAGCTATGGACTTCACAGTCACGACCATGCCTAGCTTCGCTCAGAGTCCTGAGTGGAAGAGGTACGCCGAGACGGAGCATGTGAAGGGCGAGTCCGCCTCCAGGCCAATAGGGTTTGCAGGCGCGGGCGCAGGTGGGCCCGACCGGTTCGGGTATGTTTGGATGGACAGCAATCAGGAGAACGGACCAGTGTTCGACTGGTTCGAGATAAGAGAGATAGGAAAGAGGATCGAGCTCTTCGATGATGATGGCGTCACAGTGGCGCTTCCGTTCAAGTTCCCGTTCTACGGGAGCCTGAATTCGCAGATCGGGGTATCCTCAAATGGATATCTCAGCTTCAACCAGAGCGAGCTGAGGGAGTATCCCTGGAACAGCCCGATTCCGAACTCAGCCAAACCCAATGCGTTGATGGCCGCTTTCTGGGGCGACCTCGATCCTGAGGCGTTCGGGGATGTCTACTACTACCATGACGAGCTGAACGGAAGGTTCATAGTAGAGTACGACAATGTGCCGCAATGGGGCCATGAGACAGGATCTACTTTCCAGGTAATCCTCTATTCAAACGGCACGATAGTCTACCAGTATCTATCGATCAATGGCGATCCTGAGGCTGTTACGGTCGGAATAGAAGATGCAATCGGTGCTGACGGGTTGCAGGCAGTGTATAACGCTGCGTATCTTAAGGACGGGCTTGCCATAGCTTTCTCGCCGGCCGGTTCCGTTGTGAGAGTCAACCCAGAATCCGGGCACTTGGTGCCAGGCGGAAAGCAGGATGTTGTCGTGACGTTCGGTTCGCCTGATGCAGCACCTGGAACATACTCGCTCTATCTGTACGTGACGTCAGATGATCCGTTCCGTCCGTGTGCAAACATTCCTGTGACGGTTAAGCTTAACCAGGCGCCAACGGTGCAGATCACCTCGCCGGCGCTTGGAGAGAAGTGGGTCGGAACAAAGGAGATCACATGGGCGGCAGTAGATCCGGATGATCCTGCGGATGCACTGTCAATCGACATAGCATGGACTCGTGATGGCGAGACGTGGAATGAGGTCGCTTCGGCTCTTCCGAACTCAGGTTCCTACGAGTGGGATACCAAGGAAGTCGGCGAGAGCGGCGACACCTTCCGTGTTCGAATCGTTGTCTCGGATCCTGCAGGCGAGACTGCAGAAGTGGTAAGCGAGGAGTTTGCCATCGAGGTGCTCAATGTAGCGCCTGAGGTTAAGATCCTCAAGCCTGAGGCGGGTGCTGTGTTGACAGGCATTCAGGCTATCGAATACATAGCCACCGACGAGGATGGGGATGTTCTCCAAATCAAGCTGGAATACGACTTCCTCGGTGATGATGCAGGGTGGCAGCTAATCGCGGATGGGGAGGCGAACACAGGCAAGTATCTGTGGGACATCTCCAAACTGGCTAAGGGCGGGTTGTATAAGGTGCGGGTGACTGCGGTCGACCCCGACGGGGCCGAGGGACAGGACGTAAGTGAGGAATTCACAGTCATCGTCTTTGCCCGTGCGGTGGTTGCAGCACCGAACCCTGCAAGGAACCTTGTGACGTTCTACTACGATATCGAGACGGACGGGAAGCTTCACGTGTATGACGTAGCTGGACGGCTAGTATACAGTGCTGAGCTGAGTGCCGCATCGAGCATGCATGAGTGGAACGTTATGGCCAGTGACAAGCAGGTAGCAAGCGGACTCTATCTCTACGTTGTCGTGACCGATGGCGGGGAGAAGTCCGAAGTCGGACGGCTAGTCATACAGAGGTAGACGATTCGGCTTGCAGTAAGTCAAAGTGCTTCAGGCAGGGGACGCAGGGCATGGGAACAGCCCAAACCTGCGCCCCTGCCGCGAGGCACGCAAAGCACAGGTTATGATAGCTGAAGGAGGACCAGCTGATGCAACGGAGAATGAATACGCTTCTTCTTGCGGCAATACTGGTTTTGGCCTTGTCCGGCGCAGCCTTAGCTGCGGAGGAAGGCGACCCGGTCGTCACTGCCGCAATGCTCGATATAGGAATGGGCGCTCGCGCCATGGGCATGGGCGGAGCCCATATTGCCGTAGCCGATGATGCTGCGGTGGTCTACTACAACCCTGCAGGGCTTGGGTTTATCGATGGCCATAACGTAACATCGCTCTACACAAGCTTGCATGGGGCTGCCGGATATTTTGCCCTTGGATATGCACAGAAGAACGTAGGTGCGGGAATCTACATGCTCAATGCTTCCGGTATTGAGGAGACTGATGAGTACGCAAATGTGATTGGGACTTTCGGAATGAACGACTTTACGGCGGTGGCTGGATATGGCCGTGAAGTCTTCCCCGGGCTCAGCCTTGGTGGAACGGTGAAGCTATACAGCCAGTCGCTCCCTGACGTAGCAGGCAAAGGTGTTACAGGAGATGTCGGTGTGCTTTACGCCATGGACGGTGGAAAGCTCAGCTTTGGTGCCGTCGCCAGGAACCTTATCGGGAAAGTGCGCTATGACAACACAGCGGAAGATGCCTTCGAACGCGCCTTTGGCGCAGGCGTTGCCTATCGTCCTTTGGACAATCTGCTGTTTGCTGCGGATGCAGTCTTGGAAGATGGCTTTGCAGCCAGAGTTGGGGCTGAATACCGCATCAAGCAGTTTGCCCTCAGGGCCGGCGGAGTGCTGGCTGGGGGCGAGGCGTCGGCTACGGCAGGTGCGGGCTTTGCCACGGGCAGCTTCGCGGTGGACTATGCGTACCAGACTCACAAGGTGTTGCCTGATTCGCATAGGGTTTCGTTGGGTGTAAGGTTCTAGTAGGGTTGAGAACATTGTAGCGAACTCGGCTGTAAGGATTGTGTTCAACAGCAAGGCCCGCAGCGTCGTGAACAAAGGCGTTGCGGGCCTTAAGTCAGTTTCCTCAACCCAAAGGCGGTTATCCTAGGCCAGGGTGACCCACAGGCGGGTCAGCCCGAGGACAGTTTGGTATATTGGCACGGAGTTGTTTGAATGCTCATGCAAGGCCAACACCATGGGGGAGGAGTTCCGTTTTGCATGTAGAATAGTGTTTGTTGGTTGGCATGTGTCGTAGAGGCAGCCTTGTTCCCCGGTGAGAGCCACCCATACGTTGCCCTGGGATGCGTAATAACCTATGGCCTAGCGGTAGTGTACAAGAGGGCCCAGTGCAGATTAGTTGCATGCCCGAATCATGCAAGATCAAGCACAGGGGGCCCTTGTTTTGTACATAGAAT
>JAQVXE010000057.1 GCA_028709305.1 Bacillota bacterium | reverse complement strand
GAGGATCATCGAACCAGATCAGGTCGAGCGGGTGCTCGCCAAGCGTCCCGCAAAGATGGTCTCCATAGTCCACGCTGAAACATCCACCGGAGTGCTCCAGCCTATCAAACCCATAGCAGACATCGCCCACAAACATGGCGCCATATTGGTAGTAGATGCTGTGACCTCTCTTGCCGGAGCGCCGGTTCAGGTCGACGAATCGGGCATGGATGTGTGCTACAGCGGCACACAGAAGTGCCTGTCATGCCCTCCGGGGCTTTCCCCGATCACCATTGGCCCCCGTGCAGCCGAGATCCTTGATGCGCGGAAGACCAGGGTGCTCAGCTGGTACCTGGACCTCACCATGCTCCACAGCTACTGGGGCAAAGAGAGATTCTACCACCATACAGCTCCCGTCAACATGATCTACGCCCTCTACGAAAGCCTCAGGATCATACATGAAGAAGGCCTCGAAGCCCGGTTTGCAAGGCACAAGCTTCACAGCAACGCCCTGAAGGCGGGCCTTGAAGCAATGGGGCTTTCGCTCTTTGCCCAGGAAGGCTACAGAGCTCCGATGCTGACGACAGTCCGGATACCCGAAGGAGTGGACGACGCGCGTGTGCGCAAGTCCCTCATGGATGGCTACAGGCTCGAAATCGGAGGCGGCCTCGGCCCCATTAAGGGGAAGATATGGCGTATCGGGCTTATGGGCCATTCTTGCACACGCGAGAACGTCATGCTGTTTCTTGCTGCACTGGAGGACGCCTTGCTTGCGGAGGGTTACGCTTTCCAACCCGGAGCGGGAATCGCCGCTGCCCGGGAGGTCTACATGTGATCAGCCGTCAGTTCGTCCTGGCCCAATTACTGAGTCGAGGGAGTGCATCATGATGGATGTCTATGATAAGTGCCCTGTATACCATGGCAAGATCATCTCATTAAGACAGACAACAATGGAAGATGCATCTGCATTACTGAGCTGCTATTCTGACGAGAAAGCAGTTCCGTTCTTCAACTCAGATAACTGCAACGGCGATGATTTTTTCTATAGAACAATTGAACGCATGGAGCAAGCTATCAGATTCTGGGGTTTGAGCTACAAGAGCAAATACTTCGTTCGCTGGTCGATAGTTGAGCGCAGGACCAACATGGTCATTGGCACGACCGAAATGTTTCATCGAAAAGCGGATGACAAGTTTGATGGCTACGGTATCTTGCGAATTGATCTCATGAGCAAATTCGAAAAGGCCGGGATTATTGCGGACATCTTGGAGATTGCAGAAAGACATTTTTACGATGACTTTCATGTAAAACACATACTCACCAAAGCTATACCGTCTGCTGTAGACAGAAGGAAGGCCCTGGAAAGCTGCGGCTGGAGTGAGCTGGGCGAAAAAATGATGACGCATGATGACTATTTCGTCAAATGAGCAATCACTCAAGTTGAAGAAGTGCGGGACCATATGGGCTATCTCAGCAAATTGAGGATGAGCATTGGTCATCGTCCCCCATTTATCAGCCGGGGCACAGCATCAGCTATTTCGAGAACAGAATTCGCCCAAACTTGCGTTCTAACACTAAGACTTGGCGAATACCAGACGGGGGGCCAGAATTGGGCGAAACGTTGGAGGGAACTGGACTGTAGCCCAGGCATCGTTTCTACTAACGGTCTGGTCCCGAAAAAACCTTTGCTACGAACATCGCAATGGTGACAAGTTGTATTCTGCTGTGACACAATTCAAAGCAAATAATGTGCAAGGTAATCAAGAAGCAATAGGTAATGAGAGTCTAAAACCGAAGTCTCCTCCGCTTCACGATCCTCCCTAATCAGAGAGTAGAGCCCAAGCAATGGCAAATTGGACAAGGCAAACCGTTGCGATTGCTCCGCAACCGAAACCGAGGCGGTCGCATCGATTGGAGCGATGATGACAAGATACGTCAGACGATTTGCTAGTTGCCTGCAAGAGGACAATGGGCGACCAGATTCACCCTTACGCCCGAAACACACCATTAGAAGAAGGCGAGGCCCTATTCGGATGATGCACAATTCTGGAACAACAGAACAGACTCCAAGTGCCCCCTCTGCTTAACTTCCGCGACGAAAGAGATCGGGCTCAGTTCCTGTCATCCTCCACGCCTCACCTGAACAGTGTATAATCATGTCCATGGAGGTGCAGAGAACTTGGAGGATTACATTGCAGCATTAACTGAAGGAAGAATACTCATGGGGGCCGGGCCCAGTGACGTGCACCCTGGGGTGCTACGTGCCCTGGGCATGCCCATCATAGGCCATCTCGATCCAGAACTATTCGAAATAGTGAACCACACAAAGGATCTGCTCGCCAAGACATTCGAAACGGCGAACGACTTTACGATACCGATTGCCGGAACCGGGACCGCTGCCATGGAAGCAGCGCTGATCAACTTCATAGAGCCCGGCGACAAGGTTCTCATCTGCGTAAGTGGACTCTTCGGCGAGCGCATGGTCGACATAGCGCAAAGGTGCGGCGGCGATGTCGAAGTGCTGGAAGCTGAATGGGGAAAGATCATCGAACCGAGCGATGTGGAGCGAGCGCTCAGCAAGCGCCCTGCAAAGGTCGTGTCTATAGTTCACGCCGAAACATCCACCGGAGTGCTCCAGCCTATCAAACCCATAGCGGACATAGCCCACAAACATGGTGCCATATTGGTAGTAGATGCTGTGACCTCTCTTGCCGGAGCGCCGGTAAGAGTGGACGAAACAGGAATAGACGTATGCTTCAGTGCTGCCCAGAAGTGCCTGTCGTGCCCTCCAGGGCTTGCGCCAATAACCGTCGGTGCGCGGGCCATGGAGATTCTCGAAGCGCGAAAAACGAAGCTGCACAGCCTGTACCTGGATCTCAAGGCGCTCCACGATCGGTGGGGCCACCATAGATTCTACCACCACACCGCCCCAGTCAACATGCTTTATGGGCTCTACGAAGGCCTCAAGATCTTGCATGATGAGGGCTTGGAGGCGAGTTTCCAGAGGCATGAGCTTGGTGGCAAGGCCCTCAGGTCCGGCCTTGAGGCCATGGGGCTTTCTCTCTTTGCGCAAGAAGCCTACAGAAGCCCTATGATTACGACCGTCTGGATCCCTGATGGAGTAGACGACGTTCGGGTTCGCAAGCATCTCATGGACAACTACAGGCTCGAGATCAGCCCAGGCCTGGGCTCTTTCAAAGGTAAGATCTGGCGGGTCGGGCTAATGGGACGTTCATGTGCCCGCGAGAACGTCATGTTGTTCCTTACGGCGCTGGAGGAGGCCTTGATTGCAGAGGGATTCAGCCCGGAGCAGGGAGCTGGAATTGCCGGGGCTCGGGAAGTCTACGCGCGATAGCGATCTCGGCATGTCTGTTCGTTATGCTTCGCTCTGCCAGTGGTCGGCAATCCTGTGGTTTGCAGTTTCAAGCGCGGGCCACACTACTGACGCGATGAAGTTCACGCGTCAGGGTTATTGACATATGCACAAAATGCATGTAATATTTTCGTGTAATGTAGAAGATCCTACGAATCCGGTTTGAGGGGCGAAAAAATGGCCAGACCTCCGAAAGTAAGATGCGTTGAGAAGATCCCTCCTGTGAGGACATTTTGCCCGTGCGGCATGCGGCCAGAATGTCGCGTTCGCCAGGAAGGACTCGAGTGAGTCCAGCTGACAGTGGACGAGATGGAAGCTGTTCGACTCAAGGATCTGGAAGGCCATGAGCAGGCAGAATGCGCAGATAGAATGAACATCTCTCGAGGCACATTTCAGAGAATCCTCACGTCTGCCCATGCGAAAGTCGCCAGGGCTCTTACGGAAGGTTTGCCCCTGGAGATATCAGGTGGAGAGTATTGCCTCACCAAGTCACATAATGTCTGCCTCGACTGCGGACACACATGGCCCGCTTGCTGCGGAGGCACTCAAGGTGAAGGCGAAGATGCACAATGCGGGACGTGCGACGACGGGGCCGACCTGGGCTCGTGCCCGGAGTGTGGCGGAAAGAACATTTCCAGGTCAAGCTGCAAAGACCTTGAGCAGGTCGGCGACGAACCCTGCCCGAGGCTCGACGCCTGAACACATCGATGATGAACTCCCTGATTGCTGAAGCACAGAATCACCACACCTGCGATAGATAACACACGAAGATCAAGAAGGGCGGAAGAATGGAAGAATACGAGCAAAACGCGCTTTCGAGCACACGTCATGTTATTGGAGTCATGAGCGGCAAAGGCGGAGTAGGGAAGTCGTCAGTGACGGCACTCACCGCAGTTGCGCTGGCCCGGATGGGATACAGAGTAGGCGTAATGGATGCCGACATCACCGGTCCTAGCATACCCCAGATGTTCGGGGTTCACGGGAAACTTGATTCTGCTGATACAGGCCTCTTTCCGGCTCAAACCGAGAGGCTTGGAATAAGGATAGTCTCTCTCAACTTGCTTCTGGACAGGGAAGACAGGCCCGTAGTATGGCGCGGTCCGCTTCTTGCCGGAGCAGTGAAGCAGTTTTGGACAGACGTCACCTGGGGAGACCTGGACTTCATGGTCATCGACCTTCCGCCGGGAACAGGCGACATTCCCCTTTCGGTAATGCAATCGATACCCGTTGAGGGCCTGATAACAGTCTCATCCCCGCAGGACGTTGCGGCACTTGTCGTCCGCAAAGCAGTGAACATGGCCCGGATGATGGAAAAGCCGGTGATAGGGCTTGTGGAAAACATGAGCTATATCGCGTGCCCCAAGTGCGGAGAAGTGATACATCCCTTCGGAAAGCCGGCAGGCGCAGAGCTTGCCTTAGAGATGGAAGTTCCGTTTATCGGAGAGATGCCCATCGACCCTTCACTTTCTGAAGCGGCCGACCGGGGCGAGATCGAGGCATATGAGAGTCCTATCATGCAGGGGCTCGCCGACGCTGTTGTCAAGCACACAGGAGCAGGCGCGCCAAAGAAATAGCCCCGTGCTCAACTGAGCGCCGGCGCTGCATGAGAGGCTTATTAAGATGAGTTTCTCTCTTCTCCATCTCCCTTAATAGGGCTTGATTCACCGATAGAGGAGAGGGAATGAAGCAGGGCAGTTTGTGAGGACGGCCCTGCTTCATGCTTAAACCGCCCTCGGGTAGGTTACACCAACTAGAATATCTTTGCAACCCCGCCCGAATCATCCCTGAGAACCGCTCCTGCCTCGGCTGACGCCGAGGTTCTCCCATCTTTCAGAACATATACTCGGTCGGCCACAGAAAGCGCCGCCCTTGCATTTTGCTCAACCAGAAGCACCGCAGTTCCTGCTCTGTTTATCTCGGAGATGGCCTCCATGACCCTTTCCACCATGATAGGCGCCAGCCCCATTGACGGCTCATCCATACATATGAGACGGGGCGATGTGACCAGCGCCCGCGCAATTGCCAGCATCTGCTGTTCGCCTCCGGAGAGAGTCCCAGCAAGTTGAGACCGCCTGCTTGCCAGGGCGGGGAAGACCGAAAGCGCCCGGTTTATGCCCTCCCGAGCCTGCTCCAAGCTGCCCAGAGCATCAGCTGCAACCTCCAGGTTCTCCATAACCGTCAGGCCCTGAAAGACCCTGCGCCCTTCAGGCACGACCCCCATGCCCATCCGGATTATCTCATTCGTCGGACGTCCATCTATGCGTTCACCCATAAAGAAGATCTCCCCTCGGGTGGGGCGCAGCCTTCCCGTGATAGTCTCAAGTGTCGTGCTCTTTCCAGCCGCATTGACCCCCAGAAGCGCCACTGCTTCGCCAGGGTTGACGTAGAGGTTGACTCCTTGCAGGACCACAGCAGGTCCATACGACGAATGCACATCCACAAGCTTCAGAAGGGGCGCAGCAGACTTAGAGGCAGCTGCCCGGACATCGCTTTCCTCCGGTTTCCGCTTTGAGGTTTGAGAGCCCCCGAAGTAGGCGCGGATGACCTCCGGGTCCTCTGCAATTTCACTACACGGACCTTCAGCTATCTTCTGGCCATGATCCAGAACGATCACCCTGTCGCATGCTGCTGCGATCAGGTCCATGTGATGCTCGATAACGACAATGGTGTAGCCCCGATCGCGAAGGGTGACGATTTCCGAGGCCATTGCCCTGATTTCCTCAGCTGTCATTCCTGCGGCCGGCTCATCCAGGAGGATGAACCTTGCTCCTGTGGCGAGTGCCCTTGCCATTTCTACTCGACGCTTGTCAGAGTACGAAAGTTCTGCGACAATGTCGGACTCCCGCTCCGCCAGGCCGCACTCCATTTCACGGAGGATGTTTCTTACATACGAGATATCCTCCTCTTCCTGGCGCAAGTGGGACTTCGTCTTGAGGAGTATCGCCCCCAGATGTGCATCCTGGTGCAAGTGGCATCCTGCCAGCACATTCTCGAGGACGCTTTGGCTCTCATAGAGCCTGATGTTCTGGAACGTGCGTGCAGCTCCCATTGCTGCCACCTCATGCGGAGCTTTGCCCACAATCGAGCGCCCATACAGCCTGATATCTCCCCCGGAGGGGTTCACAAGGCCTGCAATGAGGTTGAAGATAGTCGTCTTGCCGGCGCCGTTCGGCCCGATGATCCCCAGGATTTCGCCACGTTCAACCGAGAAGCTCACATCTGAAACGGCTGCCAGCCCTCCAAAATTGCAGCTAAGTCCCTCCACTTCCAGCACTGGAACCAGGGTTTCCGAGCATGCCTCACATGCGTCGCAGGCTGCATCCACGACTGCACCGGACGGGGCATCGATTTTGTCGGCCACTTTGCCCGGGTCTATTCCGATCAGCCTTTCGCCTGCAGCTATCAAGCCTTGAGGGCGGAAGATGGCCAGGAGGACCAGGGCGAAACCGTATATGAGCATCCGATAGACGCTGTACGCGCGGAGGACTTCGGGTAGTACTTGAAGCAGCAGCACCCCGAGCATTATCCCTGGCACGCTCCGTGCTCCGCCAAGCACTAGCATGCAGTAGACGGCGATTGTCTCGCTCATCGTGAAGTTCTGCGGGAAGACTGCGCCTTGCCATGATGCAAAGAGCGCGCCGGCAAGCCCGGCAATGGCCGCAGCTCCCGCGAAAGCCGACACCCTGTACCGCCTCACATTCACTCCCATGCACTCAGCGGCCGTCTCATTTTCCCTCAGCGCATTCCATGCCCTTCCCACTCTGGAACCTGCAAGCCTTGATATCCCTATCAGCACCGCAGCGGCAAAGATCCAGATGAAAACGTACTGCGCCTCCATGGATCCCAGGGTGAAGCCGAAGATTTGCGGCGGGTCGATTGCGACTATGCCGTTGGGGCCGTTTGTTATGTTGATCGGGCGGTCCATGTTATTGAGGAGTATGCGCACTATCTGGCCGAACCCGAGAGTCACCATTGCCAGGTAGTCGCCGTGGAGGCGGAGTGTAGGCAGGCTCACCGCGAACGCTGCCAGGACTGCCGCCGCCACCGATGCAGCCGCCGCGACGAAAAAGGGCATGTGGATCCCGAACTGGGGAGATGCAAGCAGGGCATATACATACGCCCCGATCCCGTAGAACCCTGCGTAACCCAGATCGAGGAGGCCTGCCTGGCCGGCGACAATGGAGAGCCCTGCTGCCAGCATAAGATATATTCCAACAGACCCTCCTGCCCGCATCAAGTAATAGTTCTTCGTGATCAAGGGAACGGGCAGCAAAGCGGCATAGCCCAGGAAGACGATGAGCCGGGAGATGGAGATGCATCCGCTCAGCCTGGAGCCCAACCTATCCATAAGGCCGACTCGAAGCCGACTGCCGGGGAGCGAACATCCTGGAGCGGCTGCGGCTCCATGGAGACGCCGTGAGGCATCACGGGTGCGTTCTTTCAAGGTGTCTAAAAAATCACTTGACATCGGCTATGCCGCCTTTCGAGTTTGTGATTGCGCGCATCCTTATGCCCTTGCCTGCTGAGGCTTGCCGTAGAGCCCGTAGGGACGAAGGATCAAAGTCAGGATCAACACCGCAAAGACGATGGCGTCTTTGTAGACAGGTGGCGCGATGAGCACACCGAAGCTTTCGGCCAGTCCTAGCAGGAGGCCGCCCACAACTGCGCCCTGGAAGCTCCCTATTCCCCCCAGCACTGCCGCGGTGAACGCCTTCATCCCTGCCGAAAAACCGATCATGAAATCTACCTGGGTGTAGTAGAGGCCTATCATTACCCCGGCGAGCCCTGCCAGGGCTGAACCGAGCATGAATGTGGCAGATATGACGAGCGATGTGCGAATCCCCATGTACTCAGCAGCTTCTGCATCCTGGCTCGTGGCGCGCATTGCTCGGCCGAACTTCGTCTTGAGCACTATGGCATCTAAGATGACCATGGCCAGGATGGAGGTTCCGAGCATGGCAAGTCGGGTCGCCGAGATGGCGGCGCCTGCAACGTGGACCACCGCATCTTGCGGGATCAGAAGTTCAGTCGGGAAAGTTTTGGCCCTACCGGATGTGAGAAGCATCGCCGCGTTCTCAAGGATGATCGAAACGCCCAGGGCTGAAATCAGGGGGGCCAGGCGCGAACCGCCCCGTAGCGGCCTGTAGGCGAACCTCTCAATCGCTGCGCCAAGCAGAGCCGTTGCGGCAATGGCTCCCAGGGCCATAGCAGCCAGGGCAAGAGCGGGAACGGCGATGAGCCCGCTTCTCTGGAAGAGGGACAGGACTGCCCAGCCTGCAAAGGCCCCGACCATGAAGACGTTCCCGTGTGCAAAGTTGAGCATCTTGAGAACGCCGTACACCATGGAGTAGCCCAGGGCAAGCAGGGCGTATACACTCCCAAGCGTGATCCCGTTGACTATCTGCTGTGGCACTTGAGCCATAAGCTGTTCCATGGAATTCACTCCAATCAAGCTTCATGAGTCGATGCAGATCTGACCTATCTGGCGGGCACGACCGCAGGATACTCCTTCACGGGCACGAATTCGCCGCCCTTTACCTGATAGACGAAGATGCTGGCCCCTACGACATCGCCTTTAGAGTCGAAGCCTATGGGAAACCCGAGAATCCCACTGTAGCCCCGGGTTTTGCTCAGGGCAGTCATGACATTGGCCCGGGTTATCTTCGCAGGATCGGCGTGAGCCCGCCTGGCAGCGTCTATCAGGATGTTGGCGGCCTCATACGACTGTCCGCCGAACACGCTCATAGCTCCATACTTCGACTCGAACTTGCGGATGAACTCGCGGGCTTCAGGTACTTCTCTTATGTCTCGGCCTATGGATGTAACGAACATCCCTTCTGCAAGCCCGGCGGCGCCCTGGATCAACTGGTCTTTTTCTTTCAGACCGTCACCGCCCATGTAGGCGGGCTTGAGCCCGAGGCCCGCAGCTTGCTTGATGAGGCTCGCTGCCTGAGCCGGATTGGCCAGGCCAAGGTAAACAAGGTCAGGTGCAGACGACTTTACACGGGTGAGGATAGGGGAGAAGTCCCTGTCCTCCATTGATATCTGTCCGCGGAGGACTTTTACACCTGCGGCCTTGAGGGCCGGCTCCACCTGGTCTGAAAGGCCCTGGCCGTAAGTTGTCTTGTCGTCTATGATGTACACCGTCTTTGCTTTGAGAGCTTCAACTATGAATCGGGCAGACGCCGGCCCTTGAGCATCATCGCGCGGGCAGATCCGGTGCATTACCTTGTAGCCCATCTCGGTCAGGTCAGGATTCGTCGCTGACTGGCTAATGATCGCAAGCCCCGCTCTTTGGTACGTGGGCAGGGCTGCCTGGGCAGTCGCGCTGTTCATCGGCCCCACGACGCCGATGACCGCACGGTCCATTGCGAGTCTCTCTGCCACGAGGATCGCCTTGGACGGGTCTGCCGCATCGTCGGCCTCCACTATCTCTATCTTCCGTCCCCCGATGCCACCTGCTGCGTTTGCTTCATCAACAGCCATCCTTATGGCGTTCAGTCCGTCAAGCCCGATCTTGGAAACGTCGCCAGTGTAGGGACCTGCAGCCCCTATCTTGATCGGAGGGAGCTTCGCCGGGCGGACCACTCCTGTTGCCGCCATGAGCAACAGTGCGACCGCTGCCAGGGCAAGAGATATGATCTTCAATTTGCCTCCAGGACCCTTAATCATGGTAGTGGCCTCCTTTTTTCTTGCTTGACTGGTCAGTTGGATGAAAGCCCCGCCGGTACGCAAAAAAGCCCGTCCGCCAAGGGACGAGCTTTGATCTCGTGGTGCCACCCTAATTGGATAGGAGCATGCCTATCCCACTTGTCCAGGGCGCGGCCTCCATATGGGTGAAGGCGATGCCCCTGCCCGATAACGGGGGCTTCCGGCTCAGCCTACTCGGGTGCACGCACAGTCGGCGCGCTTTTCGGCCTGCGACTCCGGGGCCCACTCGCCACATCCTTCCCACAGGGCTTTCACTCTCCCCCGCTCGCTAAGGGATGGCCTTTACCGCGGCGATCTTCCCCATCAAAGTCTTTTCATCCACACATGATTCAGTTTTCTAATATGTAACACCAGAAGCGGGGAGTTGTCAAGAGACAATTTCGTTCCAGCCACCCGCGAGTAGGCCACGTTCCTCATGCCTGCGGCTTCAGGCATACAGGACAAGCTCTGGGAAGTATGTGCCATAGAAACCCCTGTCCCGTGTGAGCAGGCGGTCGGCGTGGATCATAGCGTGTGCGCCTATTATGAAGTCTGCAATGATGTGTTGCCGCGACTGGATGGCCGCGCCGCACTGGTCGCAGTAGACATGCCGGAGCTTGCCGCAGGAGGCGCATTGCAGACGATCATCGCGATTTATCGTGTACTTCCGCCACGCGGCAGCGGCTGCTTGAAGCGAAGCGCGGTTTGACGGGACTAGCCTTATGCCTGTGCGAGAGAGAAACTCTTCAAGATCGCGGACGTTGTCGAATTGGGCTGCGAGTTCTGAGTAGACGACTTCGCAGATGATGAGAGCGCCATCAGCGTAGGCCGCATCGATCAACCTCTTGGACGCATCCACATGGAGTTCATCTGCGAGCAGGATGTCGAGAAGGACGTTCGTATCGACGGAGGTGATCACCTGGGGCCCCTCATTTCATCTATCACCCGGTCGGTGCTGGCGTTTGCCTCTTCCAGATATCCCACATATCGATCGAATGGCGAATCCTGGACGTACTTGCTGAGGATGTAGCCTTGCGGCGATTCCCGGATCTCCAGAACATCTCCGGGATCGAGCCCCATCTTTCTACGAAGATCTACTGGTATAGTGACCTGGCCTTTAGATGTGACCTTGGCCTTGTATGGCCCATCCATGGGGTTCACGCCTCCTTCTTTCGAACTGAGGTAAGGAATCACATGCCTTACTCACAACATAAGATATTGCCCATCCTCTGTCAAGTCCCACCACTGGGTCATCCGGTTAAGCCACCAGCTTCCTGCGGCGCTTACGGTGCCTGGCGGCCTGAACTATCACAACCACCAGTGCCACCACCACTGCCAGAATCAGAACCAACCAGATCCACAGAGGCACAGTATGTTTCGTGACGAGTCGACCGGCGGTGGCGGCGTAGTACGGGGAAATGCGGGGGTTGCCGTCACTACCCAAAGGCTGGCTGGCTGCGTATTCCACCACTGCCTGCCAGACCTTGAGTTCATGGCCATTCCTGTAGATTATTGCATCATCCAAATCCACAATGGGATTGCCATGTTCGTCCTTCATGACCAGCTCCAGGCTGGGCAGCATTTCACCTATCATGGGCAGGAAGGAGGCAATGTAGTAATCGGTGACAATGTGGTAAAGCTGCTGATCGTTCTTGGCGATCTTAATGTAATCTTCCGTATCCTGAGTGCCTTCTCCGGCATACAATTCCGCCGACAAAACCGCCATTGTTGTGGGGATGGGCAGGTCCAGGAAGGGCACGGTGAAGAGCACCGCCCGGTTTGGATCGTAGGTCATCCTAGCCCCCGAAAATTGCAGGAAGTAGGTGTCGCCCATTAGCTCCGCGAGCAGCACCTGGACTTCAAAGAGCCGGCGAAGCTCCTGCCCGGTGAGATAGGCCGACACTAAGGGATAGCCGGGGGTTCCGTCTGGTCCCGAACCCAACCCCACCAGTGAGGCCAGGTCATAGAAGCAAACCTGGTCTTCGGACCAGGGCATTGAACCCGGAACAATGCTTCCCCTAAGCGTCCCGTTGGCCTGGCAGGCCAGGTGGACCTTTTCGCCTGTCACCTCTTCCGCCACCAGGCGCATGGCATCGGTGACGAAGTTGGCGAAGGGCGTTTCCTGCAACACGGGGGTGTTCGGGACGACGAAGCTCGACCGCACCACAGTCTCGGAAATATCGGCGAACCGGCCGTCAGTCATCTCGGCAATCATGGCGTTGAGCTCGGCAGTGCACTTGTCTACTAGCTCTGCTATTTCGGGTTCCTGAGCGAACCTGTCGTCGAGAGGGATTACGTAGGGTTCCGTATCGGCATTACGAATCCGCAGCTTGCCTGTTGAAGTATTGTAGGCCAGTTCCAGGCAGCCCATATACTTAAGATACTCCCCTGCCTGGACGATGATGGTCTCGCCCTCGATGATGGGCTCCTCGAGCAGTGTGTGGGAATGGCCTCCCACAATTACGTCGATGCCCGGCACAGCTTTCGCCAGGTCCACATCCTCATCTTCTCCGGCATGGGTAATAGCGATGATAACGTCCACATCCTGTTTCTCCAGCTCCGCTACTGCAGCCCGGGCTGTTTCCACCTGGTCGGCAAAGTCAACCGGGGTGGCATTGGGGGAGACATTGACGGCGTCAATGCCTATGAGCCCGAAGAATCCGAGCTTCAGCCCGCCTTCGAGCACCTTCACATGGGTTTTGTTTATCCCCACATCCTCCAGGGCATGCCCTGGAGGGGGCAGGATGTTGCTGGCCACCAAGGCCGTATCTGCGTTTGCGCCTGGATAGCCCGCGCTCTTGTAATACTCAGCGAGCAGATCAGGTCCGTAGTCATACTCGTGGTTGCCAATGGTGACCACATCGTAACCCATCTTGATCATCACAGACAGTTCCGGAGCTTTGCCTTCCAAAGCCAGCCATGAATAGGGATGGCCCGCCACATAGTCGCCTGCAGAAAGCAGCAGTACTGGTTCATTCACAGCCTCCTTGGCCACCCTTATGTCCTTCACTGCCTGGGCTAGGCGGGCAAACCCGCCCAGGGATGGGTTTGGTTTTTCATTGTCGAAGTCCACCAGGGGAAAGGGTACCATGGCAGAGTGTTCATCATTTGTGTGTAGAATCGTGAAATGGAGTTCGTCAGCTGCCATCGTGGAGTGCAAGGATTCTGCAAGAACAGATGGAGTGCTGAAAACACTAAGCACAATCAAGGATATCAGTGACAACATCGTGAGCCTTCGCATAGCGCACCTCCGAGTATCCCTATGAATCCATTGTACTCGTCAATTCTGCATCTGCATGGCCATGGCCTGCTTCCGCCCGGGTCACATGTTTCGCAGGATGTTGAGCTTATGAGGCATCGAACGTCAGATCATTCAACATGCGGTGCGCGCCGAGAAGACTGCGGCTGCGCCCTGCCTGAAGACTACCTTGACGTCTGCAAATCCTGCCTCGCCCAGGATTGCAACTTGCGATTCTATGCTCAGCGGAATATCTATATGGTATTTCCCGTCTGGGGCTTCATCTTCTCTTATGGAACCGTCGGCTCTCAGCCACTCCAGGATTGCCTCATACCGGGCAAGCCGTGACCGTTCCTCTTCAGGTGACACCACATAGTCTCCTTCGATATAGGCCCCGCCCGGCTTGAGCGCATTGGCAATCCTTGAGTACAGGCCGCGCTTCACATCGGGGGTGAAATGGTGCATGGTTTGCACAGAGATTGCATGGTCAAAGGAACGCTCAGGAAAGGCCATTGTCAGATACGATCCACGCACGATCGACACCTGTGGCCTGTGTGGCGAATCTGAGAGTTTGGTTTCAAGTCTGGCGAGCATGTCAGGAGAGACGTCGACAGCCGTGATCCTGGCGCCCGGCACTCTCCGGAAAACGAAATCCAGCTCCAGCCCTGTGCCGCACCCAAGGTCCAGGATGGACAGGGGTTGGCTCGTGATCGGGATCTGGCCAGCCACAGACGAATAGAATTCGTCAAACGTCGGCATTATCTCTCGCATGTGCGCCTCATACGTGTCGACCCTTTTGTCGAAGAATTCAGCCATTGGTTCGAAGCCGTTCAATTCATCTCTCATCCTCGTGCTCCCCCTCAAGAGCGCCTGGTGCCGGACGGGCGTTCTCACTTTCACGGTTTCGTCACTCCCGGCCAATATCATAGCATGCTATGGCAATAAGCTGCCACATTCCCAGATATCCACTTCTATTAGGCTCCAGCTTTAGGAGCGTGACCCCCGCTCCGCACCACAACTGCCAATAAGAAGGACTTGGGATGTCGTG
>JAQVXE010000165.1 GCA_028709305.1 Bacillota bacterium | reverse complement strand
GACTAGACAGCAAACAGGACTGTGCTACATCTGGAGGTGCAGATATGGGTAATGATGGATCCATCAAAGGATGCTCACGCAAAACCGGTGGCGTGCAGGGGGGATTCAAGCGAGCTTGTGATTGTGGCAAAGCCAAACACAACAGGGGAGCAGAGCGCCCTGAGGGGATCGATGACACGCTGGCAGCAATGATCGACCATACTCTCCTCAAACCTGATGCCACCCGGCATCAGATAGAAAGACTGTGCGAAGAAGCTGTTACATATGGGTTTGCTTC
Organism: Bacillota bacterium; assembly: GCA_028709305.1. GTDB lineage: Bacteria > Bacillota > DTU025 > DTU025 > DTU025 > UBA10085. Next base: position 3,169 of record JAQVXE010000165.1, on the reverse strand, counting down.
AGTTTGTGTCAACCCGTGCCACTGCGGGCTGGCATATGAACTCTTGAAGGCAAGCGATGTTGCGGTATGCACGGTTATTGGCTTCCCACTGGGCGCTACTACACCGCTGGTCAAAGCGGTGGAGGCTAGAGATGCCATCGCCAGTGGAGCATCAGAGGTTGACATGGTCATCAATGTTGGGGCCCTGAAAGCCGGCGAGTTTGATCGTGTTCTCTATGACATACAATCAGTAGTGGATGCTGCTAGAGGCCGGGCTTTGGTCAAGGTGATTCTTGAGACGGGCCTTCTGACAGATGAAGAGAAGGTTCAGGCTTGCACCATTGCCAAACGGGCAGGCGCCGACTTTGTCAAGACTTCCACCGGGTTTGGCCATGGCGGGGCCACTGTGGAGGATGTTGCGCTCATGAGGCGTACTGTTGGGGCGGAAATGGGTGTGAAGGCATCAGGGGGAGTTCGCGATGCAGCCACTGCCAGGGCTATGGTTGAGGCAGGAGCCAGCAGGATAGGCGCGAGCGCAGGGGTGAAGATAGTCACTGAGAAGTGAGAGGATTTAGGCGGATATACTGCTGCAACAAGACGATTGCAGATCGGTCGGCTCTGAACCTGCCTGCCCCAGGCGTTCTGTGACCGTTTGCCATGGCATGCAGGCTGAAGCGAGGGTGTTCCTGCTGGAGTCTGGGGCGTGAAGATCTGGTTTCTCCCGGTTGGCCTTATAATGAAATAATGCTATTCTATCATGACGTTGTGCGAACATGACTCTCCAGGCTCGACGGGCAGAAACTGCCAGTCGAGCCTGGAGTTTTGCCTTGATGATCCCATACAAGTGGGATGAGAGAATGTAGAGCCCGGAGGTGTACGGTGTTGCATATGGAGACTAGGCTGTAAGCTCTTGGCGCGGTGAAACCGATAACAGCAGGCGCAACTTCTTTGATTGCCGCCATGGCGAAGGAGATCGGCCTGGTTGAGATTATCAGCGGATCTTGTGAATGAGATCTCACTAGATCATGTCTTTGCCTATCAGGATTATGATAGGGGGCCGTTGCCAGACCATGACCGGATAAGGCCGGGATCGATCTGGGAGTTCATCAAGAACGTGGATGGCATCGAGGTTTACATCAAGCTCAAGCTGGATCCGAATCGGGGCTGTATGTCTCTCCTTCCATAAGTCGAAGGGTCCGGTTATGCTGCCGTATCGGCATGATCCTTAGCCAATGAGGAGGGGTTGAGCAATGCGCGCCTACTGCCACGTGTGTGGCACAGAACGGGATTGTCGAGTTGTGCAACGAGACGAGACCTATGCAATATCTCATGAGCAAGCATTCGGCTCACGAAGACGAGTTTCGTGGGCGCTGCCAATTCGATGTTGACAAGGCCACTAACATGATTGTGTTCTTCGTCAGCAATATGAGGAATGTTGCCAAGTCCAAGCTCCTGAAGTTGCTGTGGTGCGCGGACTTCGTTGCTTATAGGTGAGCTTTCAAGTCAATAAGCGGGATGGCTTATTGCCACAACTACTATGGACCTATTCCGACGGAACACGAAGCGCTGAGGGATGTATGCGCTAGATTCAGAAGCGCCACTGCAACAGGAATGGCCAAGGTTTCTCATTGCGAGGATGCATACGTGCGCACTCAGATGAAGGAGCCTATCTCATATGACTACGCGATGGACCTGAAGGCCATTCAATAGTGTGCCGGGCTCACAATGCGACCGGCTAAGTCGAGAGGATATGCCATCGGTTCGGAGGCAACACCTTTGGGCTTATGGCTGATAGTGGAATTCAAGGTGTACTCTACCAAGGCTCTTAGAGATGCTGTCCATGAGTCTCTCGTGTTCTTCGCTTTTCGAAGAACAAGTTACTGTTTCGGTGCTCGAAAGATCCTGGAGCACACAGCCTGGCGGCTAGACGGCAATTTTCTGTTTGCCCTTGCTGTAGAAATGTGCAGGGTTAGATCAGTGAGATCTATCCAATGGCGGGACTCATGAAATACTGCGCCCCTACGCAACAAAACATAGCAAGCGGGCCGCACATATTGAACATGTTGCAACAATACGTTATGATTGGGGTGAAACAACTCATGGAGGGATGGGGGTGAATACCGATGGCAGTCTCCTATCAGGAGATTGGCCGGCGCATAGCAAGCTACCGCAACCAACTCGGATTATCACAGGAAGTTGTAGCGGAACGGATGGGGATATCCAGGGCGGTCCTGAGCAAGATCGAAAACGGACAGAAAGCCATCAATGCAATGGAGCTTCAGGCAGCCTGTACTGCATTGGGCTTGGGCCTGAATGACTTGATTGAAGAGCGGCCACAAAGCCTGGTTTTGGCTTTCATGGGCAGCGCCACGACTGAACCCGCTAGACAAGCAATCATATCAGTCGACAGACTCGTACAGGAGTACACATGGCAGCTTAGGATTGCCGAGGGGGAGTCTCCGTGTTGACAGCCAGTTCAGTCGAAGACTTACGCCGAAAGGCGGAAGAGAGAAGGAGCGCGCTTGGATTTGGGTTATCCGCCCCTATCGGTTCCAAAGCCTTCAATTGCCTGGATCAGATGAAGATACTGACCATTCGATTCCCCGTCGACGATCAGAACTTTGCCGCATTCATAGGACGACGAAGCGATCAAGATGTTGTCTTCATAAACACCGCGATACCAAAAGGAAAGCAGCATTTTGCGGCCGCCCATGAACTGTATCATGCATGGTTCGATGGTGATGCCCTGAACAGCTGGAGTACCATATGCGAAGTAGAGGACGGCGGAGGTTCAACATTAAGGGAGATGCTGGCGAATCGCTTCGCAGCTGAGTTTATGGTGCCGCGATGGGGTATAAAGATGTACTGCGACTCTTTGCCGCAGCATTTCAACCTGACCGATACAATAGTCCTGTTAAGCGATTACTATGAAGTACCAGTTAAGACCGTAATACTAAGATTAGAGGAAGAAGAGTACATTACGGCGAAAGAAAAACAGGAATTCCTGTTGGATTCAGCCGCCGCTATCTATGATGAACGAAGAGAAGAACTTGGGCTCCACGCAACAATGGAGGAACCTACTTATGATAGAAATGTGTCACCGAGCTTCTATGCAATCCTGCGAAAGAATCTTGACGGTGACTGCATCAGTCGCGGCAAATTTGACGAGCTTCACAGGCTGCTAGATTCC
>JAQVXE010000164.1 GCA_028709305.1 Bacillota bacterium | reverse complement strand
TCTGACGGCCAGGAAGGACAAGTATCTGCTGGGGGATAGGGGTAGCCACCTGGTGCTGTTGGTCCAAACCTCGCCAGCACTGGACGACACTACTGTCAAGGAAACGGCTGAAGAAATCGCTGCACTTGTCCATAAGGAGGTCAGTCGTCACTGCGAAGAGGCCAGTGTATCTATTGGAATAGGGAGGTTCTATAGAGACATTTTGGAAATTCCGCGGTGTTTCTGTGAGGCCAAAAAGGCTGTCAGCATCGGACGCATGCTCAAGGGCCCCGGGGCGATCACTCATTTCGATAATCTCGGCGTATACCGGCTGTTGCACCTGATCCCCGACGAACAGGAGTTGGCCGGGTTCGCAAGTGAGACTGTGGCTGCGCTCTTAGACTACGATGCCCAGTACGGCACGGACCTGCTCTCCACGCTTCAAGCGTATTTCCGGTGCAATGGCAATGTAAGCAAAATGGCTCGAGAGTTATTCGCCCACTACAACACAGTCACTTATCGCCTGGAACGGATTGAGGCTATAACAGGCATGTCCCTCAATGATCCTGAACAAAGGCTCGATCTGCAGATAGGGCTGAAGATAGCGATGTTGAGAGAGTTGTCATAGTCACAGTCGCTATTGTTCCGAAAATCCTCGACAACTCTTGTGGACATTCACCAAAGGCACTTCATTCAGCACACACGAATCTTTTGATGACAACCACGTGCAGGATGAGGTGTGAACATGATAGTTGACTTGGATACTTGCGTTGGGTGTGGGAAATGTCTCCCATATTGCCCCATGGGGGCTCTGAGTCTAGAAGATGGTCGTTCAGTGGTAGACAGAGAAGCCTGCGTGGAGTGTAACATATGCATCCATTCAAGGGTTTGCCCTGTAGACGCACTCCGCATCGAAGAATTGAGTTGGCCGCGTGAGGTCAGATCCGCATTTAGTGACCCCCTAAAGTCGCATCGCGACACAGGCGTTCCAGGCAGGGGCACAGAGGAAATGAAGACCAATGATGTAACAGGACGTTTTAAGCCTGGCCATGCGGGTGTCGCCATAGAACTGGGGCGCCCCGGCACCGGGACCTACTTCAGGGATGTAGAGAAGGCTGCAAAGGCTGTGGCCAAGTTGGGAGTGGTTTTCGAGGAGAAGAACCCAGTCACTAGCCTCATGGTCAACAAGAAGACAGGCGAGTTGCGCGAGGATGTTCTGGCAGAGAAGGTTCTATCAGCAATTGTTGAGTTTGACATAGATTTGGCAAGACTTCCGGAAGCGCTTGCAGCTATCCGAGGGGTATCAAGTCAAATCGACACGGTGTTCAGCTTGGATCTCGCGTGCACAGTAGATGATGAGAACAGGATACCAGCGGGCGAGCTTGCTCAGAGAGCGGGCTTCACCCTGAGCGCTAACGGCAAGACCAACGTTGGCTTGGGAAGACCGCTTGCCATACTTAAGAACCCTGCAGAGGAGGCAACAAGATGACGCACACGCTTCACAGAATGGGCTCAGAGGAGAACCTCGAAGGGGACTACGTGGTATTTGCCATGGCCGCCCAGGGAGTCAACCGCGATGGCGCTGCCGAGAAGCTGCGCAGGTTCCTTGAGATTGTCTATGAACACAGACCAGTCAACTGTGGCGATATGAAGACGGGCAACGGGATACAGGTAGGATACAAGGCTGTGCTAGATGGAATACAGGATAACTCTATCGTCCATGGAGTCTTTGCTGACTGTGACACAGTATCAAGGGTTCTGGACGATTTGAGACGTGAAGACCTGGGCGTTTCAGTGGTGGTGTCAGGCCTTCTTGAACATGTCGACAAGTGCTGCCGCGATGCTGAACTCAATAGGCATACAGTTGAGTACTCACTGGGCATATTGGGCGACACCGACCGACTGCCGGAGCGCGAGGTTCTCGAGATAAGCACTATGTGCGGGCATGGAATGGTCTCTTTCAATTTGGTCAAGTCCATGGCTGAAAAGGTTGAGAAGGGCAGCATTACTGCAGATGAGGCTGCCAAGAAGCTTGCAGCCAACTGCCATTGCGGTGTGGTAAACCCGCGTAGGGCTGCTATGCTCTTAAAGAAGATGGCTTACAGAGCTTCGAATCATTGTGGCCGTTCATAAGACGGCACTGGGGCCTGTAGGCGCTGGATGGTGATTTACTTCAATGAAAAGAGCTCTATCAATGGTTCTTGAAGAGCCGATGAAGATGAAGATGAAAGAGTTCCCGCTTCCCAAGATCGGTCCTGACGAGTTCCTTCTCCGCGTTGACATGGTGGGGATTTGCGGGGGCGACCCAATAGAATACGAGGGACGTAACAGGAAGACCCACTATCCGCTCATACTTGGCCATGAGGTGGTAGGAACGATCGCTGAGATCGGTGCTGAGGCGCGTAAGCTCTATGGCGTTGACGCAGGCGATAAGGCAACGGTTGAGCCCTACATAGTCTGTGGGAAATGCCATTATTGCTTGAACAGCCTATATCAGTTCTGTGAGAACAGCAAGGTATACGGCGTGAATATAACGTGTGACGAGCCTCCCTATCTTTGGGGAGCTTACGGCGAGTACATGTACGGAGCGGTTGGATCCAGGGTTCACAAAATTGAACCTGGCGTACCTGATGAGGCAGCATGCATGTCGTCAGTTATTGGCAATGGCGTTAGGTGGATCAGGAGACTGGGCCAGGTGAAGTTTGGCGAATCAGTTGTGATAATCGGGCCGGGCGCTCAGGGCCTTGCTACCGTTATTGCGGCCAAGGAAGCAGGAGCCAGCCCCATTATCATTGCTGGGAAAACACGCAATCCGATGAAATGGGATCTGGCCCGGGAGTATGGCGCTGACTATGTGGTAGACTTTGCGACTCAGGACGGCAAGGAAGCCATTGCCAAAATAACGGATGGCAAGATGGCCGATGTTGTAGTAGAAACGACTGGTGCTGGGGCCATGATGGAGATGGGAATCGAGGTGGCCAGGCCGGCAGCGCGGCTGGTTCTCGTTGGGACTAATGGCTTCCAACAGAGCGGCCTGACTACGGATCTCGTTGTTTTCAAGGAACTTCGCGTAATTGGCGGTCTCGGTCAGTCATGGGATACTGAGCCCGCAGTAGCAATCATAAATTCGAGGAAATACGCAATAGAGAAGATGGTTACCCAGGTATACCCCCTGGATAAAGCAGATGAAGCAATGCAGTTCTATATTAATAACGGAGGCTCATGTGTCAGAGTGGCCATCAAGCCATAGACGCCTGGAGCCTCTGTCGGGTTGTTGGGGGCAATAGACAATGGTAGTAGAAGTGCTTGTCAAACGGGGGACTTATCAGGACTCTGTTAGGCTGATGCAGATCTCAAAACGCCTCAACGAGGCACCCGGTGTAGAGAGAGCATCAGTAATGATGGGAACACCACAGAATAAAGAGGTCCTGCGCGATTCGGGCCTCTACAACGATGCTGTGGCTAAGGCAG
>JAQVXE010000163.1 GCA_028709305.1 Bacillota bacterium | reverse complement strand
AGTCCTGTCGCCCAACCAATGAGAAGACAACCTGTAGGCAAGGGTGTTACCTAGAGCGGCGGGTTATGAAGGAAGCTTCAGGAGAGAACGCGGAACGCAGCGAAACTAGACCGAAGTTGGCCTGTCAGGTCGGTAACCTTGCGCAACACAGGAAAGCTCTGTATCATCCAGCGAACCGGTAAGCCCAAATAAGCGGAGACGCAAGGATGGGAATGCATGGTGCGGGGTGGCCGGGGGTGACGGGCCTGCTGGGCCCTGCGCCCGCTCAACAGAATACGAAAGCCCAGTGGGGCGGAGTGCCTAACGCATTTCTTCTGTGAAACGACTGACCAAGGTCTGCCACGAGCCGTCTGCGACGCCCCTATGCAGGTTTTTGTAAGAGGAATGACGCCAGGCTGATTACCTGGCGCCACCCTAGTCGTTCATGCCACAGTTCAAACCACTAACCAAACCTGGGCGGTTGTGTGTACTGTTGCACCGCAGATGAATCCTAGATCAGCACCTTACCATGCTGCAGCAGAACTGTCTCTTGTTGGATCGAGCCCGCTCGTAAGTACTCCTGTCTCGGGGTTGCGCATTATGACTTCGATCGTGCCGCTCCAGCTCGTTGATATTGAATGTCCTCTATCAGCAAGGCCCTTACGCGTTTCTTCCGGCATTGCTTCAAATAGAGATATTCGAGTTCCGTCGAATTGTCGCACCAAGTATCTGGGGACCTCGACTGCCCGCTGCGGAGTCATGCCGAAATCGATCATGTTGACTATGAATTGGAACATTGTGCCCCAGATGTAATTGCCGCCAGGGGTACCTGCGTTGATAATGGGCTCGCCGTCCTTGAATATGAAGACGGGACAGATGTTGTTCATTGGCCGCTTGTTTGGAGCAAGGCAGTTAATGTGATCTGGGTCTAGCTCCATCCAGCCCATTCCATTATTGAAGGTTGTCCCGGTGTTGCCCACCACTACTGATGTTCCAAATGAACTGCCCGTGCTTGTGGTGTATGACACCATGTTGCCCCAACGATCCACGGTTCCAAGGTGGGTTGTGTGAGACTCTTCGTATTCCCATGGATCAGGATCTCCGGCGGTAAGTCCTGTAGCGGCGTGCTCTAGATTGAGCTTGGCTCTGAGAGCTTTGGCGTATTCCTTCGATATTAGGCCCTGTTCGGGAATATCCACAAACCGCGGGTCTGCTACGTACTTGTCCCGGTCGAGACCTGCAAGCTTCGTTGTCTCGATCATTAGGTGTAGTGTTTCGGGCGTGTTATGGCCCATTGACGCGATGTCGAAAGATTCCACGACGTTCAGCTGCTGCAAGAGCATGGCTGCACAGAACTCTCCACCTGGAGCATATATGTCGTAGCCGCGGTAGTTTCCCTTGAGGGGAACAGTCCACTCTATTTCGAAGTTCGCGAAGTCTTCATATGTGAAAAGGCCGCCGTTCTCCTGATAGAACTGGGCCATTTCTCTTGCGATATCGCCCTTATAGAAGACATCCGTACCTTCAGCCGCTACTCGCTTCATCACATTGGCCATGTCTTCCTGAACGAATATCTCTCCAGGTTCAGGAACCCGGCCGCCAGGCAAGAAGACTTTTGCTGAGGTAGGAATGGCCGAGAGCAACGCTTCAGAGCTCCTTATTGCGTTGCTAAGGCTCTCTGTCATAGGAAAGCCCTTTTCTGCGTAGTGGATGGCTGGAGCAAGCACTTGATCGAGAGTCATAGTTCCATAATTCTTAAGAGCCTCGTCCCATGCTTTTAGGGCTGCAGGAACGTTGCCTGCGAGATAGCCACGGCGAGCGGTCTCAGAAGTGAATTTGTCAATAGTTGCTGCTGCAGGAGATGGAGCGTTTGCGTTGAGCCCGACGACATTCCCTGAACTGGCGTCGTAGATGAGCATCATTCCGCCTGCCGCTAAGCTTGAATACTGAGGTTCCACAACTGCCATGACTGCTGCTGTTGCAATGGCGGCATCAACGGCGTTTCCTCCCTGGACAAGCATTTGGAGACCTGCTTGTGAAGCCAGGGGGTTGGCAGCTACTACCATGCCGTTTCTTGCGCTTACCACCGGTTGGCTTGCTGCAGCTTTTGGTGCGCCACAAAGCGCCATTACGCCTGTGATCGCTACCACGGCCAGAATCAAGTTTAAGTTGCGATGATTCTTCATTGCGTTTTCCTCCTTCTGCTATTCGAATCTGTGCTGAGCTTCTGTCATGAAATACAGGTAACCATGACTTTAGCCAGCTGCCAACAGATAGGAGCAATTTGGCCTACCCCTATCGTTAAGGCGCGTGGATCCCTATGCCAAATACCAACGGCTACCACATTGCGGCCTTGGGTTCGCCCAGCGAACCTAGAATTCTGCTGCCAGTACAATGATTCTACACAATCCTGGAGTCTCCTGCTTTCCTAGAAGAAACACACAGATATTCGCATCAAGAAACAGAAAGACTACAGCTAAACAGATTTACACACACAGGAAGGAGTTATCCGTTGAATGGCGAATAATAGATTCTAAGAGAGAAACACGAAATCTATCAGCGAATCAGACGAGCGGTCCGTGAGTCTGGAAGCAGATATGGGAAGGGGTATCAAGCACGTGAGGAACATGTCCGAAGAAGAAAGACTTGACGACACTGAAGACCAAGTCGCAGATTGCGATATCCTGCAATCAGCAGGAAGAATTTTGGACGTGCTCTTATGCTTCTCGAAGAATAAACCTGATTGGACCATTACAGAACTAGCTGACGAGCTTGGTCTGCACAAGAGCGTAGCGAGGCGATGTGTAGTTACATTAGCATCACGAGGTTTCTTGAGGCAGGATTTGCCCGATAGGCGCTATAGACTAGGTCTAGTCCTATTTGAGCTTGGATCCATTGTCCTGCCTACAAGAGAAATCGTTACAACGTCAATGCCATTCATGAAAGAACTGTCCAGGGTTACTAGTTCCTCGGTTTTTCTTACAATGGAGGCCGAGAACCAAGCTGTATGCGTAGCTCGAGTCGATAGCCCGAAACCACTGAGGGTCACATTCGAAGTCGGTCGTTGTAGTCCGTTGCACGCGGGTGCGTCCGCAAGGGTCATACTTGCTTACTTGCCGGAAGCGCGTATAAGAACAATCCTCGAACTGGAGATGCACCAGTTTACTGACAGGACTGTTGTGGATCGTGAGAGACTTATTGAAGAACTGGCCAGAACTAGGGAACGCGGTTATGCCATTAGCACGGGGGAATTGGACGAGGGAGTTACTGCTATTGGCGTGCCGATAATGGATGGGAATGGCGAAATACTCGCGTCTTTGAGCATAAGCGGACCAGTAATGGATTTTGCTCCTGAGTGTGTGCCTGTGTTGGTTGAAACTACTCGTGATTGTGCTGAATCAATACGGCGTGAACTCTTCGGAATCAGCAATTGATTCAAGAGAGTTATCGCCACATCATGCGTACTAGGAGGCATTGAAATGTGGAGGAAACG
>JAQVXE010000056.1 GCA_028709305.1 Bacillota bacterium | reverse complement strand
ATGATTTACAGATCTGACCCTCTATCACATCGCTTTGGTTGTCAGCTCTCCTCTCCTCACTTTGCCCAGCACGTTAAAGGCCTCTACAATCATCCAGATCTCGAGAACGATGATGATTGCGTCGATGGCCGTAAGCAGCCAATTACCTTGGCTGATGTACTGGAACAAGTTTGCTACCATGCCCCACGTGGTGATGATGACCATGAAGATCATGGGCACGGCGTTGTACGCAGTTGGCCGCTTATTTTCAGCCAAGTAGACTGTGATAGTCAGTAATGAAAGCCCGGCTAGAAGCTGATTGGTTGCGCCGAACAGTGGCCAGATCACGTTGGCGCTACCTCGGAAGGCCAGTAAATAAGCGCTGACTACCGCAATGAGTGCGGCGATGTACTTGTTCTTCATCCAGTCTACTTGAATATCTTCGCCGAATTCGGAGATGACGTAACGCTGCAGACGTGTGGCTGTGTCTATTGTAGTGCTTGCAAAACTCACCATGAAGACTGCCAGGATGTTCAGGGACAAGGCTTCAGGGATACCAAGCGCGGCTACTATCCTGGCGCCGCCTTCAGCGAATGTAGGCAATGTTGGAATAGAGGCGAAACTTGCGTATGTTTGCTGCCAAGTTTCCGGTGAAACGCCTGTGCATACAGCGATAATGACCAGGGTTGCAAGTACTCCCTCCATGAGCATTCCGCCGTATCCGACTGCTAGCGAATGCGGTTCGCTGGCTATCTGCTTGGAACTTGTGCCACTTGACACCAGCGAATGGAAGCCTGATATTGCGCCACAGGCTATCGTGATGAACAGGAATGGCATCATTGCCGGCGCCCCTGCAGGCGCTTGCACTACTGCCGGCGCGACTATTGGCATCGGCCTTACGATGATGCCTACGATGAGAAGCACCATGACCACCAAGAGCTCCAGTGCATTGATATAGTCCCGTGGTTGCAGCAGCCTCTGTACTGGCAGCGTAGACGCTATGAAGATATATGCCATGATAATGATCAGCCAGATCTCTCTTGAGAGTGCGACCGGGATGTACAGCCCGATCCAGATTGATAGGTACATCAGCACGATGGCTATGATCGACCCGATGGTGAGGTTTCCTTTCCTTTGATACAGATAGTACGAGAGTCCCATGGCTATGGGTATCTCGAACCAGATTGGGAATACGCACTGCGGATATTGGACGAAGAGGTTCACCATTAGCAGGGCAAATATGGCGATAACGATCCACAGGCAGAAGAAGATAATTATGAAAAATAGTGTCCGTGCCCGGGGACTTACGACGGTTCCGGTAATATCGCCGATGGATTTGCCCTCATGGCGCATTGAAAGGACTAATGCGCCAAAGTCATGGACTGCCCCTGCGAAGATCGACCCGAAGATCACCCATAGGAGCGCGGGCACCCAGCCCCAGATCACGCCGAGAACCGGCCCGACAATTGGTCCGGTTCCAGCAATGGATGTGAAATGGTGACCAGCGAGGATGAACTTATTGGTCGGAACGTAGTCCACACCGTCATTGAACTTCTCAGCAGGAGTGATGTTCTTCGTAGCCAGCTGAAACACTTTCGAGCCCAGTTTCTTTCCGTACAGGTTGTACGCCAGGATGTACAGGACGAAAGTCACTGCCATCACCAACAGAGAATTCACCTAGTCCACCTCCCAGTTTCATTGGGCACGCATATTTATTGAGCGTCCTCAGGAAGGTGTTCGCCATCTTTTGCCGGTTTCCTGCTATTTAGATAGAATAGTCTACAAATGTATACCATTACCACGGGATTTAAAGACTGCCAGCCGCCTCATTGCCTCCAGGGCGATCCCGATTGCATTGTCCTCTCCTCTCAAGAAGCCTGTATCAGCCGCGTGATCGGCCCATGGCTTCTCGCTGTCGCATGTGGCCTTGCAACCTTGGTCTCCGGTATCCATCACGAAGAGGGCACCGCAACGGAACTTCCGCAATTGGCCGAGTATGAATAGTGTATCTGTCTCCATTTCTATGCAGAGCGTGCCTGCATCAGTAAGCATCTTGTCGAAGTCTTGGTTAGGCGGTGCGTAGAAGATGTCGGTGGAGGCAACAACGCCCAGGTAGGGATCGGTTCCGCTTTCGCGGGCAGAGTCAAGAAGCGCTTGGGTTACATGGAAATCTGCCACAGCAGGGAATGGGATGGGAAGGAGTCTTCGGGTGGCGCCCCCGTCACGGTAGGCTGCAGTGGCAATCGCAATGTCTCCCACTGCGATACCGGGCTGGAGGGCTCCGGCGGAACCTACTCTGATGAACGTGTCGGCACCCAGCATTCCCAGCTCTTCTATGGCTATTGCGGCCTGTGGGCCTCCCATGCCAGTCGAACACACTGTCATCTTCACGCCCCTATAAGTTCCTGTGTGAACGAACATGGCGCGGTTGGCACTTACCTGAACTACATTGCTAAGGCGCTCTGCGATTTTCTGTCCCCTTATGTGATCGCCTGGCACGAAACAGTATCGGGAGATCTCATCTGGCATTGCCTTTATGTGATGCTGTGGATACTGAATTCCGCTCACATCGGCAACTTCGAGTTTAGGACGCTGTGTGAGCTGATTGTCTGAACGGTCTGACATTCTTGGGCCTCCTCAGTCTCTGATATTGCATTATCTGTACAGGTTTGCCGGGCATGTCCGTTTTCCTCCAAACGATCATGCCCGGCAGGATCAGCGCGGCGAACGCTCTGGTTTCGCAGGGTTCTTCTGCCTAATTCACCATGGTCAACAGGAGCCTGAGAAACTCAGCCGGCATGTTGTATATGTCGAACTCGGGGAACTCCTCTCCCATTACGTAAGGGATATTGATGAGAGCCTGCCCGTCGTACCAATAGACCAGCTCGATTAAGGGGCTGAAGGAGATCTTCGCGGAGTCGTTTGCTATAAGGGCCATCACTATGTACGCCATTATCACGTGCTCATCCTCTATGGGATAGACGAGCAGCGTGTTGTGGGCGGGCACACTCACGAGAGAGCCATGAGTTCCTACTGCGCCGGGCAGTCTGTCGAGGGCGAGTATGTGGGTTGAGACTAAGTTGCCCTCGTCCTCGCAAACAAGCAGATCCAGCTCGGGAAGGAGATTCACTTCAACGAGTACTGCCGGGTATTTTTCCAGTGTGTTTTCGAGGGCTATTGAGAAAAGCTCATCGACGCTGCAATCCCACCCTTCTATCTCTGACCATTCGATTGTAGTGCGCGACCATGGCAAGTCCCACATGAGGCATGTGATCATGCCCTCAATATCATAGCGGTACACAGGGTCTTCATTTGGCGCATGCTGGATATACTCCCATGGGAACAGGCATAGGCCAAGATAGGGTGCGGCATCCTCCACGCCGTGGATCTCAGCCATCAGGCTTTTGGTTTCCTCCACAGCCATGAAGAGATGGTCCATATACAACTCGATGATTTCGCCCCAGCTTCCTTCGTCAACATACGCGCACATAATTCGGAGGTCTCGAATGATGAAGCTGTGCTCTTCTTGGTCTGAGAAGGTAATGAACAGGAAATCGTCTTCCAGGCGAGTCTGGAATCCTCGTTGCTCCACTTCTGAGATCACCATACTTGAGATTCTGGCGGTCTCCTCAGGCGTAAGGAGCTCCGCGACCTCGGGGGACGGTTCGGGGGAGGCCATGGCGCAGCAAGGGATCATAACTATGATGAAGGTAACAGCGGCAATAAGCGCGAGCGCGACTAGGGACGTGTTGTGGGAGCGCCATTCGCGGGCCTCCGTTGGTCGTGATGGATCTGTCCGAGAAGATGCGCGTAAGGCAGTGCCGCAAGGCTTCATTCAGGTCCCTCCTAAACTCTTGTAGGGTCAGTCACCTTTCGCCAAGCAGATCAGCGGCTCCTTGCGCGGGGGCGGCTACGTTCCCCTTCCCGCGCTCGCAAATTCTGCGCGCTGTGGGTGTTACATGTTGACGATGAGGCCAAAGTCGCCTGTCTTCGCAGCCTTGAGCACAGGCTTCATATATGTATCTACAGAAGATGCATCCATCTGCACGGGCATATTCCGCAGCTTCGACTCGAGCTGGGGATTTCTTGCTGCGGCCAGGGCCCGGTCTATGTGGGAATCTGCGAATCCGGGCAGTTCTGACAGGGTGGCGGGGAACCCGACCTTCCTGCTGAAGTCGATCATACCTCGAGCGACGGCTATTCCGAGGTCGCGTCCGGAAAGCCCGTCGATATCGGCGGAGATATAGCCGTAGCGCTTGAATATGTCTCCCACTACTCGAAGCTGCTTCTCTATGGCCGGCGCGAAGAAGACTGTGTAATAGGGGTTCATTACTGCGCACGCCCGTCCGTGGCTTGTTATGTCGACCAATGAGAAGCTTGTGAGGTGCCCGCCGTTTGTGGAGCCGACCATGATTGCGTACCCGCCCAAATCTGTTGCGAGGCCCAATGCCTCTCTTGGCCCGTGAGCCTGCGGGTCTTTCATCACAGCTTCCGCGTTTCCGACTATGAGTTCGATTCCAACTGTAGCGATCTCCCTGGCTAGGTCGTAGCGTTCGGGGCTGATGCCATAGAACACCTCAAGGCAATGGGAGAGCCCGTCAAAGGCTCCGTCCAAAGTGAGATCGCGAGGTGCGCTTCTGGTGACTGTGTAGTCGAATACGGCCCGGTCGGGAGTGACCTCGTCATCTATTATGAGCTTCTTCTGATTTAGAGAGGTGAATGTAACGTTGGCGTACTTCGTGAGATGTGCTCCCGAACCTGAGGCCGACTGGACGGCGATCATTGGAATGAGCCTCTTGCCGGTGCGGGAGATAGTTTCAGTGACCAGCCCTGTACCCAGGTAGGCCTCGATCTCGGGATCATCCTCCCCCAGGCATGCTATGACGTTCGCAGCCTTGACAGCATCGATGGTGCTGCCGCCGCCTACAGCCACCAGGCAGTCGGGCTTGAAATGCATTATGTACGTGGCTATTCGGTATACATCATCTACTGGCGAATTCGGCGCCGAGCCGGGGGCAACGCGGTCGCCTGCAATAGACATGCCACAGTCTTTCAAAGATGAGGTTACAACATCCAGAGTGGGCACAAGCCACGAGCTGGGGTTGGCGATTACAAGGGCCCGCTTCCCCAATTCCGCTGCGAACTTGCCGACGTCCTGCAGTGACAGGGAATAAGAATCTCCCTTGAACTCGCTTAGCAGCGCGCGGGCTTTGGATCTAAGTTCGTGGATCTGTGTCATGCGGATCTCCTTTCGTTCTCCATTTTGGCGCCAGCCATTCCTTCCTAGCCGGGGAGAGCTCTCTCGAAGGTCCACAGCTCCTTCTTGCTGGTGGACACCCCCAACGCTCCAGTGGAAACCACTGCTTCCAGCTCTGCCTCTGTCTCTACGAGCCCTCCCGCGATAAACGGCGAAAGCTCCCGGACGGGGAGCCTGTGGGCGAGGCTCGGAAGAACCAGAGCCGGAAGGATCTCCACGGCGTCTGCCCGGGAAGAGGAGACTACTTCGATTCCTGTCTTGAGCGATTCGGAGTCAAGCAGAAAGAGGCGTTGGATGGCCACAAGTCCTGCGGATTTGGCGGCCCTTGCCAGATTGCTCCGTGTGGTGAGTATGCCGGAGGCGCCAATCTCAGCCGCAAGCCATTCGATTCCGGCCGGGTCCTTGCCGATCCCCTGAATCAGATCGATGTGGCAGAACACTTTGATTCTATTGTCCTGCGCCCGCTGGCATACCTCTGCGAGGTCACGAATGGTGCCCGTGAGGAAGAAGACGAGCTTGGCGCCGCAGTCTGCTGCGATCTCTATGTCTGTTGCCTGCTTGAGGGCGGGTATGGCGGGATGCCGCCGCAGGTGGCGGAATATCATGTTCACATCGGCCGCTGAGACAATGGGTTTGTGTTCCGTCATGCACACTTCCTTCCTCTCTGCATGTGCTTGCTTTGTCGTCGCTCCAGATGAATGTAGCATAGCTGGATCATGGCCAGTCTCAATTCCAAGCTTTCGACGTCCCCAGGCGGAATCCTTTGGGCAAGACCAGTACCCGGTTCATGCCGAAATTGTGAGATTGCCGTTTTGAACTGGCTATCTGCTACAAGCGGACGCACTTTCGCTCTGCGGCAACCGTAGACAGAGGGAAGACGCCAATAGGGTTGAATTATATACAAGGGCACTGATGAATCGATAATGTTCGATGGCATGCCCGTCCTGTCTGGCGTATGGCGGAGGGATTTGTATGATGCCAAACTTAAGTTTACAAGATGCAAATAGCGGAGCGCAAACCTCCTCGGCGCTGGGGAAGATGAGGAGGAATATAGCAGTTTACATATGTGCGGCTGCCTTGGGTCTTGCTGTGTTGGCTTGCCCGGCAGAAAGCCTTGCCGCCTCCTTGGATGCAGACGGCGAAATCTGCATCTGCCTCGGTCATTCGAGTGGGGGAGGGCTAGCCTTAGAAATTGGATACGACGGATTCGAATTGCTTGTTGGAGCAGGTTCAGATGAGAA
The DNA here is from genome assembly GCA_028709305.1 of Bacillota bacterium. Lineage (GTDB taxonomy): Bacteria > Bacillota > DTU025 > DTU025 > DTU025 > UBA10085. The sequence continues at coordinate 8,065 of JAQVXE010000056.1, read as the reverse complement.
CAAGTTCTTTGCAGGAGTAGGCTCGCTTAGATGGGGGCCAGGCAAATCAGGATCATTGATCATGTCAGGAAAGGCGCAGCCCATGCCTGTTATGGGCTATCGTCTTAGGAGAGAAAATTCGGATTATGTCAGATTCGTTGGGCTGATGGAACACGAACAGGAAAGAAGGCTTCTCGGCCACAGGCTTGAGTATGCGCCCACTTCCAGGATTACGCTTGGAGTCAGTGAGACAGCTGCGGTTTCCGGTGATCTGTCTGCAGCGCTCTACTTGCCGTTCCCCGGATTTCCTCTGTACGCCCTGCAACGTGCGGCAAGCCAGCGTGACCGGGCTCAGGATCGGCTGGTAAACGTCAACTTCGGCGCTGATTTTAGTGTATGGTGGGAGCTTCCGCCTCGCCCTGCTCTGAGTGGGGATGATTCTGTAAGGGCTCTTGCAGAACCAGGAGTCTCGACTATGTTGCCCCGACTGGAGCTTTATGGTGAGATATTCATAGACGATGCACAACAGAAGATACCAAATAGAACCTTCATTCCCGACATGGTAGGAGCCTTGATTGGCATCGACGTTCCTGAGCTTCCGTGTAATTCCCGATTGGGAGCCAACATCGAATATGTTGCGTTAACGAATTTCGTCTACTCGCATAAGAACCCTGACAACAACTACGTATATCGTGGTGTTATCCTTGGGCACCCTTTAGGGCCTGATTCAGATGCCCTTATTCTTACTCTCTCTTTCCGTCCGAATGACCGGACAAAGCTCACCCTTTCAGGCGCCATGGAGAGGCATGGCGAAGGCAGGATCGGTCAGTCGTGGTCGCGCCAGTATGGGCCTGACGATTGGTTTCTTTCCGGCATTGTGGAGAAGGCGGCCAGGGTTTCAATGGGGATAGAGCATGATCTTCCGGGCCCATTGGTGCTCATAGGCAGCTTCGAACATGTGGCAAGGTCAAACAGTGACAACATATTGGGAGAGTCAAGAAGAGAGTGGGCAGCCAAGATAGGGATAGGGGTGAGGCCGTAGCGCCGTGTGCTTACATCCCTGAGGCTGCCCGAAGCTTTTGGTAGGGCTCGACGCTAGAAACGTGCTCTAAGCCCGCATCGCACTTTGCCGTAGTTTTTTGAGGGCGGTATCCACTCGTATTCTGCAAATCCTGCGCCGAACTCCGCTCCCGCCAGCACGTTCGGATAGAATCTGCCCGCTTGGAATTCGTAGCTGATTCCTGCACCAACATATCCGGCAGTCAGCACAAAGATTGGCTTGTTGTGCATGTAAACTGCAGAGCTGGTGATGTAGGCGCTCTTGTGGCACATGTCGAGATTGAAAATGAGTCTCCAAGGATCTGATAAACGCATCCTGCAACCTAGATTGATGCCATCGGCTACTATCCATGATGCATGCATTGAGTCGAGGCGCGGAGCGCCGAGAGTGGACCCGGACGCGCCGGCGATTACCAGTATGATCGCAGCCGATACCAACAGAACATGAATTCTTCTATTCATTTCCTCACCTTGATATGACATAATGTTCAATGCACCCCTGTACAGGGGGTATCATCTATTGCGTAATTAGCCGAATGAACCGGAAATCCTCCATTCGGCAGTTTCGCAACCAGTGATGGAGGATATTGTATTGAAGCAGGGTCACGAAACAGGGGGGGTCGGGAGCAGGGCCTGGCTATGGTGGATCCTGGCCTTGGCCTACCCGGCGCTGCTGTTTCTTGCGGCGGTTCGGCCTGAGTTCGGAGCAGAAACAACTCGTGCCATTGTAGAGGTGATACTGCCGCAGTTGGATTCACTCCAGGTGCATACGGTTGTTGTGGTTCTGCGCAAGGCAGGGCATTTTCTCGGGTACGGATTGTTCGCCGTCATTCTGGCCAATGCTATCTACTCTTTGCCAACGGGCAAGCGCAGTCGGAGGCGTGCGGTGGCTTCCTGCGTAATTGCAGCACTCATTGCTCTTGGGGTGGCGGCAATGGATGAATACGTGCAATCGATGGTTCCCCACAGAACCGGCGCGCGCCAGGATGTGGCATTGGATCTTCTGGGAATTGTCGTAGGGATCCTGGTCAAGGCCGGCAGGGGCTTCTGAGGCTTTCGAAATTCGTCAACCTGTCAGGCAGGTCCGCTTTGGTCGGCTCCGGAGCGATGCTTGACCGCGAGTCGGCCAGATTAGTGATTGTTATGGGACACAGCGTGATCGTCGAAGATTGAGGGTATGCCCTGATCCGAGATGCTAAGAACTGGAGGCTGGAATTATCATGATGACAAGAAAGCGTGGACTAGCTACGTCAATAATGGTATTTGTCTTTGTGTTGTCGTTCTCAGTGGAGGTGTCTGCGGAGCAAGCTTCCGCGGCATTCCTTGTTGTGACTATGAAGGATGGTTCGTCTGAAGTTTTCAATGTGCCGGTGGACAGCGACAAGGTAGACTCGGCTGTATTCGCCTTTTCCGATGCCGGGCTCCATGAGCTGGAGGGAAAGCACAACCTAATTGCGATAATCAACAATGTCCCTATTACTACAGGCGACTTCTATGACAAAATATCCGGCTTAGTAGGCCGGGAAGTGCTTTCCTATATTATTGACGAGACCCTCGTCAGGCAGGCGGCTAGGCGCTCGGGGATTGCAGTGGCGCAGGCCGAGATCGATCGTGAGCTGGGGATATATCGAGAGGCCGCAGGAGAGAACTTCAATGCGTTCCTTGCAGAATACGGCATGACGGAGGCAGATTTCCGCAAGACGCTGGAGATGAGTCTCCTGGTATTCAAAGTTTCCACGAAGGACGTGCAAGTGACGGATGAGGATATTGCCGGGTACTACGAGTCGCACAAGGCTGACTACACCATACCGGAGAGAGTAAGGGCCAGCCACATCCTTGTAGAAACTGAGCAGGATGCCGAGGAGATTATTGAGCTGCTCGCAAGAGGGGCGGATTTCCAATCTCTTGCACGGGAGAGGTCTTTGGACACCAACTCAGCCCGAGTCGGCGGAGATCTCGGCTATTTCCCTCGTGGTGCTATGGTTGTAGAGTTTGAGCAGGCGGCCTTTTCGATGGCGGTGGGAGAGACGAGCGGAATCGTGAAGTCGCAATTTGGATACCATATTCTTCAGGTGACAGACAGGACGGAGACTCAAATCATTCCCCTAGAAAACGTTAGCGAAAGCATAGAGCGGTTGATAAAGAGCGAACACGCTCTCGACTTCAAACAGCTGGTGGCGGAATTGAGGCGTGACAGTGCTATCGTAGTTTTCGATCCCCGTTTCTCAGATCTGGGAACGACGACTCTTCCTTAGATTGATATCGCAGTCTCTTCGCTTCTGCGGCGAAAGGATAGGGTCGGCATAGAGCTTGTGAGAGGACTACGTGCCTGAGGCCGTACACGGCTTATTACAACATGTGAGGTGATTGTGTGGTCAAAACTGTCATGTTCGACCTCGATGGCACTCTTGCACATTTTGAATTCGAGGAATTCTTTAGGGCGTACATAGACAAGATCGTAGAGAACCTATCTGATGTGGTTGAACCGAAGGCTTTCATGCCAGCCTTGATGGCATCAGTCGAGGCGATGGTGAGCTGTGAGGATCCGGAGATGACTAATCGTGATGTCTTTGTCGCCGACTTCTTTCCGAGGATAGGGCGGTCGGAGTCAGAACTGATGCCGTTGTTCGACGCCTTCTATCTGGATGATGACGGGTTTCCCGGCATAAAGCAGACACTGGGTGTAACGCCGCATCCTTCTGCCAGAGCCATGCTAGAGGGCTTGATTGAGAGGGAATACGAAGTCGTGATCGCTACAAATCCAATCTTCCCCCTCGAGGCCATAGAGGAGAGGATGCGTTGGGCCGGCGTGCATGGACTTCCTTATGCCTTGGTGACGTCGTACGAGACCTCTCACTTCTGCAAACCCAACATCAAATACTACGAGGAGATCATGTCGATTCTCGGGAAGTCTCCCAAGGAATGCTTGATGGTGGGGAACGATACGTGGGAGGATCTCATAGCAGGCGACCTTGGGATCACGACGTACCTCGTTGAGGACTTCGTCCTCGATCGCGATACCGTCCGGCGCGATCCTGATTACAGAGGGAGTTTCGACGAGCTTGTGGAGTTCCTTTTGGAGGAAAACTTCCTATAAGATTCGTGGCACCCCCCTCGCCACAATTGCCCAAACCGCCTGGGAATTTGGTTAATTATGCGAGAACGGCAGGAGTTCACGATGTTTGGTAGAATAAGTAACCAAACTAGAGTACGCATAGGAGTTGTGCACCTGCCTTTGGGGCAATGGTTGTGGCAATGTCAGTAGCACTTGATGTATTTGCACTGACCGCGTGATCAACAGTAAACCTGGATTAGCTGTTCGACTTGGCATTCTGACGTACCGCTTTCAGGTGAGAGGGGTTTATTCTTGGAACCCGGCGTCAAGCAACAAGATTTTTCTGCTGTATGGTAAGGCATCAATGAGGTCGGGATGCCATGCGGATTGTTCAGGCACGTACCGCGGGTCACTTCCAGAGAGCCGCTGAGGGCGCTATGGCGAGTGGCCTGTTTTTTTTATGCCGTCAAGCATTCAGATCCTGGGCTGGCCATTTTTGAGTGGAAACTCAATGAGATATGCGCGAACTGGAAGGGGGTGATGTGTCGGGAAGATAGCATAACAGGTGTTGGGTTGTGCTTGTTGGGGAGACGCACTCGCTATCGCACCAGATATCGAAACAGAGGAGGACCTGATTTTGCAGTGAAGCAACGCACACGATTGCTAGTAATCGCCACTATGCTGGTTGCAATGGTTGCCCTAGGCATCGGTTGGGCAGCTATGGCCAATGAATCTGCCACAGTTGCGCTCGATCCCGAGAAATGGGAACCGGCGTGGCAAGAGGGAGCCGAAGAGCTCATTCCAGGCGAATACCTTGTGAGATTCCTTCCGGGTGTACGAACTGCTGAGGCAGGAGAGATCATGGTCAGTTCGACCATGGATATTATCAAGGAGATCAAATTCGATCCCTGCAAGGCATTCCCGGAAGGGCTCACGCTCTATCATGTGAGAGTAGAGCCTGATGTGGTGTCTTCTGAGGCAGTCTGTGCCCTTGAAGCAGATCCCAGAGTGGAATATGTGGAGCCCAACAGAAAGGTGTTTGCTGCTGCAACACCTGATGATCAATACTTGGAGATGTTGTGGGGCCTTAACAATATCGGGCAAACCTTCATCGGGAATGTGTACGGAGTCGAGGATGCCGACATAGACGCGCCTGAAGCTTGGGACGTCAGGCGCGAGGCGCCGGAGGTAGTAGTCGCGGTCCTGGATGCCGACATACAGGTGGATCACCCTGACCTGGAGCCCCGAATGGTGAAAAACCTGGGGGAAACCCCGGGTAACGGGAAAGACGATGACGGCAATGGGTTCATTGACGACGTATGTGGTTGGGACTTCCACCATAACGACAACACGTTGTATGATGGAGAATCTCACCATGGAACCCACACATGCGGCACGATTGGTGCTATTGGAAACAACGGGATAGGAGTCGTTGGTGTGGCATGGAATGTGAAGATCTTGCCCATCAAGTTCATCGGCCCCAGTGGCGGGAGCTTGGCTGATGCTGCAGCTGCACTTGCCTATGCCCGGCAGATGGGAGCCACTATCACGAGCAACTCGTGGGGATACTCGGGCGGCCCGGATCAGGCTCTCGAGGACGCTTTCGCCGCATCTGACATGCTTGCAATATGTGCGGCCGGAAACGTTGGAGCAGACAATGACAGCAACCCTGCCAGGAGCCATTATCCATCCAGCTACCCGCTGGATAACATCATTGCGGTGGCAGCAACCGACTGCAATGACCAAGTGGCATACTTCTCCTGCGTGGGGGCTACAACTGTCGACCTCGCTGCTCCGGGGCATAGGATCCTGTCCACTGTCCCAGAGGCAATGTACGATGTGCCATATGCATTCCTAAGCGGCACTTCCATGGCTACTCCGCACGTTGCAGGCGCTGCTGCGCTCTTGATCGCGGAGTATGGCGACATGCCACAGTATCCTGGAGCCGAGGGGCACATTGAGGGAGACATGACCATCAAGGATCTCCTTCTTGCAACTGTTGATAAGAAACCTCAGCTATATGGCAAGATGGTGTCGGGCGGCAGGCTGAACCTGCGCAACGCGCTGCTGCAGTTGATGCCTCCGGAAATCGAGTTTGTGGATGTGGACTATACATACGGCACCCCGCCGCTTACGGTCAACTTCACCGCGGAGGTTCGCGATCCGGAGACGGTTGTGGACATGTGGTGGGATTTCGCAGACGACAGTGAGCCGTTCCATGGGCCCAATGTAGCTCATGTGTATGAGGAGTCGGGCAGTTACAAGGCGACATTCCATGCAGTGGATGCAAATGGACTGGAGGCCACTGCCTCTATCGCAGTAGCTGTTTTCGACGATTCCTATTTCGTCTTGATAGACGATGATGGCGGAAACGCTCTTGACGAGTGGTACACCAACACCCTTGACAGCCTGGGCTACAAGTGGGTGAAACTTGAACCGCCTGTAACGTTGCCGACTGACATAGTAAACCCCGTTATCTGGTTCACCGCAAATGCGGCCAGAACCACCCTCACGGCTGAGGATCAGGAGTGGATCAGCCAGTACTTGGATAATGGCGGAAGGCTGTTCCTATCGAGTCAGGGCGTCATTGACGACCTGGATATCGACCATCCCTTCATCCATGAGTATCTCCATGTGGCAAGCGTAAGGAAGAATGTCGGAGCCAAGCGCTTGTTCGGCATTGCCGGAGATCCAATGACTGATGGATGGGATATCGTGACTGAGCCTATTTTCAGGGACAGGAGCGATTCCATTGTTGTAGACGATGTTGCTGTTCCAATACTGATGAACGATTCGGGAAGGGCTTGTGCCCTAAGATACGTTGGGGATAACGGCTCGAGGCTGATATTCTTCTCCTTCCCGTTTGAGTTCATCCCCGGTGGAGCAATTGAAAGCGGTCCGGGAGCCGGTTCCGAAGACAAGCCGGCAGTGAGAGTGATGGACGCTATCGCCAAGTTCCTGACGGAGCCCGGTGTCGCGCAGGCAAAGGTTTCGCCTTCCTCGCTCGAAGCTGCGGTGGCTCATGGCACTCAGAAGCAGGAGACGCTTACAATATCGAACGAGGGCGATTGCGACCTCTACTTCGATCTATCAGTTGCCAAGCCTGTTCAGGCAGAAGCGATTGGCGGTCCTGATGAGTTCGGATACGTGTGGAAGGACAGTGATGCTCCTGACGGGCCTGTGGCCGAATGGGTCGACATAAGCGAAACAGGCACACTGGCCGTATTCGGTGATGACTACTACAAGGAACTCGATCTCCCGTTTGAGTTTGACTTCTACGGAGAGAAGAAGAGAAACATCCTCATCAGTGCCAATGGATATGTCACATTCGGCCTGAGAGGCACGGCTTCCAGTCATACGCCTATACCGGATGCTACTGCTCCGAACGACCTGATTGCTCTGTTCTGGGCTGACATGAACGCAAGGGACGGCGGAATCTACTACTGGCACGATGTTGCCAACAGCCGTTTCATAGTCTCATATCAAGGCGTACAGAAGCAGAACGAGGAGTATGAGCCTGAAGGCTCGCTAGACTTCCAGGTACATCTTTATGAGGATGGCCGGATCGTATTCCAATATGGCGAGCTTGATGGCGTCCTTGATGGATGTACTGTGGGCATTGAGAACTCAGCCGGAACCATTGGCCTGCAGGTTGCGCATAACGAACCTTACCTGCACAGCAACATGGCTATCGAGTTTTCGCGTTGGAATGACGGCATGAGCTTCGAACCCGCACGTGGCGTGGTGAAGCCTGGCGAAAACGTAGGGATAGCTGTTGAACTGGATGCGAGAGCGCTGCCAGAGGGATTGCACAAGCGAGACATTGTTGTTGACAGCAATGATGTTGAGCGCCCGTCGCTGACAGTGCCAGTTGCCATAGAGGTAACGCCAAATGCGGTTCCTGTCATAGTCGCTGATGCAAGCCCATTGCAGGGCGAGGCACCGCTTGCAGTAACGTTCACGGCTGAGGCC
>JAQVXE010000162.1 GCA_028709305.1 Bacillota bacterium | reverse complement strand
CTGGGCTGGCGCCCTTTTCACTGGATGATCTACGGATGATCTTCAACGGTTGGCATGACGGACACGCCGTGAAGCGACCGGCTGTTCCCCACGAGTAAAGTTGATGTGATGATCCCCAAGGCTTGCCACGGATCGAAGGACAGATTCTGTGGAACGATGCAACAACGCCGTCTCGCTATCAGACAGGTTCGGCAGTTGCCTCTGCCGGTGGATGTAGGCTTCGAAGAAGGTGCCATGGGATCAAACTCCTGAAATGTTGTGCTAACCAAAGACGGACAATCTAGGGTAGCTTCTGCACGGACATGACACTTTGCCTGAGGCGTGGCGCAAAGCAGGCCGCCAAGTGGACTCATCGAGCACGGCTACTGGAAACATTCCTTGGTTGTGCCTGCCATCTGCTGGGGTTGAGCTGGCACGAGAATGCCCTGGCCGGGACGGATCACTCCGCTCTGCAAGCCGTTCAATTCGGCTATCTCATGTACGACTCTACGAAGGTCGGCATTCTCTCCTGATGTGCGCCGGGCAATCCCCCAGATGGTATCACCTTGCTGAACCGTAACTAGTATCGTCCCCTCAGGTTCAGAGCGCCAAGCCTGACCTGAACCCTGTGGAGATACAAGTGTGAGACCTGCCACGACCAGGATGAGCGCGGAAATGACAAATGCAGCGCTCTCGAAGCTAAGGCAAGAGACACCTCTTTTTGACCTTTCCCCGAACTCTGCGTGCAGGATGGAACGCCTCTTTGCGCTGCTGGTTTGCTGTTTCTCCATGCTAATCCCCTCTCTGGCAAACATATGTTCTATCTCCAACCCAAGGATACCAGAACGTATGTTCTCTGTCAAGTGTCCCCCGAACGACTGTTTGCAACGTCCTGGCTGCTGTGATATACTTTCCTCAGTTGAAGGGGGTTGATGAGCTTGCCTATGCTTAACGCCAGGGAAAAGCAGATCCTCAATTTCATATCACGCGAGATCGAAGAGCGAGGCTATCCTCCTTCGGTCAGAGAAATAGGCCACGCTGTGGGATTGAGATCAAGCTCAACGGTTCACGGCTACCTTTCGTCTCTTGAGGAGAAAGGATACATACGCCGCGATGCCGCAAAGCCCAGAGCCATAGAAGTCGTAATGGGCGCCGATCGTATGCCCCCGCCGGGCCGTGACGTCATGAGTGTGCCTTTGGTGGGGCAAGTTACCGCCGGCCAACCTATTCTCGCTGTGGAGAACATAGCGGACTACTTCCCTCTCCCCCGCTCTTTGGCCGGGGAGGGCGATTCCTTTCTGCTTAGAGTGTCAGGCGACAGCATGGTGGGTGCAGGCATTCTGGATGGGGACTATGTTCTTGTCAGAAAGCAGTCTACAGCAGAAAATGGCGAGATTGTGGTCGCCTTGATCGAGGACGAGGCAACGGTTAAGCGCTTCTATCTTGATGCGAAATACGTCAGGCTCGAGCCCGAGAACCCAGCCTTCTCTCCCATAATCACCGATAGAGCAATTCTCCTTGGAAAGGTTATCGGGCTCGTTAGGAAGATACACTAGTTTCTCGGTGGCACAGCAAAGCCGGGCTGGATTCGTCCCGCCCGGCTCTTATATGCATATACAGGAAACGCCCTATCTAAATAGAGAAAACGCGCCTACATGCGCGCCATCTTCTGCCCCCGGGCATCCCTTATTGTCTTGCGATCCACGCCAACAGCTTTGAAGAAGACCTCAAGCGCCTGTTTCCTACCACGCGTCTCCGGTTCACCAAACTCAGGTTCATCGTAGAGGTTCGGCAGTTCGTTGTAGACTTCTATTGCACTCTCTATTGCCCGCGGAACTCCAGATGTCTCAATGATGCTAATCAGTTCATCGTACTGCTCCCGTCGGGCTGCTGCTTGAGCCGCCCAAAACTCCGGATTTTCCGTGAGGCCGCTTGCGAGGAAATCTTGCTTTGCGATGCTCCTGAACCGCTCAAGTCCCCGCAGAACATCCTCACGCGCGAGGTGAATCATCTATCATTCCCCCCTATCGAATTTTCTAGGCCGAGGATTCAGTCTAGTCAGTTCAATCGTTCGCCATCGACCGGCAGATTCCTCCTTAGCCAGCTCAGGATGGTTCCTATCGGAAGAATAGGCAACCAGCATACGCCGGCTGCCCATGCAGACGTTCTCGAATCTCATCGAACACCAGTTTGTGCCCCTTACCCTACAAGTTGACGCCGATAATCCCTCCGAGAGTTGAAACGATTAGTGTGGAAATCCCACGTGTGAAGATGGATGCCAAACTGATAGGCTCCCTGATTACAGCTGCAGATACCAACAGAACGATACCAAGGTAGACCACTCCGACCAGAAGTCCGTTTCTCCCCCCATTCTCCCCTGCCCTCTTGCCTGCCCACAGAGCGCCGATCCCCGCGCTGAGATAGCCTATGACGGGAACGGCGTTGTTGATCGTAGTAGGCTCAAAGGTAAACAAGGTCGTCAGTATTCCTCCGACAGCCGATAGAGCAAGTGTCGCAAGAAAGCTAACGCCGCAACCGAGCGCAACCAGCTTCCAAATGGGGATCTGGGCGCGGTCGCTCTCACGTCTCGGAGCCCCCGCCCTCATAATCTCCGCACCTCCTCAAGGTCATTGCCTCCATCGGAAGAATATTAGTCTGCACCCGGAGTTATTCTCCCCTTTGTAAGCTGATGTCTTTCATCCGAGCTGTGACCTTGTTCATATCATCCCACACCAAGGTTTTCTTGCCAGGATCACGAAGGAGAGCCGCAGGATGGAAGGTGGGCATTATCATGATTCTGCTTCGTGTGAGCCACTTGCCGCGCATACGCGTAATCGAGGCTTTCGGGTCGATCAAAGCTTTGAGCGCAGTAGCCCCCAGGATCACAAGTATGTCGGGCCTTATAAGCTCAATCTGCCGCGCCAGGAAGGGAATGCATGCGCTTACCTCATCTGACTCGGGAACACGATTGCCGGGCGGGCGACATTTCACAACATTCCCGATGAAAACTTCTTTGCGATCAAGGCCCATGGCAGCAATAATCTTGTCCAAAAGCCTTCCCGCAGCTCCCACAAACGGCCTTCCCTGTGCGTCTTCATCGGCTCCAGGGCCTTCGCCCACAAGCATTATTCTGGCGTGCGGGTGACCTTCCCCAGGGACCGCATTAGTCCTCGTTCTGCCGAGCTTGCACAGTCTGCAGTCCCTTACTTCCCTAGCAACCGTATCAAGATCAGGGAGGTCATCTCGGACTACGTCCGTCTCCCACAGTCCTTTAGGCTGTGCGGGCTGAGCGGGCTGAGCGGGCTCTTCTCTAGGAGCGCGCATCTGCGCGGCTGCAGACCACGAAGGCACCGCCGCCGACCGCTTCTTCGACTCTGCCCCCGATTGCCAAAGGCTCATCTGTTCCGGTCCAGAAACTTCTACGTCTCCCCGTTCAAACAGTGTCAGCTGTTTCTCCTCTGCCATTACATCTCCCTCTTTCTGCCCTAAGCTCATTATGCCACATATTGCGGTGTCCTTCTATGCCTGCTGGCAGAG
>JAQVXE010000161.1 GCA_028709305.1 Bacillota bacterium | reverse complement strand
GCACGGAATGACAAGCCAGTATTCATCGGAGAGGGCCCCCAGGAGCAGCGAGGGGTCGAAGACCCGAGAATAGTGGAGATCGACGACAAGTTCTACATGATGTACACGGCGTTCGGTGCCAGATTCGAGGGAGACTACAGAATATCCATGGCAAGCTCGCCTGACCTAATTGACTGGTCGCGGCATGGAGTAGTCCTCGACGAGCCCAATAAGGATGCCTCACTCTTCCCCGAGAAGGTAGGCGGCAGGTACGCCATGTACCACAGGCGCCACCCGAACATATGGATGGCTTTCTCGGATGATCTGGTCAACTGGACTGACCACAAAGTGGTCATGGAGATAGTAGCCGATTCGTGGGAGTCGGAACGTATTGGCATCGCAGGTCCGCCTTTCAGGGTATCTGAGGGCTGGGCTCTGATCTACCACGGCGTCGATCCCAACAACGAGTACCGCCTGGGCTGGGCACTGTTTGATGGAGACGATCCTACGCAGCTGATCTATCGTCAGTCTGAACCCATCCTAGAACCTGAACTCGAGTGGGAAAAACAAGGCTGGGTTCCCAACGTCGTCTTCAGCTGCGGGCAAGTGGTAGTAGATGATATGGTCTACGTCTATTACGGAGGCGCAGACGCCTGCATTGGCGTCGCTGCTGCAAAACTCGAAGAGTTTACGGCAAAGTAAGGGCAATAGTCTTGCGCAAGTTGCGCACTGTGGAACGGAGAGTGGCACCATGGGAGTCACGATAGAGGACGTAGCCAGAAAGGCCGGGGTTTCCCCGTCGACTGTATCCAGGACCCTGAACAACAAAGGCAGGATAAGCGAGGAGACGAGGCAGAGAGTTTTCGAAGCAGCCCGCGAGCTGGAATACCCGGTGCCTGTGGGCACGGGCTTATCACGGCGGCGTACCAACCGGATCGGAATACTCTTCGACAGGCGTCTTCGCTCGCTCGTCTCAGACCCATTCTACGGCCTGGTTATGGTCGGGGTCGAGGAATTCTTGCGCGACGAGGGCTATCAGGTGCTCTTCTCCACGTTTTCTGATCGTGAAGCCGACATGGCCATGATTTCAGAGTTTGCGACGGAACGGCCTGTAGATGGATTGATCATGGCAGGCTGCGACATCGAGCTCGATTGCATCAATGAGGCTGTATCCATGGCCATTCCGCTGGTTCTGGTTGACAACAACATAGTTGAGCCTAAGGTGCCGTGCGTCATGACTGATAACACAGCAGGCGCGCGAGAGGCTGTGGAGCACCTGATCAAGCTGGGCCACGAGGAGATCGGGTTCGTTTCAGGCCCAATGACCCACAGCTCCCTTTATGAAAGGTACCAAGGCTATAGGCAGGCCATGGAGGCAAATGCCCTTCCAGTCAGGCCCGAGATGGTCATTGCCTACGATGATGTGGCCGATTACGACGTCAACGGAGGATGCAGGGCGGCGGATCGCCTGCTAGAGAGGTCGCCCAGGCCTACTGCGATATTTGCAGCGAATGACTCCATGGCGATCGGAGTAATGAAGGCCGCCCAGGAGATGGGGCTCGCCGTGCCCGCTGACTTGTCTGTGGTAGGATTCGACGATATCGAACTGGCGGCTCACACCACCCCTCCCCTTACAACCGTGCGGGTACAGAAAAGGGAACTGGGTTATCATGCAGCCCGCCTTCTCCTGGAATCAATAGACGGCGACCCGGACCGCGTCCCTTACAAGATAGCGGTCTGCACTGAACTGATTGTCCGCGAATCTACGTGCCCCAGGCGTCCTGGTGCATAGTCTTTTGTGGGGGTGACTTAAGTGAAGGAGGCTGCGGTCGGGGAGAGGCAGCCATCATTCCTTGCGCACCTGCGTAAGGAATACCGGTCGAGCGACAAAGCAGGCTACGTAATGGTACTCCCATATGTCCTGCATTTCCTCATCTTTGTCGCATATCCCCTGGTGTTTGCGTTCATCCTCGTCTTTTGCAGGTGGGACATCGTAACGCCGATGGAATTCATCGGCCTCAGAAACATCCAGCGACTCATAAATGATACAACGTTCTGGACTGCGGTCACGAATACTCTGAAGTTCCTAGTGCTTCACATTCCACTTCAGATAGTGCTTGCTCTGCTCATCGCAGTCGTTCTCAATGGCCCCATAAAGCTCAGAGGTTTCTTCAGAAGCGCGTTCTTCCTGCCGTTTGTTATCTCCGGCGCGGTTGTGACCATTCTATGGCAGCAGCTCTACTCTACCGATGCCGGAGTTTTCAACCTGGTTCTCACCAGGCTGGGCCTGGATCCTGTGCCATGGCTTACTGACCCTGCTATCGCTATCTACTCTATTGCAGTCATGGCCACATGGAAGAACATCGGTTTCTACATAGTGCTCTTTCTGGCAGGGCTCCAAAATGTGCCGCGCGAGCTTTACGAGGCTGCGAGCATAGACGGGGCCACCAAGCCGCAACAGTTTTGGAAGATCACCCTGCCGCTTCTCAGGCCCATCACTCTTCTTGTGGTCATGCTCTCTACGATTGGCGGATTCAGCCTCTTCATCGAGCCGTTCGTCATGACAGGCGGCGGACCAGCGGAAAGCACCTTGTCGGTTGTTCTATACCTCTACAAGAATGCGTTCCAGTTCCTAAGGATGGGTTACGCAGCCACCATAGGGTTTGCGCTGGCGCTCATGATCTTCCTTGTCACACTAATCCAGAGGAAGCTGCTCGATGTCGAGCAGCCCTATTAGAACGGAGGCGGTAATGATGCGAGCACTTAGGAAGATACTGGGATACATAGTACTGGCCGCAGCCGCTCTTACGTTCATATACCCGTTCCTCTGGATGATCTCGGCTTCATTCAAGCCTGAAAATGAGATCGGAAGCTTGAGTTTGATCCCGAAGAACTTCACGATCAAGGGATACCAGGCGGTCTTCACGCAGATCCCAATAACCAGAGCGCTCTTAAACTCGATCTTCGTCTCGGTCGTATCTACTGCATGTGTGCTCATATTCAGCTCCATGGTGGGCTACGCCCTGGCCCGGCTCAGATTCATCGGACGCGACACGATTTTCAACATCGTGCTGCTCACGATGATGATTCCTGGCCAGCTGACGCTAATACCCATGTACGTGCTGATCGTCAAATTGGGCTGGGCCGACACGTACAAGGCATTGATTATCCCCGCTATGATCAGCAATATGGGGATCATAATATTCCGCCAGTTCTTTAGGTCGCTCCCCCAGGAGCTGGTGGATGCGGCGAGGATCGACGGATGCTCTGATTACAAGATACTGTTCAAGATTTTTTGGCCCCTTTCCAAACCATCACTTGTCACCGTCGGCATCACCACTTTCATAGGTTCATGGAACGAAGTGCTCTGGCCACTGATTGTGATCAGGAAGTGGGACATGATGACCATGCCCCAGATGGTTACGTTGTTCAGCGTGGGCGGGCTTGCGGGAGCGCAAGTCGCAGCGGAGATGGCCGCTGCAACCATGTTGGCCTTGCCCGTTGTGGTTGCGTACCTCTTCTTCCAGAACTACTTCATAG
>JAQVXE010000160.1 GCA_028709305.1 Bacillota bacterium | reverse complement strand
CAGATGGTTACGTTGTTCAGCGTGGGCGGGCTTGCGGGAGCGCAAGTCGCAGCGGAGATGGCCGCTGCAACCATGTTGGCCTTGCCCGTTGTGGTTGCGTACCTCTTCTTCCAGAACTACTTCATAGAAAGCCTGGCGCTGTCAGGAATCAAGGGATAGGCATGGGGGCGATTTCAAGAACGCGCAACGCCTGCGTTGATGCAGGCACATGCGGACACCAAAAACTGAAATGGAGGGACGGCAATGCGAACCAACGTCAAGTCGCGCGTAGCAGCGCTTGTAGCTGCGATATTGATGGTGTCATTGTCATGCGGGATTATGGAGGCGAAGGCGCCGGTCACCATCACATTCTGGCCGTCGTCTAACCCGCAAGAGATCGAGTTCGCCAAGATCATAGTTGCGAGATGGAATAAAGAGAATCCCAACATACAGGTGAAGATGGAGCCGCTTCCGGCGTCAAGGTCTACAGAGGAAGTGCTGCTTGCAGCCATAGCCGCGGGAACGACTCCGGACGTGTGCGCGAATATCTACCCCGGCGCAATAACTCAGTACATAGCAGGCAAGGGCCTCTATCCCCACGACGAACTGCCTGGGTTCTACGATTTTGTCTATGACAGAAGCCCGAAGGAAATAGTGGATGCCTTCACTTACCGGGACGGTCATGTATATCAGATTCCGTGGAAAGCAAACCCCGTCATGGTGGCCTACAACGTCAACCTGCTAAAGGAGAATGGCGTCGATCCAAGGTCGCTCTTGACGTACAGCGGTTTCTTGCAGGCAGCTGAAAAGATGGCCAAGGACACCGACGGAGACGGCCGCATCGACCAGTGGCTCTACTCTCCAAGCACTGATGTCACCTGGTGGCAGCGGTTTTTCGACTTCTATACTCTCTACATAGCCGCAAGCGGCGGCAAAACCCTGCTCGACACCCGTGGCAGAGTTGCATTTGAAGATGACGCTGCAGTGACAGTCTTCACGTTTCTGAGAACCCTGTTCGACAAGAAGCTCGTTCCCAAGGGAACGCTCATTGGAGACCAATTCCTGGGCGGCAGGATAGCCACTACCATCACAGGCCCCTACTCCGTGCCATACTACGACCAGAATGCTCCGGAAGGCTTTGAATATGACTTCCAGCCGATTCCCGTTCCAGACGGGCACAGGGGCCCTGTAGTAACCTACGGAGACCCGAAGAACATAGGGATCTTTGCGAATACAAAGCATCCCCTTGAAGCATGGGAATTCGTGAAGTTCATCATGTCGAAGGAGAACGATCTTCTCTGGCTGGAGATCACATCTCAGCCCCCATACCGCAAGGATATCGTGAACGACCCGATGTTTGCTCCATACTTCAAGAAGAACCCGATGATGTCCAAGTTCGTAGTGCAGGGCGCCTATACCCGCGGCGTGGATGACAGCAAGTACCTGATTGAGATCTTCGACGCCATCTCCAAGCAGTATGACCTGTGCTGTGTGAACGGGCGCAAGACTCCGAAGAATGCAGTGCGCGACGCCGCGCGGGATGCCCGCGACATCCTGGCAGGGTGGTAGTACGTGAAATGACCGAAAGAACTATAGATAAACACAACAACACCGAAGGGACGGCCCGGCGATCCCAGACACTCACCCGCTATTTGGCCACTGCCCTTGCTCTGGCCATATTCGCGCTGGTGCCATGCGCAGGCGCTGCGCCTGCAGGGAAGCCAGTGAGCATCGACTTCTGGTGTTCATCGAACCCCCAGGAGATCGAATGGGCCAGGGCTGTTGTGGGCAAATGGAATGCGATTCGAAGCGACATAGTAGTCAATCTCCAGCCTCTGCCAGCCTCGCGCTCCACAGAAGAGGCGTTGCTTGCCTCGATAGCGGCAAAGACCACACCGGACGTGTGCGCGAACATCTACCCGGGAGTGGTAACGCAGTTCGTGGCGGCGGGCGGGCTGTATCGGATGGACAGATTCCGGGATTTCGTACCGTTCATGCAGGCGAGGTTGCCTCAAGCCATCATGGAGCAGCATAGGTCGCCTGACGGCCACTTCTACCAGGTTCCATGGAAGGGCAACCCCATAATGCTAGCCTACAACGTGAACATGCTTCGCGAGGCCGGCGTGGATCCTGCATCCCTCAGGACATACAGCGGCTTTCTGTCAGCGGCCAAGAAGCTCACGCGCGACAGGGACGGAGACGGCAGGATCGACCAGTGGATGATCTACCTGAACATTGAGCCCATCTGGTGGCAGCGGTTCTTCGACTTCTACACCCTGTACGTAGCCGCCAGCGGCGGGCGCACGCTGATCGAAGGAAACAAGGCGGCCTTCAACAACAGGGCCGGGGTTGCAGCCATGGGATTTCTCCAGGAAGTTTTCCGGCGGGGCTATGCGCCCAAGTCTACGTTCCCGGGGGACGTATTTCTGCAGGAGAAGATAGCGACCTACGTGACAGGCCCCTTTGCCATACCCTTCTGGGAATCAATGAAGCCGAAGGGGTTCGAATATGACTTTGTGCCTGTTCCTGTCCCTGATTTCTATTCAGGCAAGGAAGTTTGGACTTACAGCGACCCGAAGAACATCGGGATTTTCCAGACCACCAAGCACCCTGAAGAGGCTTGGGAGTTCGTCAAGTTCCTGCTGAGCCCGGAGAATGATGCGATGTTCCTGGAAATGACGAGCCAGATCCCATACCGCAAGAACCTTGACAAGGTCGAAGGCTTCGCTTCCATAGCCAGGAGCCAGCCACACCTTGCCAAGTTCATGGTTCAAAGCAGGTACACCCAGGGGGCGGACAACGTGGGGCCTCTGGTGGAGATATACGATGCGATCGCTCAGGAGTATCAGTACTGCGCTGTGCTCGGGCAGGAGACTCCTGAGGAAGCCATGGAGATCGCCGAGGAGCGAGTCAACGAGATACTTAGCTACTGAGCAGCCAAGTTGCTGGACGTAAGATGTGCAGCAGCATAGGGGGATGATGCGAAGATGATTTCAACTGTGCGGCGCTGGGTGTTGCCGGCTGCGGCCTGCGCCCTCATCCTTGTGGCAGCGGCCTTCGGGGCCCAGGCTGCCGAGGGCGGGGGCATAGAATACGCAAGTGACGCCCACAGGGCTGTTAACGAGATGGTCAACCTGTCGCACCTTGATTACTTGCGCGACGAGATAGTCCGTTCCGACGGGACGGTCATACCCATCTGGTGGGTCTACTGTGAGCCGTCGGTGTCAGGCGACAGGAGCTCGAAATACAAGTACGTGGAAGCGGCTAGTGAGGGCATAAGCTGCGTAGATGACGTGGCAAGAGCCGCCCTTGCATACCTTGCAGAGTACGAGCGGAGCGGGAGTGAACACGCCCTCGACATGGCTCGAGACTGCTTTACGTTCATTGAGTACATGCGCACGCCAGAGGGCCACTTCTACAACTTTATCCTGGAATCAGGAGCCCGGAACCTGAAGGGCGCAACGAGCGAGAAGGGTGTCAACTGGTGGACGACGAGGGGCATGTGGGCCCTGGCGCGGGGGATTCGGGTATTCGACACGGTCGACCCTGAATACGC
>JAQVXE010000055.1 GCA_028709305.1 Bacillota bacterium | reverse complement strand
TGTTCCCTTCCCGGTCAGCTATCCTCCCCAACATAGGCATGGCTATGACAGTAGTCCCAACAGCGAAGGCTGTAAGCCTTCCGACATCTCTAGTTCCTGCTCCAAAAGCCCTCACTGCATACGTAGAGTAGAATGAAGATGCCGACATGGCAAACGCCATGATAGCCAAAGCCACAATCGTCCAAACGTAGGCCTTGTTTTCTCGCACCTCCGAGGATGCGGCGGCAATGAATTGCCTGACCGATCTGGGCTCTAAAGCTTCTTCGTCGGGCGGTTCCCGCAACCACAGAAATGGCACCAATGACGCAACCAGGATTGTGAAGGCAATGGCGAAAAGGCGCACGAAATTGAGGGGGAACTCCACAGTCCCTAGCAGGTAGCCTGCAGTCTCAGCACCAACTATGCCGAATAGTCCGGACAGTGCTCCAGCCCATCCAAAGAGCCCTCCACGCATGTCAGGGGGAATGCACTTCGGAAGGACCGAGTAGTAGACTGTCATACTGACCCCTTGTGTCAGACTGGCAAGGGTCCATGCTGCCAGAAAGAGTTTGACAGCAAGAGACGGACTCGCAAGTCCCCACATCATCACTACGCCCGCCATGGAGAAGATGAATAGCCTCTCAGCAAGCCCAAACCCAACAAGGGCCCGCTTTTTCATGGGAAGCCGCTCCAGGTATGGAGCGACGAATATGCCAGGCAGCATGGCGCCAAGGCTCTGCAAAGCAGGCACAAGACCAATAACGAGGTTCGACGCTCCTAAACTGGTAAGGAGAAGCGGCATTATTGTGCTTGTAGATATCAGAGAAAACGCCAGGGGATATCCAAAGGCGTCTGTAAAGAACAGCGCGTAGTTGACCCTCATATCCCGGCGATGAGATCGAGACTTGGGAGAAGTCAAAGGGCATTCACCCCCAGCAATCCACACCTATTATTGCAACAGCATCACATTTCAAGCCCTGTTACTCCGCGCCCAAACCCTGTCGGAGCCCTATGAGAAGCGGCCGGGCAAGAAAACGGGCCCATCGTGACCAAGAAGGCCGTGGGCCCAAGATGTATTATACACCAATGTATAAACTCGTGGGAAGGATGAACGCCTCTTCGCTAGGAGTAGCCATGCGGGTGGCTGCCATGCCACTTCCACGCCGAAGCTATGATATCGCCGAGGTTTGTGTAATGGGGCGACCATCCAAGCTCTCTTGAGGCTCTTTGGGCAGAAGCAACCAGAACAGCAGGGTCGCCTGCTCGCCTTCCTTCGCGGACTGCAGGAATAGGCCTACCCACTGCCTGTTCCGACTCCCGCAAGACTTCGAGCACAGAAAACCCTTCCCCATTGCCAAGATTGTAGGCAGTGGTTGCGGCGCCGCTTGAGAGGGCATCCATAGCAAGGAGATGCGCATCGGCAAGATCGTCTACGTGTATGTAGTCGCGGATACAAGTGCCATCTTCCGTGGGATAATCAGTCCCGAAAATGCTCATCTTATCCCGAAGCCCAAGGGCCGTCCTGAGCACTATGGGGATAAGATGGGTTTCAGGGTCATGCGCCTCTCCCATCTCTCCTGAACCATGGGCTCCGGCGGCATTGAAGTAGCGAAGGGATATCGACCTTATCCCGTACGCCTGATCGTAGCCGCAGAGCATGTGCTCTATTGCGAGCTTCGTCATGCCATATGTGTTCGTCGGAGCTTTGGCATGATCTTCGCTGATCAGTGGCGTTGTCGGCTCCCCGTACACAGCAGCGCTCGACGAGAAGACTATCTTGTCGACTCCGCTATCTACCATCGAATCTAAAAGTTCAACTGCACACCCAACGTTGTTTCGCCAGTACTTTGCCGGGTTGCTCATGGACTCCCCAACCAGGCTGGCTGCTGCAAAATGCATAACAGCGTCAATTTCTCGGGAGGCAAGAAGTTCGCGCACTCTCTCCCGATCGCCAACATCGCCAACCACAAGTTCTGCGCATCCTCCCCCGGCTCCGGCGGCCCTTCCTGCAACTTCCACCGCCTCAGGATGCCCGGTGGAAAGATTGTCGAGCACAGTCACTAAGTGGCCTCCAGAGACCAGGCGCCGCACAACATGGCTTCCTACGTATCCCGCTCCGCCAACTGCAAGCACTCTCAAGGCAAATCCCCCTTCGAAGATAACACAGAGTCAACTTCGACAGGGGGATCATTCTTACCTTCTGCCAACAGGCAACCCATACCGGTGCCTTAAGGAATCCGGCAACGGAGAGCCAGCGCCAGCCGGTTCACCTCATCATGATGTTGGTCTCTTGGGGTTGGGCGTCTTGATTATCAGCACTTCCAGTTTCGAGTTCTCGCTGGCGTTGAGGCCGTGAGGAATCTCAGCCGGGCTTACAATGATATCACCCGTTCTAACCTGGGCTGAATCATCTCCTATGTGCACTTCGCCCTCTCCACCAGCTACGTAAAAGAGCACATCCACAGGGGTCTTGTGCATAGGCACTCTTCCTTCAGGCGGAAGAGTAAGCATCACGACTGATACAGGCTCTCTGTCGACGAGGAAACGCACCTCTTCGCCTCTGGGATTCCTAGACGTTGGGACTTCGCTCGACCTTATAACTTCAACCATTACCCGACCCTCCAGTCACGGATAATATTGGTCTACGCACTCGGCCAGTTCTGCTGGCCTAGGATGGCTCCAAGATCCTCATCCGCTGTGGATATTGGCATTATGTTGAACTTGTCGCTCAGAATTCCAACTACCTCAGGCGTAAGGAACGAAGGCAATGTGGGACCAAGCCTGATGTTTTTGACACCCAGATAAAGCAGGGAAAGAAGTATGCAGACCGCTTTCTGCTCATACCATGAGAGCGTCATCGAAAGGGGCAACCCGTTGATGTCGGTCCCAAAAGCCTTCGCAAGTTCCTGGGCGATGACTACGGCTGAGTATGCGTCGTTGCACTGCCCAACATCGAGGAGCCTTGGTATGCCATCAATCTCGCCAAACTCCAGCTTGTTGAAGCGGTACTTGCCGCACGCCAGAGTCAGTATGAGGCAATCTTCCGGCACCTTGCTTGCAAGCTCTGTGTAATAGTTCCGCCCTGCCTTCGACCCGTCACACCCTCCGATCAAAAAGAAGTGGCGAATCTTCCCGGTCTTTACGCCTTCGACGACCTTGTCTGCAGCACTCAGGACCGCATTGTGCCCAAAACCTACAGTTATCCAATGTTCAGGAGCATCCTCAGCAAACCCAGGCTCAGCTAGAGCAGCATCTATGACCGGTGAGAAGTTTTGGTCGTCAATGTGCACAACTCCCGGCCACGCAACCAACCCTGAAGTGAAGATTCGGTGCTTGTATGATTCCTTAGGCCTCTGTATGCAGTTGGTGGTCATCAGTATGGCTCCGGGAAACTCGTCGAACTCTCTGCGCTGATCCTGCCAGGCGCCGCCGTAGTTGCCGACCAAATGGGGGTACTTCTTCAGCTCAGGATAGCCATGGGCCGGAAGCATCTCCCCATGGGTGTATACATTAATGCCCTTCCCTTCAGTCTGCTTCAAGATGGCCTCAAGGTCGGGAAGATCATGCCCGGATACGAGTATCGCTCTGCCCTTCACAGGTGTAACGCGCACACGGGTTGGAACGGGACTGCCGTACGCGCCGGTGTTGGCAGTATCAAGCATTCCCATTACGTCTATGTTCACCTCGCCCACCTTAAGAGCCATGGCAAGGCCTTCATCGGATGAAATGGACGGACTGGCCAGAAAGTTCAGAGCCTCGTGGAAGAATGCATACACGCTCTCCCTCTCAACCCCGATTATCTGAGCATGGTCAGCATAAGCCGCCATTCCCTTGAGGCCGAAGAGGATAAGGTCAGCAATTCCCGTTGCGTCCTCCCCCATGGTGCCGACTCGCCGACGATCGGCTGCAGTAACTTCTTCGCCCTGTTTCACCAACCCATCCAAGTCCACCGCCGGAACCCAAAGTGCCACCGCGCCCAGCTGTTCAGGAGCTTCAGGCTCTACACCCACTTCCCGGCACGCTTCCTCATACATAGTCTGCGCCCTATCTCTCAGCTCGGCTGCCTGCCTAATCAAGGCCTCCAGCCTTTCAGGGTCAAAGTTGACGTTTGTGATCGTTGTGAAAAGAGCCTTTACGACGAATACGTCGATCTCATGATTGCGTGCCCCGTGCTCCCGGGCGCGGTGTGCGTAGACTGCAATACCCTTGATTGCATGAATAAGAAGATCCTGCAAAGCTGCGGTACGGGCGTCCTTTCCACAGACTCCCATCACAGTACAGCCCGTTCCACTCGCTCTTTGCTCACACTGATAACAGAACATACATTTCGCCTCCTTGATGAAAGATTATTGGGGACCGAAAAGGTTTCCTGATTTAAGGGAACGTTTGGCCAGCCTCGCGCCATCCGGACGCCTCACTGAATGGTGCGTTTCGCAACCTGTGAGCCATCGGTGCCAATTTCAATAGCCGTTACAGGAACCGAGGTTCCCGCGATACTCTGGGCCTGACTGACCAGGACCGCCAACCCGCCGCAACATGCCACATTCATATAGAGCACTTCCACTGAGCTGATATCATGTTTTCGGAAGATTTCGGCCAGTCTTGACATATGCAAACCCCTGTCCCCAAACTTGGGGCAACACACCAGAAGCTTTCTTCCGTCTGCAAGGTGTTCACCATGGAAACCCGGGCATGCGTACCCAACACAGTCTGCTGAAACAACCAGGTTTGCCCCTTGAAACCATTTCGCATCTGTCGATACAAGTGATACCTTTATGGGCCAGTTGGGCACAGCAGAATCTCGTCGCGCCTGCCAGCCGGGTTGGCCTTCGCCACCCAGTTCTCTGTTGGATTCAGACTTGCCAGGCTCGGCACTCTCTGTTTCTTGAGCTCCAGCCTTCCTCACAGGTATACTCCAGATAGGGCACGTTCCTTTCGCTCCCGGTGCAACCAACGTGATAGCGCCCGCGGGGCATTCGCCGATGCATGCGCCAAGCCCGTCGCAATGAGCTTCATTTACTAACTTCGCCACACCATCTATGACCTCGATAGCTCCCTCAGCACATGCATTGGCGCATCTGCCGCATCCAATGCATTTGCTCTCGTCAATGACGACTTTCATTCTCTGAGATCCAGCATTCGGGCTGTTCAACTTAGGCCACACGCTCCTTTCGCTTTCCAACACAGATGCTTTGTTGGCTGCCGCATCTAGGCATGGTTCACACTTGCAAGAGTACGTCCGGCAAGATAATCCTTGAACATCTCAGTTGCTCGCCCAGGCAAATCGCCCAGCAGGCATTCTCCGAACGGACATTTCTTGCCATTTAGATCAACCACGCACTCGGGCATTGCTAGGGGGCCTTCAATGGTCTCATATATTTCAAGAAACGAAATGCTATCAGCAGGCTTTGCAAGAACGAATCCGCCTTTTGGGCCCCTTTCTGACCTTAGAAGCCCAGCTTTCGTCAATCGCTGAAGCACCTTCGCAAGATGTGCCTGGGAGAACCCTGTGGCATGGCTGATTTCCTTTGCAGTAATGTTTTTGTGGCCAGCCCTAGCCACAATTGCCATGCTGTGGAGCGCCAACGAAGCAGCTTCTGATATTTGGAGTGCTGTAGTCATCTCAGGAGCCCCCTAATTGTTATTTCGGTATTATAATACCATGATACTTGTAGTTGTCAAGCATCTTCTATCCAGGAATGCAATTATCCTCTCATGCGTTCCAACATGCTTTTTGTACAGGGGATAAGAAGGCAAAGATAGAGGCGCTCGGGGATGAGATGTTTGGAGCGGGGGCTATTGCCCCCGCCTCATGAGCTGATCCGCCATCGCCCGCTGCGCTTTTTCGATGAGGGTCCGAACGATCAGACCAGCCTCGCGGGTAGTGATATTACCGTAGTCATACCCGTCGGCGCCCACTTGTATCTTGTCAGCAAAGCCAAGTTCTCGAGCGATCTCATATTTGACTTCGTCTGAAACTATGGGACGACGATTAGCCAAGGCAATCACCCCGATAGTATGGTTCCACACAAACGGCCCAGCTAAACAAGCATGCTGCTGGATAAGGCGGAGACATTGCCCGCAAATCCGGTGCAAGCCTGAATTCTTGGTATGCCTACAACGTACTAACTGAGTATCTAAATTGCTTGCTTTCCATTTTAATGAGTTCCATAGTCTCTGCCAGCGCCCAACAGGATATAGATTCCACTGCAGGCAGCCTCATGAAGTGCAGAATCACCAATGACTTCCGTATCAGTTCCATGCCGCATCACAGAGAATATGCTGTCATAGACGTATCCTCAATCCGAGGAGCCTATAGACACGAACGGAGTGGGTTTGTATGTCGTTTCAGTACGATTACTACACAATCCCAGATGTCAGCATGCAAGAGTCATGGGCGGATCAAGAATACCAATTGTGGATTGACCAGTTCGGTCGTCCGTGGTGGGGCCCACCCTGGTGGGGCAGGCCATGGTGGCCATGGTGGCCATGGTGGTGGCGTCCGCCGTGGTGGGGAGGTAGGCCCGGTCCAGGTGGGCCAGGGTTCCCCGGAGGGCCCGGTTTTCCCGGCGGCCCCGGACCCGGTTTTCCCGGCGGCCCCGGACCCGGTTTTCCTGGTGGGCCTGGACCCGGTGGACCCGGTGGACCCGGACCTGGCTTTCCTGGCATGCCTGGGACGCCCGGAGGTTTCCCGGGAGGTGCTTCATCACTTCCTCCAGGCTTGCAGCAACCTGGTAGTGGCGGAATTCAGGACTAGACTGGAAAGGGCAAGGACTAGGTTCACACCGCAACGGCAATTCAAGTCCGCTGGCGCGTAAATGGAGAGCTAGATACGCTTCTGAGGGCAGGGAACAACCCTGCCCTCGCAATCTGTACGCTGTTTTGTGCTGCTCCTGCCGGCACATTCGCCTTGCGTGTGCGACTAGAACCTGCGGCCCTCCCCCATTACAAGAGCCCTGTAGGCAACCTGCGTCTTCTCACGGTAGCTGCCGCTGCGATCCAGAGCGAATGCGCGGCCCATGGCAGTGGCCACCTCTACGTCTATTCCCGACGGGATTTTCGTCTCAAGGACGTCCAAGAGGTCGGCAGCTCCCTGCGGCGGACTGCTTCGACCATCGAGAATCAGGTGGAGCCACGCCCTCCCTATCCCCTTGTCAGCTGCTGCCCTGAGCACTGCTATTCCCTCATCCATGTTCCCGTGAGAGCTCCGTCCCGACAGCATGGCTATTACGTGAATATCCCCGCCATGGCTGCGCGCCGTCTCAAATCCGTAATTTACTGCCTCATTCTCTCCGAGCTCCCCAGCGGCAAGGGCCTGAGAGATCCGAAGTTCGTCCTGGGGCACAACTCGCCCGGCACCGAGAGTCAAATGCCCTGTCTCTGAGTTGCCCGACCTTCCTTCCGGCAGGCCAACTGCCATCCCGGCCGCAGCCAAAGTCATGTACGGGCACTCCTTCCTCATCCTGCTCATACATGGCGTGTTGGCGGCTGCAATCGGATTCCTTGACGGATCGTCCATGCCAATTCCCCAGCCGTCCAAGACCACCAAGACTTGCCGATCATAGGTTCCGTCGAATACGGCGCGGCATTTGCCTGTCATGCCCTCAGGCACAGATATGCCCATGATGCTCAAAAGCGTGGGCGCTACGTCTGCGAGAGTGGCATCTTCAGCCGCGCACAGCTGCACAGATGGCCCTCCAGCAGGCAACACCAGTCCAAATGGAACGCGACTGGAGGTGTGGCCCTGATTGTGGCTTCCATCATCATTCACGAACCTCTCGAGCAGCCCATGGTCGGCAGTTACAGCCACTGCGTAACCATGCTTGGCCGCAGCTGCGCATATGGTGCTGAGCGCCTGATCTACAGCTTCAGCACATAGCACATTAGCATCCCAATCGTCCAAATGCCCGATGATGTCGCCGGCGGCGAGATTCGCGAGTATGAAGTGCCTGTCATGGCCCTCAGATTCGGCAGCAGCCATGGCACGTTCAACTTCCATGGCAACCCCTGCCGTACTCGTGGCCGGCTTCGACAAGAACTCAGACGAGTGCGGGCTCGGTACCGCAATCCATTCTTCATTGGCATACGGCTCAACGCGCCTGCCATTGAAGAAGAAGGTCACGTGCGCCGCCTTCTCCGACTCGGCAATTCGCGTCTGCGCCACGCCGGCCCGGCTTAGCATCTCGCCCATGGTCTCTGTCGGACGAAGAACCGGAAAAATGGTAGGCAAACCGGCGAATTTCTCGTGATACTGAACTAGTGGAACAACGCTCAGATCGGGCATGGGTTCCACTTCGAATTTATCAAAGGGCGAGTCAGCGAAGGCCTCTGTGAGCTGTCTCTCACGGTCTCCGCGCCTGCAGCAGAAGAATAGAGAATCTCCATTTCTTATCTTGCCCACAGGCTTCCCGTCCACGACGCGAGTCAGTGGAGCCATCCAGTAGTCCATCTCTCCACGGCTGTAACACTCTCTCAAAACCTGCTGCAAAGAAGCTGTTGTCTGCACTCCACGTCACTCCTGCATTTCGTTGTCTGTATCAAGCAGCGCATGTTATTTCGGGAAAACCAAGCCATTCTGGATAAACGCGCGGGTGCGGTCGCCAGGCTCAAGCCTCATTGAGGAATTCGTCTGAACCCTGAAGAGGTCTTCTCCAATTCGCACTCGATATTCGATGACGTTGCCAAGGAATATCCTTACGTCTACCTCGCATTCAACCCCGCGTTCGGTTCCCAGTATGATATCTTCGGGCCTTATTGCAAGCGTGTAGTCGCCTTCATGAGCTGACGACCCCTCAATGCCAAATTCCACGCCGCTTTTGAGCCGAATGGTGACTCCCTGTTCAGTCCGGCCAGTAACACTGCATGGAACGAAGTTCATCGTCCCTATGAAGTCGGCTACGAACTTGTCCTTCGGCTTTTCATATATGTCATGCGGAGCCCCCTCCTGCACAACCGCCCCTGACTTCATCACAGCAACTCTGTCAGACATGGCCATGGCCTCAACCTGGTCATGAGTGACGTAGAGGATCGATATCCCCGTCTTGCGTTGAAGGTCTTTGAGCTCAAAACGCATCTGCTCTCGCAGTTTCGCATCAAGGTTGGAAAGGGGCTCATCGAGGAGCATCACCTTGGGATCGGTGGAAAGCGCCCTCCCCAACGCAACACGCTGCTGTTGGCCGCCGGAGAGCTCAGAAGGAAACCTCTTTTCCAGTCCTTGAAGCTCAAGCAACTCCAGCAAGTAAGCCATTTTCCGATTGATCTTTTCCTTTGGCGTCTTGGCCAGACGAAGAGGGTAGGACATGTTCTGCTCTACCGTCATGTGTGGCCATACCGCGTAGTTTTGGAATACCATTCCTATGCCTCGCCGCTCCGGCGGGACCATCACATTTCGCTTTGGCGAAGTCACCAATTGCCCGCTTATATATATGTCGCCCTCGGTAGGCTGCTCCAACCCTGAAATGCAACGGAGCGTAGTGGTCTTCCCGCATCCGGAAGGACCCAGAAGCGAGAAGAACTCGTTCTCGTGAACTGCAAAGCTCACATCGTCAACTGCCGTGAACGTCCCAAACCGCTTAACAAGGTTTGAAACTTTGATTCGCTCTTCCACTTTTGCCACCTCCGCACCTGGCTCAGATACTGATCTCGCCCTTGGAAAGCTTCCGCACCACTGCGTTGCCGGCTAGTATCACAAGCAAAACCAGAGTAGACAACGCGGCAGCTATCTGCGTATATCCAGCATCCTGCATGTTGTAAATAACGACTCCCATTGTTTCAGCCCCTTGTGACCAAAGGAGAACAGACATTGTCAACTCCCTCAGGGCCGGCATGAAGACCAGAATCCACCCTGCCACCAGACCAGGTCTGATCAACGGCATGACGATGTCTCTCATGGTCTGCGTCCATCCTGCTCCCGACACCCGCGCCGCTTCCTCAAGTGAAACGTGCACCTGCTGCAAAGTGGCGTTTGTGGTTCGAATAGAGAACGGCATGTACCGAACGAGATACGCTGCAAGTATCACCCATATTGTCCCGTAGAGCACCACGGGAGGCCGCGACCATGCCAGTATCATGGCAATAGCCACCATTGTGCAGGGCACCGCATAGGGTATCGTCCCTATGAAGTCCAAGGTCCTCGCTCCCTTGATCTTGGCTCTCACAGACATGTAGGATACAAGGGCTCCAACAGCCATTGTGATTGTGGCAGCTGAAACCGCCAAGAACACGCTGTTCCTGAATGCCCTGGTCACCATGGGCAGATTGAGGATGTACTTGTAGTGGCTTGAAGTCATATTAGCCAGCTCAAGCGGCGCGCCCCAGTACTTTAGGAACGAAGTCAGAAGCATCGAGAGGAGCGGGACGACTCCGGCGAAAAGCGCTACGAGCACGACGAGAATGAAGACGGGAATCCGCCAACCGCCGAAGCTCATTGTTTGGGGCCTCACACTCTTGCCGGCAATCACTGTGTACTTGCTTTTCCCCCGCTCTAAGCGCCTCTCAAGAATCAGGGGAATTCCAGATATGATCGCCAGCAAGATGGCCATGGCTGTGGCCAGCGGCATGTCGGGTATGGAAAGGGCTGAATAGATCCTCGTAGTCAAGACGAAGAACCGCGCCCTAAACCCAAGGAGGGCCGGAATCCCAAAGTTTGATATGCAGCCAACAAAGGCAAGCAATGCGCTGGCTGTAATCGCAGGCGTAATAAGCGGCAAAGTAACATCTATGAGAGTCCTGAAAGGCCCTGCGCCCGACATCCTCGCCGCTTCCTCCAGGCTTGTGTCAATCCTCCCCAGAGCCCCACTGACCGTAATGAAGACCACAGGGAATTGATATACAGCCAGCACCAACACAACCCCGGCGGCGCTGTATATGTTCCAAGGGGCGAACATCGCGCCCGTGATGCTCATATACAACTTGGACGCATAACCCACCGGGCCAAAAAGCTGAGCCCACGCCATCGCGCCAATGAAAGGCGGTATGCCGTAGGGAAGCAATAGCAGCATTCTCAGCCATGACTTGTACGGAATGTCCGTCCTAACTATCAACATGGCGAGAATAGTGCCTGCAGCAACACATATCAGGGTCGACAGGCACGAAACCCAAACCGAGTTCCAAAGAGCCCTGATATTGGCGTCCTGAGAGAATATCTTCGCATAGTTTTCTAGCGTAAAACCCGCCTCAGAACTGAAGCTCTTTATCATGACTAAAGATAACGGATATACAATGACTGCCAAGAAGAACAGACCAACGATAGCCATGAATACATAGCGCACGTCTATAGATCGTCTTGTAATTGCTGTGTCCGGATTCAATGGAATTCTCCCCCTCCTGCAATGGGCTGGGGTACACCGCCAGAAGTGATGTGCTCCCCGGGAACGAGGCGGTGCGGCACCGGCCGCACCGCCATGGCAGGGAGTCTATGAAAGACCCCCAATTACTGATGCATTATCTTCTCAAAGGTCTCCCTTATCGTAGATGCATTGTCAGCCGCCCATTGGAATGGAACAGGTATCATCTTTATCTTGTCTGCCGTAGGCATGCCCTTAGGAGGAGCCACATCCGGCCTGACCGGTATCACACCGTCCTTGACCAATAGCTCCTGTCCCTTCTTGGAAAGCGTGAAATCCACAAACGCCTTGGAAGCTTCAACATTCTTCGACCCCTTGATTATGGCTACTGGGCTTGGGATTGAAACCGCACCATCAGTGGGCCACACGAAGTCTACTGGAGCTCCCGACTTCTGGAGATCATAGATCATGTAATCCAGCACCATGCATGCTGCGAATTCGCCGGCTGCTAGGCCCCTCGACACATCCGAGTTGCCTCTCAGAACCTGGGTTCCCGCCTTTCGCGCCTTCTCGTACCAGCTCCATCCATTGTCCTTCCCCACAAAAGCCGCCGCAACTGTGAAGTTGGAGCCGGAGTAAAGAGGATCTGCCATTGCAGCTCGAGGTCCAAACTTGAGCAGGTCATCCCAGGTTGTCGGTTCGGATCCCTTCTTGATGAAGTTGGTGTTGATCCCAATTACCATGTTGATCATGCGAGCGCCTGTGAAGTATCCGTCAGCATCCTTGATTGCTGCAGGAACAAGCTCAGCCTCAGGCGACTTGTACGGATGCAGCAAGCCTTTGTCCTTGAATGCATAGTAGCTTGCGGCATCGGCCAGCCATATCACGTCGGCCCTTACTCCACCCGCTTCAGCTTCGGCCCAAATCTTGTTGACCACATCGGTGCTTCCAGCCCGGAAGACTTCCACCTTGGTACCGCGATTGGCCTTCATGAATTCGTCCGCGAAGTTCGTGGCGAGTTCCAGTGGAACAGACGTATACAACAGAACCTTCGACTCAGCAAACACACCAGTAGAGATCGACAACAGCAGCGCCAAAGCCAGACCTATCAAACTGGCCTTCTTCATGTTTAACCCGCCTCCTCGTTGTTTGGTTCTATACTTGGCCAATCCCCGCTTGCGCAGAGATGAAACCAACGAAACAGCTAGTCGTTGGACTTGATCTTGCCAACTACCTGCAGCACTTCTTTTTCCATGTCTACAGAAGGATCTGTAGGAATGGGTTCATTGTCAATGTAGACAATATCGAGTCCACTCTCGACTGCCCAAGCAGTCACCACATCTACCGCAGCAGCCTTGAGTTCAGAGACGATCATGTCTGGCCGGAGAGATTCAAAACGTGCAAGGTCCTTTCGAAGCAACGGTCTGTTTGAGAGGTAGGGACTTACGCCTACAACCTCACAATCATACGTCTTCTCAAGATAGGCAGATATGGCATCCGTCATTACTGCAGGCGCGGTGAGAGTAAGAGCTATCCTCTTGCCCCTTATGTCTCCGATTGGGCGAGGCCTGAAAACAGTCTTCACCACTGTACATCCTGGATTTATCTCATTGATGGCTTCAACCATCTCGTCAACCTTGGCCTGGTCGGCCATGGGTGATTCACACATTGTCAGAACAATCAGATCAGAAGTCAGAATTCGATAAGGGCCTAGGTAAGACCGCATGTACTCCACAGGCTGGTGCGCTCCGATGACGAGTATACGCGCATCCGTATGAACCGATGGTATGGAAGAACCACTGCCCTCGAAGATTACAACGTCAGCATCAATCTCTTCAGAGAGCTCGGCGCCTCTGCCCACGTTCGAGACAAAGGTCTGTCCTGACATCCCGCCTCCGCATCTGCGGCAACCGATGGTTGTGACTCTCGAAGTAAGCAGGTCTTCGAAATGGTCTGATGATGCATGACGCCCCTGCTTGCTTACGGACAGAAGGTATTCAGGCGTGATCTCAACTTCAGATGCACGAAGCAGCTCCGGCTCTGCAGGGCCTCCCCGCCCCATGGTGACTACGACGGGGTTGTACTTCTTCGCCAATGTCCGTGCGACGAACCCGCCTACCGCGGTCTTGCCTATCCTCTTGCCCGTTCCAATCACTGAAATGCTTGGCCTGCTAACGCGCGTTGCCGCGACTGGGGGAGTAAACTGGAAATCCGCTCCCCGGTAGGATGCACCCTTAGAAAGCACGAAACTGGCAATCTTGAACCGTTCCCTGTAGCCAACTACAGGCTCATCACTGAGATCCACAATCTCATCTGGGCCATATTTGTCTATTGCAAGACCTATGGCATGAAGATAGTCACTATCGCGCACTATCGGCACTCCGAGCACGGCGAGGTCATCATCGGAACCTATCTTCTCAGTACCTCCAATGAAAACGGCAGCCAGTATCTGTAGATCTTTCTTGAGCTCTTCGATGGCATCGCGTGTTACTGCAGGGTAATGCTCGCCATCTGTAAGAATAACGGCCTTCTTCATGGCGCATCACCACCGTTGTTAGAATGAAGATGCATTGACTACCATCTCCTTTACCTTGCGCATGTTGGTGAGATCGATATACGTTTTGCACATGTCCCCGCGTATCAGGGATTTTGCATATAGAATTGGCGTAGATGTTTCTGCATAGGAAATGCGCTCATTGAGCATGGCCAATGAGCCCACCTTCTGGCCAAGAAGCTCAGCTTCCAGGCTGTCTAGGAAGACCGGTCGGAAAGTTTCATCACTCTTTGTCAGGAGAATGTCGTGCCCGTCACGAAGTATTCTGAACAGCGACCGTGACAGATCAGCTTCTTCAATGCCGCTCGCGACATCAGGCGACATGAAAGTCGTTTCAATCAGCATTGGAACCCCATCAGCTTTCTTGAGGCGTCTGATTCGCAGAACTTCCGAATCGTTCTCGATTGTCAGATACGCACTTACAAGATTTGAAGCCCTGACTCGGTCAATGGTTAGAACTTCGGCCCAAAACTCGTGCCCTAAAGCCCGCACTCTTGACGCAAGACGCATCTCGTCAGTAATGTAAGTCGTCTCCTTGTACTCCATGGGCCACTGTGGGACCGACACAAACGTGCCTTTTCCTTGTACTGAATAAAGCAGGCCTTCTTGGACTAATTCCGAGATGGCCTGCTTGGCTGTTGTAGTGCTGATACCATAGATTGCGCACAGCTCACGTATTGAAGGTATGCACGTTTCGGGCTCCCATTCGCCCGAAACGATCTTCTCTTTGAGCTCCTCTTTGAGCTGATAATATAGGGGAACGAAACTGCCCTTCTTAAGCATTAGCTCAGAAAGCCTCCATATTCCAGTAGCTACGCGGCATCCTGCCAGCTAGCGCAAGTGTATGTGTTAACGTGTTATCGTATATTGTGTAATTCCACACCAGCAGGAAATGTCCTTTGTTAATAGTTCCTATTTATCAAACCATTAACTGAATCGCGGCAGACATCCTAATGCCCGGCACGCCTCTGTATGTCGTGGAGTTATGTGACTGCTCTCGGTTGGAAAAGCTAATCGAGATAAGTAGAAGAACCAAGGATGTGAACGA
>JAQVXE010000159.1 GCA_028709305.1 Bacillota bacterium | reverse complement strand
TCAGGCATCATCCTCACCCGTTCAAGTATGGAGACGGTATCGCGGCTGGGCCCCACTCCCATCTCATCTCTCAGGGTTGATTCGCACCTTTCATAGGCACGCAACGCCATCGACTTGTTGCCCCGTTGGAGATAGCAAAGGATCAGGAGGCGGTAGGCCTCTTCCCAGCAGACGTCTTTGGCAATAATCTGCTCGCATATGTTGATGCATTCGTCCGTCTGGCCCATGGCAAAGAGGAGTTCAGCGAAGTTCTGGGCCGAACGGAGATAGAGGGCCAAAAGGCGCTCCCGCTCGACCGTGGCCCAGTCCTCGTAGAGGCATTCTGGAAGGAATTCTCCGCGGTAGAGGTCAATTGCGCTCCGGTAAAGATCACAGGCGCCATCGGGGTCCGTCTCTGCAAGACGGCCCGCCTTAGTCGCCAGGCTTTCGAACTCGTCAGCATCCACCCAGTAGCCGGAGTGCGGGTTGAACCCGTAAAGCGGCCCGTCTCGAATTATGCAGAATGAACTGAGCCGTGGAGGCCTGTCAGGCTCGAGGACATTGAGCATTGTGTTGAACGCCACTTTGAGGTGCTTGGCAGCAGTATCCGAATCCAGGCCAGGCCAGAGTGCATCGAAGATGCGGTCTCTGTGGAGAAATGTCTTCCTGTTGACTACCAGGAGCTGAAAGAGGCTTCGCGCCTTCTCCCTCTGCCACTCCCGGTTAGGAACTTCCTCTGTGCCTCTGTAAAGAGCAAACCTGCCGAGTGTACGAACGTGCAAGGTGTAGCCAGGATGGTATTCCAGTTTCGGAAGACCCGTCACCGACCTCAGCCAATCCACATGCTCCTTTTCAACACCAAGGCGGCTCGCCTCAACTAGAAGAGGCGCCAGCGTCCCCAGGTCCCGCGGACCAAAAAGGGTCCTCTTAGTGAAAAGGAACTCGTAGCTATGGGCTCTTAAATCCCTGAAGAGAATCCCCAGGAATCCCGTTAGGCGGTCTTCGTCCTCCTGGCTGCGCAGAGCCAGAACTGCAAGCCACATGCTGCACACCGTTGCGCAGTACTCATCGCCACACCTGGCGAATGTCTCGTTGGCCGCCTCCAACCAGGCGCAAGCCTGCAAGTCATTGCGTGATGATGCCAGGCCAGCGCCCACTCCGAGCTGCACAAACCCGGCAAGCCATTCATCCCCTGACGACTGGCAGATCTCCAGGGCCTCCCTGGCCTCCTTCTCTGCCAGCGCCGCTTCGCCTCGTGCGGCATGGAGCAATGCCAGGCCCATTAGGGGTTCGGCCCGTCCCCGCGCCACTCCTATCTGGTCTGCAATCTCCAGTGCCCGTCTGTAGCACTCCTCTGCATCAGGAGCGCCCGGTGAAGGGCTTATGTGGCATGCATGCCCAAGACGCATATAGCCCACAGCCTCCACGAACGGGGCCTTGAGGTCGCGCCCGAGGGCTATTCCCGCCTCGGCGCACTTGCGGGCCTTGTCGCCTTCGCCTATGAGCGAGTATACCAGGGAGAGAAGGAGCTGCGTCTCCCTGTGCGACCGGGAAGGCCGGGAAGATCTGCTCTCCTGGTCCACGCGGCGGCGCAAGGAATCCAGGGCAGTCGAGAGCCTCCCTGTGCGAAGATGGACTCTAATATCGAGCTCGTCCTCCATCGCCTGGTTGATCAACTGCTCAGCGGAGCGTGCGAATTCCACAGCCGCCTGAATCTGGCCCTCATTGGTTTTGGTTTCAGCCATCATTCTGAGCAAAGCAGCCTGCTCCAGCCTGTCATCGGGGGCAACCAGAGCAAATGCCTCAGAAAGGAGCTCCTCGCTCTTTGCAGGCTGGACTGTGTCGAGGTACACCATTGCCTTGCCCTTGAGGGCCCTCACCCTTCCGGCATTATCAGACTGCACCGCGAAAATCTCGTCAGCCATGGCGTACCATGCCAGGGCGTTCACATAGTCGCTGGTCAGCCTGTATACATCCGCCCTGTGCAGCAGCAAGTCGGGGTAGGCCTCCAGGGCAGTCCCTGGAAGATCGCCGAGGCGTCCCGCGAGGGCATCGTATCTGCCGCTCTTTACAAGCTCAGCCGCGATCATCGATAGCCCTTCCGCTGCAACCTCCCAGTCCCCAGCTGCGATCAGGTGGTCAACGGCCTGCAGGCCCTCGCCTGTTTCCCAGTAGTAATCAGCGGCCTTGCGGTTCGCATCCACCCATCGCGCCAGGTCCTTCCGGCATAGCCTTTGCAGGTGATCCTTGAGGAGATTGTGAAATCTGTACCCGCCTGAACTGGTCATGTAGACGAAAAGTCCGCTGGCAGATAACTTGGACAAGATATCGGCGCTGTCATCCCTTCCAGAGACGAGACTGCAAACCTCAGGCTCCAGCTCACCGAGGATCGAGGCGTCGATCAGGAACTCCACGACGTGGGATGGCTGTTTGACTAGAACCTCCTGGGCAAGGTAGTCGAAGACGCTGGCAAGAGAGGCCTGGGGTTTCACGAGGAGGCTGTCGAACGGCGCACCTCCGCGCAGTGCATGCCATGTCATCTCCAGGGCGATGATCCAGCCCTCGGTGCGTTCGGATATTGCATCTACCTGGTCGGGCGTGACTGTGTAGTCGTATATCCCCGTAAACAACGCGGATATTTCCTCGCCAGTGAAGGCAAGATCCTCCTCGGCCAGTTCCAACGCCTCACCTTTCACCCGCCATCTCGCCAGTGACCCAAAAGAGGGGCGCTCCCTGGTCAACAGGACAACGTGGCAGTGAGAGGGCATGGTGTTGATGAGGCGCTCGACAAGTTCGCTGACTTCAGGGTTTGCGCCGACGAGATGGTAGTCGTCGATGACTATTACGAAGTCGCCTGCAATCATGTCGAGGATGTCGTTGGCAAGAAGATCGATGGCATCGTTCCGTGCGAGGTGATCGTATCGTTCCTCCAGGATCGCCAGGGATCGTCCCCCGATAGAAGGGCACAAGCTTCGGAGGGACCATATGAGGTGGGCTATGAAGATGTTGGGGTCGGCATCTTCCCCGCTCACACTGTACCACGCGGCAGGTGCTCGATTGCCGGCTAGGTAGGCGGCGAGAGCAGTGCTTTTCCCATATCCCGGCCCGGCCTGCACAATTGTTACACAATGGTCGGCAATGCCGTCCAATGCCTCAGTCAGCCGAGGCCTGTCCAGTAGCTTCTTTCTGGGCAGCGGCGGCACGAATTTCGTCCGCACTATCGGGGGGCTGTGAGCCATGTCGTTTCTGCGCCGGCAGCTTGCCTATCTATCGGGCCCGCTGCAGACGTCGCTTTCCTCCTCGCATCGGTTTTCGGCTATAGGGGGCCGGGCCTCTTCTATCCAGCCGACTGAGGCGGCCATCCCCATCAAACAAAGCCAGGCAAGCCACACATTGGAATCACCGACCCTGATCGAACTGGTGGAGTCGGATGCTTGTCATCATTGATTCTTTTCACGACATCCCAAGTCCTTCTTATTGGCAGTTGTGGTGCGGAGCGGGGGTCACGCTCCTAAAGCTGGAGCCTAATAGAAGTGGATATCTGGGAATGTGGCAGCTTATTGCCATAGCATGCTATGATA
>JAQVXE010000054.1 GCA_028709305.1 Bacillota bacterium | reverse complement strand
AACCCGGAGGCGGTTCAGGCGCACGATCCGATGGCCAGTCATATGCCTGGCATGAGGCTGTCTTAGAGCGAGAATCAGAGCCTGCCGAATGTGGTTCGCGCAGGGTTGCGGATGTCGACGGAATGAGCGTGGGCCAAGGCGGGCCAAGGGTGAGTGTAGGAGAAATGCCTGCTGGCATAGGGCCGACAGACCGGTTAGCGCCCGCAGACGGGAAGGCTCTTTCCGAGGAGGCAGGACGTTCGGTGATGCAGCAGATAGCTGCGCACATCGAAGCCAGGCGCAATAGCCAATCCGGGGAGTTCAGGGCGAAGCTCGTCCCTGAAAATTTGGGAGAGGTTCAGATACGCATAAGAGTCCAGGGCAGAGCCTGCACCGCAACGATCCGGGTAGGCAACAGTGAAGTCGGACACTACATCGAAAAGCACGGTTCAGATCTGAAAGTCCTCCTTGCAGAGAGTGGACTAAACCTTGCAGATCTGTCGGTGTCGGTAGGATCTCGCTCAGCATCTGGCGATGCGGGGCGGCAGGCACAAACGCAATACGCATTTGCAGCTTTCACAGGCGATGGGCGCCGGGAGCGAAAGGAATACGGCCCAGCTGAGCCATGGTTGCATGATGTCCGCCCGCGAGATGTGATCGTGGCGCAGGAGATTGGGCGTGCGGCAGTTTCCACAGGGCGGGGATACGGAAGAATCGACTATCTTGCGTGAGGGGGGAATGCGAGTTGTATACTTCCAGGGCTGCCAGTGTAGGGACTTACACGGTCGCTCCAGAGAACACACCCAGAAAGACGCTGGGCAAGGATGAATTCCTGATGCTGTTGATCACACAACTTAGGAATTTGGATATAGGTGAAGGGTCTTCAAATCAGGAGTTCGTGGCGCAGATGGCCCAGTTTACTCTCTTGGAGGAAGTCCAGAACCTCGGCTGCTCAGTGCAAGAGCTGATGTGCAGGCAATTGATGGCGGAGGCCGGGTCCTTCGTAGGGAAGGAAATCGAGGCTTGGATCCCAGGCTACGATATGCCGGTTGAGGGCCGGGTGGATTCGGTAGAGGTGATCGGGGGATTGCCTTACCTGGTGGTTGGGGACATGAGGATCAATATGGCGCACGTTACCAGGATATCTTAGGGGTGTCGGCAGATGACAGCTGATAGGATAGACAGAATAGTCAACCATGGAATGCCTCAACGTCCGGCTCCAGTGGCGCCAGGGAGGCCAGCGAGGCCTCAAGCGCCGTTGGCAGGCGGTACGGGTACAGCTTTCCAGGATGTGCTCGCAGAACAGCTGTCCCGAAGCGAAGTCAGATTCTCAGCCCATGCACGCTCCAGGCTCGCTGCTCGCAGGATAGATCTTGGGCAGGAGGACCTTTCGAGGCTGGAAGGCGGCGTGAGCAAGGCTGCCGCAAAAGGGGCTCGCGAATCCTTGATTCTCCTGGACGATAAGGCATTCGTTGTAAGTGTGAGGAATCGCACAGTCATAACTGCAGTAGATGGAGAACACCTGAAGGAAAACGTGTTTACCAATATTGATTCTGCGGTGATAGTTTAGGTCTCTACTAGTCGAATGGGCTGGACCTCTGTGAGGAAGCCCTAGGCTGCCTGCGACTGAGGCGGTCTGCGGAAAAAAAGATATGGAGGTCGAACGGACATGATGCGTTCAATGTTTGCCGGTGTGTCGGGAACCCGCGCTCATCAGCTGCGGATGGACGTGATCGGCAATAACATAGCCAACGTTAACACCGTTGGATACAAGTACGGAAGGGCGACCTTCCAGGATATGCTCTCTCAGACTATCAGGGGCTCCATGGCGCCTACAGGAACCAGGGGCGGAGTCGATCCCATGCAGGTTGGCCTTGGTGTTGCCACTAGGTCGATTGACATAGTGTTCACGCCGGGGAACCTGGAGTACACTGGAAGACTGACAGATATGGCGATTCGAGGCAACGGGCTTTTCGTGGTGCGCGACTCCGGTGGCGCGTTGCAGTTTACAAGGGATGGCGCGTTCAACATAGACGCCGAGGGGAGCCTAACGCACCCATCTACAGGCTTCCTAGTACAGGGATGGATGGCTGACGCGTCGGGTGTTATTGACCGGAGCAAAGAAATAGATGGGCTCACCATTCCGCTGGGCACCAGCATGAGTGCGAAAGCTACGGACAGGATCACGTTCGTCGGAAACCTGCAGGCAGGTTCGGCAGCTGGCGAATCACATACTACCTCAGTCCCGGTTTACGATTCGCAGGGACTGCAGCACACGGTGGCAGTGGAGTTCGTCAAGACCGGTGCCGACAACGAATGGGAATGGACAGCGACGGGCCCGTCTGGACCTGCAGGCAGCGGCATAGTGAAGTTCGATGCGAATGGGGCTGTAAGCAGGTTGTACAGGCCCACGAGCATGGCTGGATTCAGTGGGAACCTTGATTCAGGTGCAGCAGTCGACACCACGATAACCAAGTCGGTGCAGGTCTATGATTCACAGGGACAGCAGCGTTCACTTGTGGTGAAATACACGAAGACGTCAGCCAATGAGTGGAGCTGGGAAGCAACACTGGACGGCGAGTCAGAGAGCGTAGGCAGCGGCATCCTGGAATTTGACGGCGAGACCGGGATGATAATCGGGGGAAGTACTGGGCAAGTGGAGATTGACTCTGAGACAAGTGTCAGTCTCTCTTTCAGCGATATCAGACAGAGCGGTAATCCGTCGTCTGTGACCGGAGAGCAAGATGGAATTCCCGTGGGCTCAATATCGATCCTTCCAGGCACGGGAGCCGCTCCGATCAACATCACGCCCAACTTCAAGAGCATTACTCAAGTTGGCGATGCATCATCGGTCAATTGGAGCACTCAGGATGGCTACGCTGCGGGCACCATGGAAACGTTCAATATCGACGACAATGGGGTAATCACCGGAGTCTACTCCAATGGGCAGTACAAGATCATAGGCCAAATGGCGTTGGCTTCGTTTGCAAATGCGGAGGGCTTGGCGAGGCAGGCCAACAACATGTTTGCTGCCACGACGAACTCCGGCAGCCCTCAGATCGGAGCAGCAGCCGCAGGTGGACGCGGCTCTGTAATGGGGACGACTCTTGAGATGTCCAACGTTGACCTTGCGAGGGAGTTCACCGACATGATAATCACCCAGCGCGGATTCCAGGCGAATTCTAGGGTGATAACTGCTGCAGATGAGATGCTCCAGGAGCTTCTTGCGTTGAAAAGATAATCTTTGAAAGACTGACAGCAGTCAAACGGCGGCGGAAATGTGCAGGCAGGGAGCATAGGCTCAGACGAAGTTGCGGGTCTCTCCTGCCTGCGCCCCGCCAGCGTCTAGTGGATGAGGGGGCCTTTTGAATGATAAAGGTAACCAGACTGAAAGGATCGCCGATACATGTTAATGCGGAGTTGATTGAGACGATAGCGGCAACCCCCGACACTGTTATCACACTTACGAATGGCACCAAGCTTATAGTGGAAGAGCCGGCGGAGAAAGTGGTGGAAAAGGTTGTCCGTTATCACCGCCTTATTAACCGGAGGGCAGTGATCGTCCGGAATTCGGCGGAGGAGTAGATGGGGTATACAGATGGATGCTGCTACTATTGTTGGATTCATATTGGGACTAGGTTGTATTGCCGTAGCGCTAATGCAGAGCGAAGCGGGGCTCAGGCCGTTCTGGGATCTTCAGTCGCTTCTGATTACTGTGGGCGGATCGATGGGAGCCGTGATAATCAGCTTCTCCGCTGATCAGCTAAAGAATATTCCCAAAATGATCCAAATTGCTTTCCGGTCTGAAGAACAGGATCCCCTCGAGATTATCGATGGGATGATCGATCTGGCAGAGAAAGCGCGCAGAGAGGGTCTTTTGGCTTTGGAAGACAGCCTAAACAGAACGGACGACGCATTTCTGCAGAGGGGAATACAGCTCATTGTGGACGGCACCGACCCCGAACTTGTGCGTGATATTCTCGAGACCGACCTTGCCTACATAGAGGACAGGCACAGGAGCGGCAAATCGATATTCGACGCTATGACGGCATATGCTCCGGCCTTCGGCATGATCGGAACACTGATTGGCTTGATCCTGATGCTTCGGACTCTTGACAAGCCAAGCACTATTGGGCCTTCAATGGCGATAGCTCTGATTACTACACTGTATGGAGTAATAGTGGCTAACTTGGTTACGGGCCCGATCGCAACAAATCTGGCCGTGAAGAGCGCTGAAGAGATCTGCTTGCGCGAAATGATGCTTGAGGGGATCCTTTCGATACAGTCAGGGGAGAATCCGCGCATTGTGGAGGAGAAGCTCATGGGATTCCTGGCCCCCAAGGATCGACTGCGTGCTGAAGAGCAGGCCGAGATGAGGCGTGCGGGCATGAGGACACAACGAGAGATGGCAGATGATGTGGGAGGGAGTGGCCCAACGGCATGAGGAGGCGAAAGAGGACAGATGATTCAGGAGGGTCTTCGCCTTCTTGGATGACGACATACAGTGATTTGATGTCGCTACTTCTCACGTTTTTCATCATGCTCTTTGCTTTCTCCTCAATTGATATGCAAAGATTTAGGGAGGCCCTGATATCTCTCCAGGGGGCACTGGGCGTGCTGAGCGGAGGCCCAGCCCTGTTGGAGCCCGGAGAGATGCCTATCCCCCCAGAAGGCCCATCGCAGTTCGATGACGACGCTGAGGCGCAATTGCAGGCCTACACGGAGCTGGTGGTTATCAAGGCTCAGTTGGAGGAGTATCTGGCGGATAAGGGGCTTCGTGGCAAGATTCACGTGGAGATGAACAAGAGGGGGCTTCTCATTAGATTCACAGATACTGTTCTGTTTGACTTGGGAAAGGCAAGCTTGAGGTCTGATTCACAGGCTCTGCTCAAGGACGTAGCCAAGTTCATCGGGCCGATAAGGAATGAGATCATAGTCGAAGGGCACACCGACAATGTTCCGCTTCGCCGAGGCGCTCAGTACGAGACAAACTGGGAGCTTTCTACCGCGCGCGCCACTACTGTTGTGCGCTATTTCATAGAGGCATTGGGTTTGTCGCCGAAACGGTTTTCGGCGGCGGGCTATGGCGAGTACCATCCGGTGCTTCCTAACACGTCCTATGCTAACAGGGAGCTGAACAGGCGTGTTGACATACTCATCATTGCATCGGACATAACTGACATTCCGGGGATGTGATGGAATGAAGTGGGCTAAGCGGACTGGCAAGTTCGCAAAGACGAGAAGGGGCAAGGCAGCGGTTGCCATAGTAGTCGTTCTGCTCGGTGTGGCCCTCGGATACTACATGGTCGCACAGCGGGCGCCAGGCACCGAAGACGAGGCGCAACAGGAAGGCGAACCCGTAGAGCCTAAGGAGAACAAGATGGAGATTGGCCCTGAGTTTACTTTCGAGACGTTTATAGTGAACATAGCCGGAACCAACAACAGTAGGTTTCTCAAATGTACAGTGACTGTTGAATTCGACAACAAGGCCGGAGTTGCTGAAGCGACTGGAAAAGTTTCGCTGTTGCGCGATTCCATCATAGATGTCCTTTCATCCAAAACCTTGGAAGAGCTGGAACCTGGCGAACCAAGGACTGCGCTTAGATCAGAGCTGATTAGCACTGTTGATGATCTAATTGCGAAAGCTCATGCCAAGAGGGTTTTTTTCAGCGAGTTTGTTATCCAATAGATCTGGGAGTGGGTTGCTTTGGCTGAAGTCTTGACGCAAGAGGAGATAAATGCGCTCCTCTCGCAATTTTCAAAAGATGAAGAGATGGGTAAGAAGCGTCGCGTGTCGGACCCGAGCAGTCTCGATTACACGCTCTATGATTTCAAACGCCCGAACAGGTTCTCACGCGAGCAACTTAGGACGATCCATATGCTTCACGAGACGTTTGCGCGTTACTTGTCAACAACATTGTCGGCGCACTTGCGCACCCCTGCGAAGGTAATGCTTATCGATGTCCAGCAGCGGATATACGATGAATACATAGGCTCGCTCAAGGCACCTGCAGTGATGTACGTCTTTACCCCGGATCCCCTTGACGGCCAGGCAATAGTCGAGTTCAACCCTTACATAGTCTTCATCATGATAGATAGGCTCATGGGAGGCCCGGGGCGCGTGAGGGGACGAGTTCGAGACCTTACTGAAATAGAGGAGAACTTGGTGCGCGCGATGGTGGAGCGGGCTATGGATGATCTCAAAGAGGCGTGGGACCCCATGGTGAAGTTCGACCCGCACATCGACGTGTATGAATCGAACCCTCAGTTCGCGCAGATAGTTTCGCCGAACGATACCATATGCCTGATCACCTTCGAAGTCAAAGTGGGCGATGCCGGCGGTTCCATGAGCATCTGCATGCCCCACTCTACGCTGCAGCCGGTTCTTCAGAAGCTCAGCGCCCAGCAGTGGTATCAGAAGGGCAACAAGATCAGCTCGGAGAGGTCGGCAGATGCTATTAGCGCCGGACTTGCAAGTGTTCAGGTCCCGGTCATTGCGTGCCTGGGCAAAGCGTCCATCAGCGTCAGCGAAATGCTAGAACTCCAACCGGGCGACGTGATCAAACTGGACGAGCACGCTTTTCACCGCCTCAAGGTGGTGATTGGGAATAATCCCAAGTTTCATGCGATTCCCGGACTTACTGGGAACAACTATGCAGTTCAGATAGTGGATACTGTTGAGTCTACGTAGAAATGAGGCGATGGCCATGAATGAATTCTCCTGGGACGACACGCAAGTTGAGGACAATGCCGTTCCTCAATTCGACCTAACGCCTGAAGTCCCTGAGCCGGCACAGTCTGCGGTGAGATCGTCAAGACAGGTGGAGGAGGAACCAGCAAGCGTCCAGTCTGTCCAATTCATGCCCTTTGATGAGCCAGACGTTGACCATGCGAGAAGCGGCAATCTGGATTTGCTTATGGATGTGCCGTTGCCGGTCATGGTTGAACTCGGGCGAACCAGCATGCTTGTGAAGGATATCATGTCGGTTGGGCCGGGTTCCATAATCGAGCTTGACAAAGCGGCGGGGGAGAACGTTGACATACTCATCAACGGCCGGCTGATTGCCAGGGGCGAGGTTGTTGTGATCGAGGAGAATTTCGGGGTCAGGATCGTTGATTTCGTCAAGGCCCCCGAGAAAGCAGTGAAGCAGTAGACATGGAAGAGAGTATGGCCAAGTTGCTCCTTCGTGCCGCTTTTGCCCTCGCTGTGGTGGCGGGTCTTATCTACTTCGTCGCATGGCTGCTCAAGAAGGGGCGCGTGTCGGACCTGATAAGAATGGCCGGGCCCCAAAGGCGCATCCATGTCGTGGAAAGTGCCCGTCTGGGCGCTGATTCCTATCTGCACCTTGTTAAGGTGGACGGCAAGGCTGCGCTGGTAGGTGTGGGCCGAGGAGCAATGAGTATTGTCGAATGGCCGCCCCACGGCGGAGATGGCGGCGAAGGCGGGGGGGATGCCGAATGAAGGTTACGCGCTGCCGTGCGAAGACTCGGATGCCCCACTCAGCCAGGATAGCGCTTACGTGCATAGGGGCGATCGTGGCGGGTATGGGGATAGCTCTTGTGTGTTCGGCAGTTGCCTACTGCCAACCCATGCCTATCCCGCAGATACGAGTAGGGGTAGACACGGCGGATAGCCCAAGTGAGGTAGCAGGGGTTCTGCAGATTATTGCCCTCCTGACCATCTTGTCGCTA
Source organism: Bacillota bacterium (assembly GCA_028709305.1). Taxonomy (GTDB): domain Bacteria; phylum Bacillota; class DTU025; order DTU025; family DTU025; genus UBA10085. Next base: position 7,324 of record JAQVXE010000054.1, on the reverse strand, counting down.
GCCCCGGCAATACTGCTCATGGCAACCTCGTTTACCAGAATAGTCATTGTTCTTTCATTTGCTCGAAACGCCATGGGTACACAGCAGGTTCCGCCCAATCAAGTGTTGATCGGCCTGGCTCTCTTCGTCACGTTGTTCGTGATGATGCCCGTCTTCTCTCAGGTAAATGAGGAAGCCTTGAAGCCGTACATGGCGGGCAGAATGAGCCAGGAGGAGGCTATGGACCGTGGGGTTGCGCCAATAAGAAGCTTCATGCTCAAGCAGACAAGGGAAAAAGACCTTGCTGTTTTTGTGGATCTTGCAGGTCTCCCGCAGCCGGGGGGGCCGGATGACATACCGACTTACGTAATAATGCCGGCCTTCATGGTTAGCGAGCTCAAGACGGCGTTCCAGATGGGATTCGTCATATTCATCCCCTTCTTGGTCATCGACATGCTTGTGGCGAGTGTTCTTATGTCGATGGGCATGATGATGCTCCCGCCGGTCCTCATCTCGTTGCCATTTAAGATTCTGATGTTCGTATTGGTGGATGGGTGGGGGTTGGTTGTCAAGTCGTTAGTGGAGAGCGTGGCCAGCTGATCGAGATAGAGGTTTGGGGGGCTAGACATGAACGAGGCGACAGTTGCCGCTCTGGCGTCGCAGGCGATATCAGTTGCGCTCAAAGTGAGTTTGCCGGTGCTCCTGACTGCGCTGGTGGTGGGAGTATTGGTATCGGTGCTCCAGGCTGCAACTCAAATACAGGAACTAACGCTGACGTTTGTTCCGAAATTGCTGGCTATTGCAGCAGTTTTGCTCTTGGCGGGATCGTGGATGGCAAGCACGTTGACAGGCTTTGCCCGCGAGATGTTTGCCATGTTGCCTTTGCTGGCCAAGTAGGCGAGACAGGCGGTGTTTCATGTGCTAGAGGCGGCTGTTGGATTTACAGAGAGAGAGTTCTTGCTCTTTTTCCTGGTGCTTGTGAGGATGACTGGCCTGTTCATCCTGGCACCGCTTTTTGGGCATGCGAGCATACCGGCCCAGGCAAAGGCAGGTTTGGCCTTTGCGTGCACGTTGATCGTCTATCCCATGGCGAGCCAGGCGCCCTTTGAAGTGCCAGCCGATGTATACGAGTTGACCTCCTTCATTGCCAGGGAACTTATTGTCGGGGCTGTGATAGGCTTCGTGGCCCTTCTCGTTTTTGCCGCCGCCCAGTACGCAGGAGAGATGATTGATACGCAAATCGGCTTCAGCTTGGCTAATATCGTGGATCCATTATTCGGCCAGCAGGTCAGTCTGTTGGGGCAGCTTCATTACCTTTTGGCTATGATGATCTACCTGGCCGTAGACGGGCACCACTATCTAGTCGGCGCGCTAATGCGCAGCTACTCGGTGATTCCGATGGGCCAGGCCGGATTGTCGCCAGAGCTGTTTTCGCTGGTGCTCTCAAGATTCTCTGACCTTTTTGTCATGGCGCTCAGGATGGCATTGCCTCCAGTTGCTTGCTTACTCATTACGGAAATGGCATTGGGAGTGCTGGCCAAGTCGGTGCCGCAGATGAACGTTTTAATGGTGGGGTTTTCCGCTAAGATAGCGGTCGGCCTTGCAGTAGTCGGACTGGCAATTCCAGGATTCGTGGCGTATTCTGCGTCGGTCGTGGCTGGTCTCAGAAAGGTTATTGCAGGGCTCATGAAGGCATTTTAGGTCATCACATCGCCATACGGCCTGCCAAGCAATGAAGAGGGAAGTCCAAGGCCGACTAGGGGAGGTGAGGGCGATTGGCTAAACCTTCTCATGAAGACAGGACAGAGCAACCAACGCCACGTCGGCGTGAGGAGGCGCGAAAGGAAGGACAAGTTGCCCGAAGCGTCGATCTCAACGCGGCACTCAACTTCATAGTCTGCTTGATGATTCTTGAGTCTGCCTTTTCATTTTCCCGGCAGACCGTCGCGAACTTCATGGTCACAAGGATAAGTGCGCTGCCTGGCACAGACCTCTCCCAGGCGGGCGCAATGGGCCTTCTGACAGAAGCGATGGTCACGCTATTGACTGCCGCAGCGCCTGTTGCCCTCGGGGCGATGCTCGTAGGGTTTGTGGCCAATGCTGCCCAGGTGGGATTCGTGTTTTCATCGAAGCTGCTGACGCCGAAGATGAGCCGGGTCGATCCTATTGGTGGGTTCGGACGGATATTCTCCAAAGAGGCTCTTGTAGGCCTGCTCAAGTCGGCTGCGAAGGCCGCTGCCATAGGTTATTCGGGTTACCTTGCGCTTGAAGCTATGGCTCCGAGAATCATGATGACGTCATACATGGCCATTGACGAGGGGTTAATTACGGCGGCGGATGCAGGGGTGTATGTAGCGAAGCGCATGGCCGTCCCGCTCCTTCTTGTTGGAGCAATAGACTACGCTTATCAAAGGATTGAGCTTGAACGGAACCTGCGCATGACTAAGCAGGAAGTGAAGGAAGAGATAAGGCAGCAAGAGGGCGACCCGATAGTGAAGTCTAGGATAAGGCAGCGCCAGCGGCAGATAGCGATGAGGCGCATGATGGAGGATGTTAAGACTGCGGATGTGGTTGTTGTTAACCCCACAGAGTACGCAGTTGCGATCAAATATGACCAGGAAGAGATGCGCGCCCCTACGGTTGTGGCCAAGGGGCAACGGCTCATAGCTCAGCGGATTCGGGAAGTAGCAGTGGAGGCGGGGATTCCGATTGTTCCCAATCCACCGGTTGCCCAAGCGCTCTTCAAGTCAGTCGAGATTGGGCAGGAGATTCCTCCCGAGCTTTACCGGGCAGTCGCAGAGGTATTGGCCTTTGTTTACCGGCTGTCGCAGAACAGGTGATTTTCTGACCGGAGGGAGTGTAGGTAATGGGTAGTGCGCGAGGCGGAGGGCGTACGTTGCTGCGCCAATATCTGAAGAGCGGCGACATCCTGATGGCCGTCATTGTATTGCTAATTCTCTTGATGATGGTCGTTCCTATCCCGCCGGTCTTGCTCGATGTGCTTCTCGCGCTCAACCTGGCGTTTTCCCTCGGAGTTGTGCTGGTCACGATGTACATGACTGAGCCGTTGCAATTCTCAGTCTTTCCGTCATTGCTTCTCCTTACTACGCTGCTCCGATTGTCATTGAACGTCTCTGCAACCAAGCTAATACTCCTACGGGGATACGCAGGATCCATCATAGACGCTTTTGGGAGTTTCGTAGTCGGGGGCGACTATATTGTAGGCCTTGTAATCTTCATTATCCTGGTGATCATACAGTTCGTGGTGATTACCAACGGTGCAGGCAGGGTCGCAGAGGTTGCAGCAAGGTTTACCCTTGATGCCATGCCCGGCAAACAGATGAGCATCGATGCCGACCTAAACGCAGGGATGATAAGCGAGGAAGAGGCGAGGCGCCGACGCAGGAAGATCCAGCAAGAGGCTGACTTCTACGGGGCCATGGACGGTGCAAGCAAGTTTGTTAGGGGCGATGCCATAGCCGGCATCATCATCATACTCGTAAACATCGTCGGAGGGATCATTGTAGGCATGGTCCAGTTCGGGCTTTCAGGAGGCGAAGCATTCCAGCGTTATGCTTTGCTTACTGTAGGGGGCGGACTTGCGAGCCAGATTCCGTCACTTATGATCTCTACCGCCATGGGCATCGTCGTCACCAGGACTGCGTCAGAATCAGACCTCGGACGGGAGTTCAGCTCTCAGATGCTGAGGCAACCGAGGGCATTGGCCATTACAGCCGCGCTGCTACTGGTGCTCGGGCTTATGCCGGGATTGCCGAAGATTCCGTTCCTCCTCCTTGCGGCAGGCACAGGCGTGCTGGCGTACAGGGTGACAAAGAAAATCCGGGAGGATGAGGAGGCTGCGCGGGTCAGGGATATCGCGCCCCCACAGCCCAAAACAGAAGTGGAAGACGTCATGTCGCTGCTTAGGGTTGAACCGATGGAGCTCAACTTCGGATATGCCCTGATACCCCTGGTAGATATGGATCAGGGAGGCGACCTCAAGGACCGGGTTACGGCAGTGAGGCGTCAGATCGCGCTGGAACTCGGAATTGTGGTTCCATCTGTGAGAATCCGTGATGACATGCAAGCCAGGCCCAACGAGTATGTGGTCAAGATAAGGGGCGTGGAGGTTGCCAGGGGCGAGGTTCTTGCCGATTGCTATATGGCGATGAACCCGGGGACTGCAACTGAGGAGATAGAGGGCACGAATACGAGGGAACCTGCATTCGGACTTCCGGCAATTTGGATACATGCGTCAAGGAAGGCTGAGGCGGAGATGGTGGGTTATACAGTTGTGGACCCTGCGTCGGTGATAGCCACCCACCTTTCTGAGATCATCAAGGCGAATGCGCCTGAGTTGCTGTCGAGGCAGGATACGCAGAACCTTATCGACAATGTGAAGAAGACAGCTCCTGCAGTGGTAGATGAGCTCATACCGGCGCAGATGAGCGTAGGGGAAGTGCAAAGGGTTCTTCAGAATCTTGTAAGGGAGCGGATCTCCATACGCGACCTGGTTACAATCTTGGAGGCCCTTGGCGACGCCGCAGGGACTTACAGAGACATTGATGCGCTGACGGAGTACGTCAGGTCGAGGATGGCAAGATCAATATGCAGCCAGTACGCACAGCCTGAGGGTTTGTATGTATTGACATTGGACCCGCCGTTGGAGCAGTTGCTCCTGGACTCGCTGGACGTTACTGAGCACGGCACTTACTTGGCCCCGGACCCAAGGGTGTATAGAGCAGTTGTCTCGAGCCTCGTGAGTGAGAGCGAAAGGATGGCATCAGGCGGGCTTCAGCCGATTGTGCTCACATCCAGCAACCTGCGTCCTCATTTCAGAAGGCTGATAGAAAGAGCTACGCCACAGGTAGTGATCCTTTCATACGATGAGATTGTTCCGGAAGTCAAGGTAAATGCGGTTGGGGTGGTGAGGCTAGACAATGCGGGTGAAACGGTACAAAGGTCTGACAATGAAAGAAGCCCTGAACAAGGTGAGAGCTGACCTTGGACCGGAAGCCGTAATACTCGATGCAAGGCAGTGCAAGGCTAGGGGATTGGCAAGGATACTGGCTGTGTTTGGGATTGGCCAAAGACCCATGTTTGAAGTTCTGGCAGCCATAGATGGGGATAGTGAGGCTTGGGGCAGAGGATTCTCGACCGTTCTTGAGAGCGCTAGAGAGGCTAGAGGGACAACCACTGAGCCAGCTTTTGGGCCGGAACCGGGAGTTTCAGGCACTTCCCTGCAGTCCGAGGGAAACGGGCATCGAGTGGTCGAAGAGCAAGACATGCGGCCGCAAGTTGCGACGGAAGAGAACGGGCAGGAGGCCGTGGCCTACAGCCGAGTGGATGCAACTTTGAATTTGATTGCTCGAGAGTCTGCGGTAAGGGCCAGAGTACACAGCCTGCCAGCGGAGATGGTAGCTGTATACCAGTTCCTTGTGGATGAAGACGTGTCGGAGAAGACTGCATTTCGGCTGGCAAATGCAGTTGCTTCGAAATACGAGTGTGCCCCAGATGGATCCGACGCGGTTCTTGAGTGGGCGTTTGACGAAATCGCCAACCTTGTTGGTGTGTCGGGGCCGATAGAGGTAGTTAGGGGACGTCGCAAGGTTGTTGGTTTGATCGGCCCGACAGGTGTCGGCAAGACCACCACCATAGCCAAGATAGCTGCAGGTTTCGCGCTGGTCGAAAAGGCTAGAACAGCCTTGATAACAGCCGATACATACAGAATAGCGGCAATTGAGCAGATCAAGACCTATGCTGAGATCATCGGAGTTCCATGGGAGGTGGTCTACAGCCCGAGAGACATGGAGACTGCATTGGCGAAGCACTCTGATGCAGAATTGGTGTTGATAGATACTGCGGGGAGAAGTCCAAACAGTCCTACGAGGATGTACGAGCTGAGGAGCATGATGGACGCGGCTTTGCCTGAGGAAATCCACTTGGTTTTGTCGGCAACTACCAGAAGACAGGATCTTGATCACCTTGTAGATAGGTTTGCCCAGGTTGGCTTCGACAAAGTTATCCTGACGAAGCTGGATGAAAGCTCAACACTGGGAGCGATATTCAACATCCATGCCAGGTCGGGCAGGCCGTTTTCATACTTTGCCAACGGGCAGAGCGTGCCTGAAGACATTCTCGCTCCGACCTGTACAGGAATTTCAGATATGATGATTTCCAATTGGCGGACTGGTGGACGGGTATAGGGCAAAGGTCGTGCACCCAAGGAAGGGTATACGGAGGGATTGACAAGATGTCAGATCAGGCCGAAGTACTGAGACAGGCAGCTCAGCGAGGGCGGAATAGGGAACCGTTGCGAAGGTTGTCGCAGCGGAAATCAGATGACACAGCGAGGGTTGTAGCGGTCACGTCGGGCAAGGGCGGGGTAGGCAAGACCAGCTTTGTGGTGAACCTTGCCGTGGTCCTTGCTGATCTAGGCATGCGCGTTACAATACTCGATGCTGACTTGGGGCTTGCAAACGTCGATGTTCTGTTGGGATTGGCTGCCCGCCACAATCTCCATCATGTGATCAATGGAACTTTGTCATTGGAAGACATCCTCATCAAGGGCCCAAGGGATGTGCAAATAATACCTGGTGCCTCAGGATTGCGTGACATTGCAGACATGGGATTGGAAGATCGCAAGTATCTTGTGGAGTCGCTGTACAAGACTACGCGTGGCCGCGATCTCGTAATAGTTGACACTGCGGCCGGCATGTCCAGAAATGTGCTTGATTTTGTCCTGTCAGCCCAGGAGATCATTGTGTTGACGGCACCGGAACCTGCTGCAATGACTGACGCCTATGCCATGATCAAAGTTATATCCCGGGAAAATCCCAATTCTGTGGTGCGGCTTGTAGTAAACATGTGCCCCAATCGCACAGAGGCAGAGAATGTCGTAGAACAGTTGACCTTGTTGTCAGACAGGTTCCTTGATTTCAGTTTCGACGCACTGGGATATATTCCGACCGATCCGTTGGTTGGCAAGGCCATAAGGGCACGGCAGCCGTTTGTGTTGGCGTATCCTTACGGCCCAGCATCGGCAGCCATGGTTTCAATTGCGCGACGGCTGAGAGGCATGCCGGAACAAGACCATTCTGAGGCTGGGGTAGGCCAATTCATCAAGCGTTTGCTTGGGGTTGCGGCGCCAGACTATTTATTGTGAGGGGGTTGCTATGGGTTTTCCTCCCCTCGAAGAAGACGCGCGGATAAGTGTGAGAATCAAAGGACATGATGAGTCGCCCAGATTCTCGACCAAGGTAGAAAGAGTCTCAGAGTCAGGATACTGGATATATGCTCCTTACACAGATGACTACCGATCGATGATGCGCAAAGATGACGAGAT
>JAQVXE010000158.1 GCA_028709305.1 Bacillota bacterium | reverse complement strand
ATCGCGATTCTTCTGTAAAAGTAGATCGCGCTCTTATCTTGCTTATCGCCCGCAAAAAAACTCTTGCACCCGACTTATCAAGCTTCACGCTGTTTGGTTTTCAAGGAACATCCGCGGCTCTCGCCGCGTCGATTGCTTCCCCGCCGCAGCGGGGCGACATTTGCTATATTACCACCCACGCTTCCGCATGTCAACACCAATCTTGCAATTTGTTTTCTGACTTATTATGACATATGTCTGTCAGATGGAGTGCCTTTGCCTGCTTGAAGAGGTAACCCAGCCTCCGCTCACACGCTCGCATAGTGAATATAGCAGCATCAATAAGTTCTGGTTCGGTCACATTATTAAACACTCTATCGGCCTGCTCCAATTGAGCGCATACCGAACGTATCTCCCCCTGGAGCCACTGGCGGTCCTGCTCCTCGGCTGCAACTGTTCTCAGTTGAAACACAGCCCGAAACGAACTGGCCAATCGTCTGTAGATCCCCTTTGGGTCCATTCGGCACACTCCATTCTCCCCAATGTGGTTTCCGGGGACAGTAGATGGCAGAATCCCCGCCACCTACTCAAATAGTATGCCTATGGAACATGTCCAAAATCCCTACGACTTGCCGATGTGTGAACCGGCCTCATACTATAAGGCAAAAGACCCGAAAAGACAAGGCCTCCCAAAGAGGCCTCGACGGAGAAATAATATCAAGTCTTAGCAAAATACGGATGACCAACAGATGCTACCCGGCGCCTGGATCTACATCTCGCGCCTGCCTTCAAGCGCCCGGGCCAATGTTACCTCGTCAGCATACTCCAGGTCACCGCCTACCGGTAATCCATGAGCAAGCCTGCTGACGTGTATCTCAAGGGGCTTCAGGAGTTTTGCAATGTAAATCGCAGTGGCTTCGCCTTCAATATTGGGATCCGTGGCGACGATAACCTCGCGAACCGTGTCAGGCTTCAAGCGTTCAAGTAGCTCGCGCAGGCGGATATCGGAAGGGCCCACCCCTTCCATTGGAGAAATGGCGCCCCCTAGCACATGATACAGTCCCCGATATTCCCTCGTTCGCTCAAGAGCAATAACATCTTCAGGCCGCTCAACTACGCATATCATTGATGGGTCACGCGAGTCGTCACCACATATTGCGCACGGATCCGAATCAGTGAAATTCCCACATACCGAGCAGCTGCGTGTCTTCTCTTTTGCCTGAACAAGCGCATCCGCAAGGCTTCCTACCTCACCATCGGGCATCGAGAGGATATGAAAAGCGAGCCTCTGGGCTGTTTTCTGGCCTATGCCCGGAAGCCTTCTCAATTCCTCTATGAGCCTTCCTACTGGCTGTGGATAAAGCAGCATAATAGATTTCCCCCGACGGCGTCAGCCTAGAAGCTTAATCCTGGAATTGATACGTTGCCAGTCACCTTTGCAAGCCTCTGCTCAGCCAATTCTCTCGCCTTGCGAAGCGCCTCATTGCAGGCGGCAACGACCAAATCCTCGAGCATCTCCACATCGTCAGGATCAACCGTTGCAGGATCTATGTGGATCTCGAGCATCTCCTGGTGTCCGTTGACAACCGCCTTTACCACGCCTCCTCCGGCAGTGGCTTCAATTCGTTCTTCCCCCAGTTCCTTCTGGACTCTCTCCATGTCGGCCTGCATCTTCTGAACCTGCTTCATCATCTTCTTCATGTTTCCGCCCATCTCGTTCCCTCCCTGCTCTATTCAGTCTTCAATTACCTCTATTTCAACGGGATCGAACAATTCTATCGCTTTCATGACCTCTGGAACATCGGAGTAATCTCCGGATTCGCCCCCACTGGCGCCTGCCCCCGAAGATTCCATCTTCGGCTTTGGAGACCTTGCCACGATCTCGCACTTGACGGGCCTGCCCAAGACGTCTGTAAGGGTGCTCGCTATCAGCTCCTTGTTTTCGGGTTCCGAAGCCTTCTGTACATGAACTGTCCATGATGGATCATACATGACCCTGGCTACGCCGCCTTCTACGCAGACTGCCGACACCGGCTTCAAGAAGGCCTCCAGCACCACATTGACCCGTTTTATGCTTGTGAGAGCCTCATTCCATTGTTCCTCTGAGATCCCGCTGTATCCAGACTGCTCATGCTCTCCTTCGGCTGGAGCAACGGCTCTACCGTCCGCAGCCTTATCCTGCAAAACAGCAGCCGACCTTGAGTCCTTCTTCCCGGCCTTCCCGCGAGCTCTCGCCTTCGGAGTAATCGGCACAGATGGATCACCTGCTTCCGGTGGGCTGGCCTGAACGAAACCGCCGGCACGAGGCTTCGCGCAGATCCTTGCTGCCGCAAGTTCCACCACCAGGCGGGGATTGGGTGAACGCCTCACATTGATTTCAGCTTCACTGAGAACATCCAGAATCTCAATGATGCGCCCACGTTCGAACTGGGCAGCCTGCTTCATGACGCTGGCCTGGACTGCCTCTGATGCATCGAGCAACCCAGGAAGGTCAGGGCATTCTTTTGCAACGAGCAGGTTGCGGAAGTGTATGACCAGGTCTTGCAGAAACTGTCGCATGTCAGCACCGCTCTCCACCACATCCCTGATAATCTGGAGCAACGGGCCCGGTTCTCCGCGACGTGCAGCATCGGCATAATTGTACAGTGTATCGTAGTCAGATGTCCCAAGAAGCTCTAGCACTGATTGGCTCGTCACATGGGCTGACCATGCTGATGCCTGTTCCAGAAGGCCCAACGCGTCTCTTGCACTTCCATCAGCGCGCCTGGCTATGAGTTTTGTGGCATCAGTATCTATGGATATGGATTGGGCTGCTGCCACCCGGGAGATGTGATCTGCAAGGTCAGGCACGCTCAGCCTGTTGAAATCAAAACGCTGGCAGCGCGACCTGATAGTCTCTATGATGTTCTCAGGTTCAGTAGTTGCCAGGACGAATATGACATGCGCAGGCGGTTCCTCCAAAGTCTTCAGAAATGCGTTGGATGCAGCCTGTGTCAACATGTGGGCCTCGTCAATAATGTATACCTTGTACCTGCCCTGGGTAGGCGCGTACATTACCTTCTCTCGCAAGTCTCTGATCTCTTCGATGCCTCTGTTGGAAGCCGCGTCGATCTCGATGACATCCATTGCATTTCCATCTCGTATGGCTACACAGGAACGGCACTCGCCACACGGCTCAGGCGTGGGCCCCTTCTCGCAGTTGAGAGCGCGCGCAAGCACCCTTGCAGTAGAAGTCTTGCCTGTTCCCCGCGGCCCTGAGAAAATATAGGCATGCGAAATGCGCCCCGTTGACACCGCGTTCTTCAGGGTCCTCACAACGTGGCCCTGTCCAACGATGTCATCGAAATTCTGCGGTCGCCATCGCCGGTACAGCGAAACGTAAGTCACCTGTAGCCCCCCAAATCCGATCTGCCTTCATCAGCCCATCAAAAGGGTTGGAAATAACATGCCTTCAATGTATTCGCTTAGCCGCTCTGTTTGTCCTCCACATCGGGTAGGTGGCGGGATTGCTCCCGCCGACCTCCCACACCACCGGGCGTACGGTTCCGTACCACGGCGGTTCATGTAGCACTCTGGAATAGCCGATGCTGATTGAGCAGCGACACGAGTCCAAAT
>JAQVXE010000053.1 GCA_028709305.1 Bacillota bacterium | reverse complement strand
TCGCGCCACTTCCACGGGCTTCCTAGCATTCCTGTAGGTAACAGGGCCTCCCAGGGATATGAAGAATCCCAGTTTGACCAGCTCCGCCGCCATCTCGGCGCTGCCTGAATAGCAATGGAGTACTACAGCAGGCATATCCCGGGCATATTCCTTCAGAATATTGAACGTCTCCAGATGGGCATCCCGGCTATGGATCTGCACCGGGCATCCACGAGCCTTCGCGAGCTCCAGCTGAGCCCGGAATACCGCAACCTGCTCGTCTCTTGGGGATAAGTCCCTGTAGTAGTCGAGTCCTATCTCCCCAACTCCCACTACGCGGGGCATCGACAGAAGTTTGCATATCTCTTCCAGCTCATCATCGCCCACTCCAGCTGCATCATGGGGATGGATGCCGGCCATGGCGTAAAGGCCCTTATGGATAGCCGCGTTCTCCGCTGCGGTCCGGGAAGAATCCACATCATAGCCGGGGTTGATGACTATCTCAACTCCGGCTTCACGCGCCCGCTCCATGACCGCGGCTACGCCTTCCCCAAAAGCTTCGTCCTCAACATGAGCGTGGGAATCAACAATCAAAGCCTACTTCACCCTGCTTCCTGCAGGCAAATGGCGGTCAGGAGTTACAACGCCGAGCTCCACGGGATCTCCAGTCGTCGATGCGGCAAGCAGCATCCCATTGGACATGACTCCTCGCAGCTTCGCAGGCTTCAGATTGGTCACAACCACAACCTGCTTGCCAATGAGCTCATCAGGGGCGTAATGCTTCGCGATGCCCGCAACTATCTGCCTCGTCTCAACCCCAATATCCACCTGCAGCACAAGAAGCTTGTTAGCGCCTTCGATCCGTGCGGCTTCAACAACAGTGCCTACCTTCAGTTCAATCTTGGCAAAGTCCTCTATTGAAATGAGGTTTTCATCCTCAGGCTTCTCAGCCTCGGGGCATGGAACCGATCTTGCAACACCCGTTTCGGCTTCATCGCGCTTCTCCTTACGGTCGCCACCCTCATCCGGAGAGTCTTGAGGCGGCCGCCCCGCGACATCCTCCTTTAGTGCAGCCTCCACATCGATTCTGGGGAAGAGCGGATCGCCACGCCGCACCTTGATGCCTGGGACCATACCGCCCCATGCAGTAGCCTCCCATCCGGCGGCAGCCGGATCACCGTCTATGCCCAGTTGATGCCATAGCTCAGCCGACTTGCTGGTGAGGACGGGCGATAGAGCCGCTGCCGCAATCCTGAGGCTTTCGGCCAGATTGTAGAGTACGGTGCCTAGTCTTCTCCGGCCCGCATCACTCTTTGCAAGGTTCCACGGCTCCACATCGTCGATATACTTGTTCCCTGCGTTAACAAGTCGGAATACGTGCTCCAGGGCTTCGCTGAACGCCAAGTTGTCGAAGGCCTTGGCAGCACTGTCGATGGCCTCAGCAGCAATTTCGGGAATCCTCTTGTCAGCTTCATCCCATTCTCCCGGCTCTGGCACCTTTCCATCGGCGAACTTGTTTATCATGGCCGTAGTGCGGCTCAAGAGGTTTCCAAGATCGTTGGCAAGATCGGCGTTGACCCTGTATACAAAGGATGCGCGCGAAAAATCTCCGTCCTGCCCAAAGGGAACCTCGCGCAGCACGAAGTAGCGCACTTGGTCTACTCCGAACTCGTCCGCATAGTCCTGCGGCTTCACAACGTTTCCAACGGATTTTGACATCTTCTCGCCTTCCACCGTCCACCATCCGTGCCCAAACACCTTCTTCGGCAGCGGCAATCCCAGGGACATGAGCACCGCGGGCCATATCACCGCGTGGAATCGGACTATCTCCTTGCCCACTACATGGACGTCGGCAGGCCAGTACTTGGCAAACTTCTCCGGGTCATCAACATAGCCTGACGCAGTCAAGTAATTGATAAGGGCATCCAGCCAAACGTATGCCACGTGACCGGGCGCAAAGGGCACGGGAACGCCCCAATCGAAGCTGGTTCGTGATACACAGAGATCGTTCAGTCCGCTCTTTATGAAATTGACCATTTCATGGCGCCTGGTAGCAGGCTGTATGAAATCTGGATTGGCTTCTATGTAGTCAAGAAGACGGTCCTGGTACTTCGAGAGACGGAAGAAATAGCTCTCCTCCTGCAGCCATTCGACACGGCGTCCGCAATCAGGACAATTGCCCTCAACCAGCTGGGATTCGAGGAAGAACGCCTCGCACGGCGTGCAGTACCAGCCTTCGTACCTTCCTTGGTAGATGTCGCCTGAAGCATATAGTTTCTGAAAAACATGCTGAACAGCTCTAACATGCTCCGGGTCGGTTGTGCGAATGAAGTGATCGTTGGATATATCAAGCTCCGCCCAGAGCTTCTTGAAGGCGTCAGTCACATAGTCCACGTATGCCTGCGGGCTCTTTCCAGAAGCAATTGCACGCCTTTCAATCTTCTGTCCATGTTCATCCACGCCCGTGAGGAAGAACACGTCACATCCGCACATCCGCTTGTACCTGGCCAATGCATCACATCCGATCGTTGTGTACGAATGGCCAAGATGGGGCATATCGTTTACATAGTATATGGGTGTGGTAACGAAAAAAGGTTCCTTTGTCATAACAGTCCCTCCAAAAACAGACAAGGCCCTCTGCTCTGCCCCCGAGTCTCACGCGACAGCACAGACCGCGGACAAGACAAACGCTGGTTTGCCTGGCAAAGGCTAAGTCGAATATACCGCGACTATCTGCGTACTGTCAAGGAATGCCTCACTGTTGAAATCGCGCCCATTATGTAGTATTTTAGTAATGAGGTGAATGGAATGTCCAGCTACGCGGGGGTCTCTGGAGATAATCCCACAAGAATAATCCGCAGGTCAGGTTGGGCCAGGCAATGTGCGCTGACTTTCCTGGCCGCTATAGGCATCATGCTTGCATCATGCTTTCCCGCTCTTTGCCAGAGCGCGCCCACACTGGAATCACAGGTTATTGGCGACCTAAGCCTGGCTGTTGTAACACCAGTCGGCGACGACCTCGAAATTGCCTATGCCGATATTCTCTCCTTTAGAGTCCCACTCAATGCCGGATACCTGATATACGAGAGAATCGACAGCCGAGGTGTCCGAAATCTGTGCCTTGCCAATTACAATAGCAGCGGAATAGATTTTGAGCTCATGATCGACCTGTTCCCGCTGGAAACTGAATCCGTTACATCTTTGGACATGATGGCAAGAGGTCTGCTCTCAGCCGGCACACGGTCACAAGCAATCGACTCAAGAAGCATAGAAATATCAGGGGTGCCCGGGTTCGACGTTACAGCCCGCGGCATCATGTACGACCGAGTCATGCCCAAAGGCGAAACTCGAATGGTTTTTCTGACCGATTTCAGCACTGGGGTTACGCTTACGCTGGTAGGACGCCAGGATAACCCTGAAAAACACACGATTGCCATGAATGGCATTCTCTCTACCCTGCAATTCACTGACCAGTAGCGCCAAGATGCCTGTATTGGGTACAATTGAACGGATAATTGGGTTGTTTGTCCATATTTCCATCACAAGACCCGATAAATTGTGAAATTGGCACTTGACTCCTCTTGGAAAAGATACTATTATTTGTTTGGTAGGCATTGCTGAATATCTGCGAGGGAGGGGCGACAGATGAAGTCAACTGGTATAGTTAGAAAAGTCGATGAACTAGGAAGAGTCGTAATACCCATTGAGCTACGAAGGACGTTGCAGATTCATGAGAAGGATTCCTTGGAAATCTATGTTGACGGGGAAAAGATCATCCTGAAGAAGTACGAACCTGCCTGCATATTCTGTGGCAACGCTGATGGAATCAGGATTTTCAAGGACAAGAATATCTGCAAGGATTGCTTCGATCTAATGAAGAGCGTAGGCTAATCCGTTTTCAGGCAATGCCTTGCCTGCTTGGGCCAAGGCATTGCCAGTCGCAACGTTCATTCGGCAAGAAGGCACTTTAGGTGCCTTCTTGCTTTTTCCGAAGTTCATCGTGCGCATCGTGAGCGCGATTATACACCTCGCGCCTTGGCACGCCATACGCCTTTGCCATCTCAGAAGCGGCATCCCTCATGCTCCAACCATCAGCCACTAGCTGTGCTGCCTCCATCGCAGCCGCCCCTATCAGGTCCGTTCCACCGGCCGCCTCGTTGCCCTCCTGCATGCCTCGGAGACGGCCCTGCCTCTCAGGTTCGCGGCAATCCACCGCCGGTCCGCCCTGCGCACACCCGTCTACCATGACCACCATCTCACCCTTGGGCTTTCGCTCGCCGGCCCATTCCAACATCTCATCTACGGTGCCTCGCCGTATCTCCTCAAACTTCTTAGTCAGCTCGCGCGCCACTACGCACCTTCTATCGCCGAGAACGGCAGCCACATCTCTTAGCATCCTTGTGAGCCTGTGCGGCGCCTCGTAGAACACCAGCGTAACGGGAATACTCGAGAGCTGCTTGAGGGTCTTGCGTCTTTCTCCGGCCTTTCTTGGGAGAAAGCCTTGAAAGAAGAACCTGCTTGTAGGAAGGCCCGACGCAGTCAATGCAGCAACGAACGCTGAAGGCCCCGGAACCGGGACAACCCTGAACCCTTGTGCTGCGGCCGCAGCCACAATGACCTCACCTGGGTCAGAGATTCCAGGCATTCCTGCATCAGAGACGACCGCCACATCTTCCCCTCTGTCCAGCATCGCAATGATCTGCTCTGCCCGGGCCGCCTCATTGTGCTCATGGTATGACAGCAGCCTCGCGTCAATATCAAGGCGGTGTAACAAGAGCCCGGTATGCCTGGTATCCTCAGCAGCCACATAGTCCGCCTCGGCCAGAACAGTCCTGGCTCTCTCAGTGATATCAGCCATATTGCCAATAGGCGTTGCCACCAGGTAGAGAGTTCCCTTCTCAGGAGCTTCGCCATCTTGATTCACTCGCAATCACCATCCACCGGACTCACCCATGCCCCATCCGTTCCATCGGCATTCCGCCGATCTTGACTCAGCCGAAATATATCTCCTTCGTCTCTTTGGAATACTCTCCGTCTTCACCGTAAAGCATCAGGGTAGGCATTACCTCAAGTCCCGCTTTGACGTCTTTTGCGGCCTCAACCAGAACCATCATGGGCGGCGTGCCGGCTCTGGCCTGCACCAGCCGAAGGCGCTTGGGTTCAAGATGGGCCCCGCGCATGGCGGCCAAAAGATCCACAAGCCTCGACGTGCGGTGAACCATGGCAACTCGGCCCTTCGGTTTCACCAGCCTCGCAGCAACATTCACCACATCCTCGAGAGTGCATGACACTTCATGTTTGGCAACAGACAGGTGGCCTTCAGGACTTAGTGTTCCCTGGTCAACTCTTATGTACGGCGGATTGGAGAGTGCAACATCGAATGAGCCGGCACCGAAGACGTCCAAAGCGTCTCTCAAATCGCCGTGGACAATTCTTATCTTGCCGGAAAGATCATTGATCTTCACGCTTCGGCTCGCCATGTCGGCCATCTCTTCCAGGATCTCGATGCCGACTATCTCAACCGGCTGCCTTCTAGCCCAGACCAGAAGGGGTATTACACCTGTGCCTGTGCCAAGATCTATTACCTTGTCTCGCCGCCTGACAGTGGCAAACTCCGAAAGGAGCACCGCGTCCATTGAAAACCGGAATCCAGCGGGATTCTGAATTATCACAAGTCCAGAGCGCTGCAGATCATCGAGCCTCTCGTACTCGTGCAACAGCGCCTTGCGTTCTTCGTCTATGTTCATGCCGCTCATGATCGCCGCAACGCTCCCTCCCCGCAAGGAATAGGCAAGAGATCCTCAGTCCTCGTCCACACATTCGAATTCAATCTCCGTTGCCGAGACTGAAGCATGCCCCCCGCCGTCCAGTTGAACCCTTACAGAACGGGTATCAGGGTCGAGGGATATAACCTTGCCCGAACCCTTGGGAGTCATGACTCTGTCCCCCAGTTCGGGCATGTCTTCTTCAGAAGATTTCACAGGATTCAGCTCATATTTCAGGCAACACATGAGTCTCCCACAGATTCCTGAAATCTTGGAAGGATTGAGCGAAAGATTCTGAGCTTTGGCCATGCGTATGGACACAGGCTCGAACTCTCCAAGAAACGAAGCGCAGCAAAGCATACGCCCGCATGAACCGATCCCGCCAAGCATCTTTGCCTCGTCCCTAACTCCTATCTGCCTGAGCTCGATGCGGGTTCGGAATACAGAAGCCAAATCGCGAACTAGTTCCCTGAAATCAACGCGCCCATCAGCGGTGAAGTAGAAGACTATCTTGGAATTATCAAACGTATACTCAACATCTACAAGCTTCATGGGAAGACCATGCGCCGCAATCTTGTCGAGAGCAATGTCAAAAGCCCTTTCCGCCTTCTTCTTGTTCTCCTCTACCTGGTGCCTGTCAGCCTCAACCGCAACCCTTATGACCTGCTTGAGGGGCTGCACTATCTCTTCCTCAGAAACGAATTTCGGACCTATGACTATCTGGCCGAATTCGCTGCCGCGAGCAGTCTCAACAATGACATCCTGGCCAACCGAAAGCTCAAGCTCCCGGGGATCGAAATAATACACTTTCCCTGCTTTCTTAAAGCGCACTCCGACTATCTTAACCATGTTGCGGACATCCTCTCATTCATGTAACGCCAAATTCAAGAAGAGGTCATCCATGGCCAATCGCGGGTTGGCGCTGCTTCTTAGCGCCTGTGCAGTTTGCATGGCTTTCACTGCCCATCGGCTGAACAGCGAAGGCTGGCCCCGGGCTGCATCCTCGCGAATATCCATGATGTGGTCCAAGTTTATGATCAGACTCTCATCTCCGGTAATCGATAGGATAAACAGATCTCTGAACCACCCGGCCATGAGATCACACGCCCCCATTGGGGACGAAATCTCTAACACCTCCGGGGATCCTCCTCCATCCACTGCTTGCGCGTAAGCCTTCTTCAACTGGTCGATCAAATCCTCCGAGGCGGCAAGCGCCTCAGAGCCGTCCTCGCACAGGGCAACTCTGCGCACTGTGGATATTATTCTGTCTCTGACCTTGAAATACTCGTCATCTCCCGCGAGCGTAGCCACTCGCCCTGGAAGACCCTCAGAAAGCGTTGCCAGAAGCTTCGCTCGCTCAGGCTCAAGATCGAACTCAGCCTCTGCCCACTTGGTAAGCTCCTCAATGCCGATAGCATTCAGGCGCACCTCATGGCAGCGTGATGAGATCGTAGGCAACATCATGCCCGGATCCTCCGACAAGAGGATTATCAACGAATCGCCAGGCGGCTCCTCCAGCACCTTCAGGAGGCAATTTTGAGCCTCCTCTGTCATGCGATCCGCCTCATCTATTATCCACGTCTTTATGCTTGCTTCATTAGGTTTCAGCGCTATGCGCCACTTCATCTCCCTGATCTGGCCTATCTTTATGGCATCTCCCTCAGGCGCCACCACGCAGACGTCTGGATGAATTCCTTTTGCGATCTTCTCGCAATTCGGACATTCTCCGCAGAACCAAAGGGGCAGATCTTGGCCGGATTCAGGCCCGCCGGAAGCTGAAGCCCTTGCCGCTGATTGCATGCAGTTTGAAGCGAGGGCCAGCCGCTTGGCCAGCGCCATCTTGCCGCTTCCACGCGGCCCCCACATAAGATAGGCGTGGGACATCTTCCCCGAAGCCATCTCCCTGTCCAGAAGGCGCACGGCCTCGTCCTGGCCGACTATCTCAGGAATGTGCATCCGTCAGTCCCCCCGCGTGTGCGTTACAAGAAACTTCTTCACGGCGTTGTAGATCTCCTCGTGCACTTCTGATATGCAGCGCCCGCCTGCCTCTATTACCCTGAAACGCTCAGGCTCATGGGCGGCAAGCATAAGGTATGCGTTGCGGACGGTCGTGTGGAAATCGAGCCTGCGCTGCTCAATCCTATCAGCTTCGTGGCAGTCAGTTGCACGCCTCACGCCCAGGGCAGGGTCGATATCAAGCAGCAAGGTGAGGTCGGGAACAAGGCCTCGAGTGGCAATTCGATTTACGACCTTCACCTCGTCTATGTCCATGCCCAAACCATATCCCTGGTAGGCAATGCTGGAGTCCACAAACCGCTCCGCCACAACTATCCTGCCGGCTCGAAGAGCGGGAACGATCACCTCATGCACATCCTGTGCTCGGTCGGCAGCGTACAGCAGAAACTCTGCCACGCCACACATGCCCGCAGACCTGTGGTCAAGGATGATCTCGCGCAACCTCTTCCCTATGCCTGTGCCTCCTGGCTCGAACGTGCGTGTAACCTTGCGTCCTTCTTCCTCAAGACGGCTGGCGAGAAGACCGGCCTGAGTGCTCTTCCCGCTGCCGTCAGGCCCTTCCAATGTTATGAATATACCCCGTTCCGACACTGTTGCTTCCCACTTTCACCGAAACGCCGCCAGACGCCCCCAACCTTGGCGCGAGGGCGAAAGCGACGGCGGGCATGGACCCGCTCTGTCGTCTCATCGCCTGTCCAGAATTCCAACAGCAAACAGGCCCGTATTGTGCCTGCGTCAAGGCGGCTTTTGGAGTTTACACAATCCTGCGCTATTGGCTTCTGCGGTTCTTTACTACAGTTACTATCAGTTGCCCATCTGGACCGAATGAAAGCCCTCGAAAGACCGCTCCAAGAGACAACGCTTCATCTATGATCTCAAGGTGCAAGCTGTCGATGATCTCCCCGGGATAAAGTAGCGGTATGCCCGGCGGATAGGGGGCGACCACTTCTGCACATACCCTGCCGACCCCGCCTGCGACCTCAACCAGCTCATGCGCTGCGAGCGTTGCCTGCCTCGGAAGAAGAGCCCTCTCTGCCGGCGCAAACAGGCTTCGCGTAAACTCCGCTTGGGTTCCCGACCTTCTCCGTGCAGGCTTTCGGGCATTTACGGAAGAAGCATTCCCGGCAAGGCCCATCTGCAAGTGATCACCTTTCCGGCCGCCTTCCTCCTCTGCAATCCGGAGAATCGCATCCACCAGGAGATCGACTCTCTCCTCTGAGTCGGCGTAGGTGATGAAGGCTACTACGTTCTCGAGGTCCGCAAGTTCAACCCTGACATTGTAATCGTCAAGTAGCCGATTCTTCAGATCATACCCAGCCAATCCAAGCTGGATCATTGAGACTGTCAATCTCAGCCTGTCCATTCCTGGCCTGTACAGAACCCTTACACCATGTGCCCCCTGAAGGCGGCTGCGGGCCCTGTCAGATAGCCTCAATGCACGTTCGATCAATTCCCGCCCGCGCAGCCTCATTATGGTGGCTGCGATGTCAATTGAGGCCATTAGAATATAGGACGGACTGGTGGATTGGAGTATCGCAAGCATCCGCTGTACACGATCGGGATGTATCCGGGGCCCCTGAATGTGAAGCATGGAACTCCCGGTAAACGAACCGAGTGTCTTGTGGGTGCTGTGAACCACCATGTCAGCACCGTACTCCAGCGCCGGCGTCGGCAAATCCCCGTGGAAACATATGTGCGGCCCATGAGCCTCGTCAACCAGGAGTGGAATATCTCGTTCATGGCAGATTTCTGCCAACGGGGCAAGGTCTCCTGCTATGCCATAGTAATTGGGGCGCGTGATAAGACACGCCTTGGCCTCAGGATGCTCCTTGAGAGCCTGCTCGTACGCTTCAGGCCGGACTCCCATGCCAATGCCCCACTCAGGGTCGATGTCGGGGTAGACGAAAACGGGCACAAGGCCTGCCAGAACCACCCCTCCTATGACTGACAAATGGGCGTCCCTCGGAATTATGACCTTCTGGCCTTCCTTGCACGTGGTCATCAGCATGGCATGAATTCCTGCAGTGGTGCCGTTCGTCAAGAAGAAGGTTCGGTCAGCGCCAAAAGTCCGGGAGGCCAGATCCTGCGCCTGCTTTATGCATCCTGCAGGCAAATGGAGGTTGTCCATCCCGCGCGTCTCGGTAACATCCATAGCCAGCATGTTTTTGCTGAAAGCCTCCAGAATTTCAGGGGGGTAGCCCACACCCTTATGGCCAGGCATGTGAAAACGAGCAGGGTCCTGACTGACATACCAAAGTAGTTTTTTGAGAATCGGGGCATCGAATTCGTCCAGGGGAATGTCGAGCGGATCTGCCCTGGTTGAATATTTCTCCATCTCCACTTCCGTTCTTCTCTTCTCCTTTGTTCCCCGAATCCGGGGATTCTTGGCATACCCGCAGGGCGGGCTTGACACGAACAAGTGTTCTGTGTTAATATTTGACTAGAGAACACATGTTCTCCTTACCATCCAGTCGCCAAAGGGGGTTGCATTACTATGGCGCGCCCGTTGCGAATATACGTTACCGCCGTTTCCGCAACAGGCCACAGCCGCGGCCCATGGAAAGCTGTCCTTCTCGCAGAAAACAGCTCAGGCAATGTGATATCAGAGGCTGCATACTCACTTCGATCGCAACACGGAGGCAGGGGCCATCCTGCCGACCCTATCGAAGCGTCTCTGTCTGCCATACTCATGGCCCTCGTAACGGGAAGGAAGCGCCGAGCGCGAGATCTTATAGTCTACTCCGATTCTCCCGCTGCAGTCGACATCATGAATAAGCGGAGAAACATAGCCACTGAAGCCATAGGCACATATCTTCAGGCCAGAGCTTTAGCGCACAGCTACAGAACGGTTTCATTCTACTACTCGCCCTACCCGGCGATTAGCGATGCTCCAGTCATAGCCGCAGGAGGCTGAATTCCCATCAACTCCAGCACAGTGGGGGCTACATCAGCGAAGGTCCCGTCGTTGCGAAGCCGCTGTGCATGAGTTCCTGCCAGAATAAGCGGAACGCTGTTGAGGGAATGGGCCGTGCTTGGCTGCCCTGTGCCTGGATCCAACATCTGATCAGCATTTCCATGATCAGAAGTGACAATCATTGCTCCGCCAACCGACCTTATTGCTTCCCATACCTGCCCAATACAATCATCTACTGTCTCCACAGCAATCATAGCGGCATCAAGCTTGCCTGTATGCCCAACCATGTCTCCGTTGGCGAAATTGACTACTATGAAATCGTATTTGCCCGCCTGTATCCTGGACGCGACCTCTGCAGCTACTTTCCTTGCACTCATCTCTGGCTCAAGGTCGTACGTTGCCACTTTCGGAGATGGGATGAGCACCCTGTCTTCATTGGGGAACGGCTCCTCACGCCCTCCGTTAAAGAAGAACGTAACATGGGCAAACTTCTCTGTTTCAGCCGCATGCAGCTGTGTTTTGCCTGCCTTAGAGATCGTCTCTGCGAGCCCATCTGTAACTTCAGGCGGCGAAAACGCCACTGGAATGTCGGCTTCAAGATACTTCATTATGCAGACGTAGTTCATATGAGGCCTGGCGCCACGGTCAAACTCGGCGAATTCGTCGAAGTTGAAGGCCCTGGTAAGCTGCCTGGCCCTGTCACCACGGAAATTGAAGAAGATCACGGAATCGCCGTCGCGCACCGGCCCGACGGGGGCACCTGACTCGTCCACGATCACCGTAGGCACCACAAACTCGTCTGTGACGCCAGAATCATACGACGCCTTCAGAGCATCCTGCGCCGTGGAAGCCCTGGGGCCCATCGAGTGAACAAGCGCATCCCACGCAAGCTTCGTCCTATCCCAGCGGTTGTCGCGGTCCATAGCGTAGTAGCGACCGCTGACAGTAGCCACTTTTCCAAGCTTAAGCCGGTTCAGGTTGGCATCAAGGTCATCAAGGTAGGCTAGGGCGCTGACAGGCGGAACATCCCGGCCGTCCAGAAAAGCATGGATGTACACGTCCTCTACGCCCGCATCGCGCGCCATTTCGACAAGCGTATATATATGATTCTGATGAGAATGGACTCCGCCAGGTGACACAAGCCCCATGAGATGCAGGGCTCGCCCGGCTCGGGCCGCCTCATTCATGGCATCAAGGAGAACCTCGTTTCGCTGAAACTCCCCTGTTTCTATCAGATGATCGAGATAGCTCAGATCCTGGAGAACGATTTTTCCCGAACCAAGGCAAAGATGGCCCACTTCAGATCCGCCCATTTGCCCCTCGGGAAGTCCTACGGCACGGCCGTGGGCAGGGAGCGTGGTGTTGGGATAATCCGTCATCAGTCTATCGAAGTTCGGGGTTTGAGCCAGGGCTATGGCATTATCGGCGTTACATCTCGCACAGCCCCAACCATCAAGAATTACTAGAACTACTGGCCTGTATGTTTGCATCAAACTACACCCCCACGCTGCTGGGAACCCCAGCTGACAGCAGGATTATCGTATCACACGCACAATATGCATTCAACTGGGTCTGCCCTGTGGAAACCTTGAAGGCACTACCGATCCGATCGGCTCCCGCAGCGCGTTGTGCTAGTAGTTCCGGGCACATACCCAGATTCGAGGCATCTCGGGGCTGAGAATGCCTAATTGTTAGGCAGCTCCGCCGACCGCATGCTCATATCTGCCTTCTAATGGATGTGTTGAGTGCATAAACCTCTCTACAGGCCCGAAAGGTCACAGGGCCGCACCCTCCCTTTGCCGTCAGCCTTTGCAATATAGCGTGTACAAGCAAATATATGTCGCCAGCCATCCTCCAGACGCTGGCAGGAGCATCTTTGCGCGCCTACCCCGGCCCGGCCAGCGTTTCGGATCTAAGAAAACGGCCCACTCCGTAAGGAGCAGGCCGGCTCTTTCTAACCATATGGGCCCCGAGCATCCGCGGGCATTACATTAGAGACAAGGATATTATCAACGAAGCGAACACTATGGATACCATAGAAACCAGCTTGATAAGTATGTTCAATGAAGGGCCCGACGTATCCTTGAACGGGTCTCCAACAGTATCCCCTACTACGCTGGCTTTGTGGGCATAGGAGCCCTTGCCTCCATGTTCGCCTGTTTCTATGTACTTCTTTGCGTTGTCCCAGGATCCGCCTGAGTTAGCCATCATTACTGCAAGCAGGAATCCGGTGACTACCGTCCCTATGAGAACTCCCCCAACCCCTTCCGGCCCAAGAAGAATGCCGCTGATGATTGGAGCTATGATAGCAATGACCGACGGGGCTATCATCTCCTTCTGGGCATGTGACGTGCATATGTCAACGCACCTTGCGTAATCGGGCTTGGTTGTTCCGTCCATTATCCCGGGCATCTCCCGAAATTGCCTGCGGACCTCCATCACAATTCCCTGTGCTGCCCTTCCAACCGCCTGCATGGTGAGGGAGGAGAACAAGAATGGCAGCATCCCGCCGATGAAGACTCCAACCAAAACGGTAGGAGTCATCAGACTGAATACGAGCTCACGTCCTGGATCTAGTATCATGATCTGGTCGCGATAAGCCACAATCAGCGCAAGCGCCGTAAGCGCCGCTGAGCCAATGGCGAATCCTTTTCCTGTTGCAGCAGTCGTGTTGCCCAAGCTATCGAGAGCATCGGTCCTCTCTCTCACCTTCTCAGGCAGCTTGGCCATTTCTGCAATGCCGCCTGCATTGTCAGCCACAGGACCATATGCATCGGTAGCTAGCGTGATCCCAAGCGTGGAGAGCATTCCCACAGCAGATATGGCGATGCCGTATAGCCCCATTACCTGACTTTGGGATCCGCCCGCCAGATAGTAGCTGGCGATAACTGCAGCTGCAACCACCAGGACGGGAACGGCTGTTGACGCCATGCCCGATGCAATGCCGGATATTATCACTGTTGCAGGGCCGGTAGTAGCAGACTCAGCCACAGTCCGGGTTGGCTTGTACCCTGCTGAAGTGTAGTACTCAGTTACACGGCCAATCGCTACACCTGCAACGAGGCCTGCGATTACCGACCAGAATATGCCCATGGAACCAGTTCCCAATAGCGCGCGCACAGCAAACCAGCTGGCTACTACAACAATGACAGCGCTTGCATTCACACCCCTGCGAAGCGCCGAAAGCAAGAGCGATTGCTCCACTTTCTCTCCTGTTCTCACCAGGAAGGTCCCGATAATCGACGCAAAAACTCCAATTGCCGCAAGGATCATGGGGAACACAACCCAGTCGACACCCATCCCAGTGCTTGCCCCCAGAGCTGACGTGGCGATTATCGCCCCCAGATACGACTCATAGAGGTCAGCGCCCATTCCTGCGACATCACCCACATTGTCGCCTACATTGTCAGCAATTACGGCAGCGTTGCGCGGATCGTCCTCAGGTATCCCTTGTTCCACTTTGCCAACCAAGTCGGCGCCGATATCCGCAGCCTTGGTGAAAATCCCGCCTCCCACCCTGGCAAAGAGCGCCATCGAGCTCGCGCCCATACCAGATGTGAGGAGTACAGATGTGATTGCCGACAGACGTTGAGCGGAATCTGCGATAGGCTGAACAGAGCTGTAGTACCACGTGAGCAGATAATACCACAGGCTCAAGTGGATGAGGGACAATCCGACAACAGTCAGGCCCATTACAGAACCTGACGCAAACGCCACTCTCAGACCGTCGTTAAGGCTCTCTGAGGCAGCATGCGCTGTGCGTGCATTCGCCTGAGTGGCGGTGCGCATTCCAATGTAACCAGCAAGGCCGGAGAAGAAACCGCCGCTCAGAAATGCAAAAGGCGTAAACCAGCTCAAGAATCCCAATGTACCAAGAATACATAGCAAAACGAACATCACAGAGAAAAACAACAGCACGCCTAGATATTGTCGCCTCAGATACGCAGATGCGCCCTCCCTGATCGCTTCAGAAATCTGGCGCATCTCACCGGTGCCCTCTTTTTTTCGCTTTATGGAGGCAGACATGCCCGCCGCGACAATCAGTGCAATTGCGGCGCTTAATGGCACCAAGAACGCTATTGATCCTAAGTCCATTACCTTCCACCCGACACGAACTTCGGGTGTAGTTCCCTCCCTCCGTGCAGCTAACTAACAAGCTTAGGATAACATAGCCCGAATCTGTCAGTCAAACCATTGAACTCCGATCAACCGGTATATCTATACAGCTAGAGGGGCGAAACAGGCATAAAAAAAGAATCCGGCAGCTACCTACTCTCCCAGGCCGTCTCCAGCCCAGTACCATCGGCGATGGAAGGCTTAACTACTGTGTTCGGAATGGGAACAGGTGTGACCCTTCCTCTATTGCCACCGGAAA
>JAQVXE010000005.1 GCA_028709305.1 Bacillota bacterium | reverse complement strand
CTTCGATCCATGTCGGCTTGAAAGCTCTTCTGTAACCCTGCAGCTACAAGCAAACAATTTCCACCACATGCCAAACGGAGACCTGTTTAGGTCTCCGTCAGGATCACTATATGTATGTTTAGACGATCTGGTCTGATAATCTAGCGCCTGCCGAAAGCGTGCTCAGGTTTCCAAACTTCCCACACACGGCCCACCAGACTAGGCCCGGGCTTAAGTGTTGGCCTGCCAGGCTCCCACCCCGAAGGCATGACATCGCCAGTTGCCCTGTGGTGCTGGTATGCGTTTACCTGCCTTATGAGCTCAGATACGTTTCGACCTACTGGGGGAGTCAGTACCTCCATGGCCTGGATTACCCCATCCGGATCGATTATGAACCGTCCTCGAACGTTTACCCCGGCTTCCTCGTCATAAACCCCGTAGAGAGTCCCAATCTTCCCACCCGGGTCAGACAGGACCGGGTAGGGTACTCCGCCCGACACCATCTTCGAAAGCTCGGTTTCCTGCCATATCTTGTGGCTGAATTTGCTGTCGACGCTTATTGCGAGCACTTCTACCCCCATCGACTGAAGCTCGGGATACTTGACGGCGACCGCCGCCAGTTCAGTGGGTCAGACAAAGGTAAAATCCCCTGGATAGAAGCATAGTATGACCCATTTGCCACGATAATTCGACAGTTTGACGTTCTTGAATTCACCTGCAACGAATGACGCAGCATCAAAATCAGGAGCCGACTTGCCTATTCGAGCCTGCATGCGCCAATACACCTCCTTGCGCCGTACACGTTCTCCAAGAATTCATCTGTTCCTCTACCACCTGACCAGAATTCCAGATCCTGCGCGAAATGAATCAAAAACTCGCAGCTTCTTCCTGAATCAACGTAAGCCGCGAGTCAAATGTGTGTTTCCCAAATTCTAACTGAATTTGGTGGAGGCGCCGGGAGTCGAACCCGGGTCCGAAAAGGCCACTCAAGGCACTTCTACGAGCGTAGCCCGCATACGTTATTTCGCCCTGCGATGCCGCGCACGGGCACGCTGCCCGAGGGCTATCTCGATGTTCTTAGTGTACGCCTCCGAGAATTGGCGCACAAGCATCCCGACTTAAATGACGCCCTTGCCGAGCTCTCGGGAGA
Organism: Bacillota bacterium; assembly: GCA_028709305.1. Lineage (GTDB taxonomy): Bacteria > Bacillota > DTU025 > DTU025 > DTU025 > UBA10085. Next base: position 55,347 of record JAQVXE010000005.1, on the reverse strand, counting down.
AGATCGGGTTGGACGGCTACTTAATTAATTAAGCAGCGTAAGCGTAATCGTTGGCACTTATCGTGCTTCCACCGATTAACGAGGAGGTGGGATCTCGGCCCGCCGCGCCTCTTGCAACGCTCTCCGTCGAAACCATAACGCCCCCATGTATTCTGTTCCAAGAGTATTATATCACTCAATCAGTGGCTGGATCAAATGTGACTGTGACGCCAACACATGTTCGCACGCTGCTCCTGAGCTCCACGTCGGCGCTCAGCCCCAGCACTGCCATTACTCTCTACGCTTGGTGGCCCTTTCCATTTCACGCCTGGCTTGGCGTTCCGCAATATCCCGACGCTTGTCCCAGAGCTTCTTTCCCTTTGCAAGCCCTATCTCGACTTTGGCATAACCTCTCACGATGTACATCTTCAACGGAACAATGGTGTATCCTTGCTCGCGCACGCGGGAGTCTAGCCGCCGTATCTCCTTCTTGTGAAGGAGCAGTTTACGAGGCCTACGCGGATCGTGGTTAAACCTGTTGCCAAAATCATATTCGGCGATATGTGCGTTAACCATCAACACCTCACCGTTGCGTACCTCAGCATATGCATCTGCTAGGCTAACCCTTCCTTGCCTTACGCTTTGAATCTCAGTTCCTGTCAGCGCAATGCCTGCTTCGTACGTCTCCTCAATGAAATATTCATGCCTCGCTCTTCTGTTAGTCGCCACCACCTTAGCAGACAATTCCTTATCGGCCATCGGACACACCTCCGTTCTCGAGGCAGACTTCCAAACTAAAGCCCTAGCTCATCAGCGCAATCGCGCATGGCGTCAAGGCAGACTTCTATGAATTCACGCAAGTGCAATCCAAGCTCCTCGCAGCGTGCGATCTGTTCACGCCGTGCTCCTCTCGCAAACCCTTTCTCTTTGTGGCGATTGACCACGAAATCCACGTCTATGGCGGAAAGCTTCTTCGCCGGATGAATCAACGCGGACGCCACAATCAATCCTGTAAGCGGATCAACTGCGTGCAAAGCTTTGTCCATAGGTGTTATCCTTGGAAGCCCATGATAGTCATTGTGCACCTTTACCGCATAGACCACACCAGGCTCAACACCCATATCCTCCAACATCTTCGACCCTTCGAGGGAGTGGCGGGCTGGGTCAGCTCCGGCGCTATCATAGTCAATATCATGGAGAAGCCCTGCGAGCTCCCACTCAGCTTCATCCTCGCCGCATCTTAAGGCAAGCGCTTTCATGCATGCCCCACAAGCTATCATGTGCTTGACCAGATTGCCGTTTCGCACATTAGCCCTCACTATCGACAACGCATCATCTCTGGTCAGATCAATCACCCCTATCGATCGCCCATGTTGCCCTTGCCCGGCACCGAGCCCTAGATACAGGAAAACCTCGCACCCGGATCTGCGTGCGAGGCCACTGTTGCAGCCTAATGCATTGCCGCCCTGATCTATGGGGCTACACGAAAAGGAACAGAATTGACACGACCAAAAATGCTATTGCAAGCCATGTGGTTGCTTTGTCGAGGAAGGCTTCCGCAGCCTTGCTCTTGCCAAAGAACAGCTGCCCCCCACCGCCTATGGCTCCAAGGCCCTCTCCCTTGCTCTGCTGGAGAAGAACCACCACAATAAGGAGCACTGACAAAACAACCTCAAGAACAATCAAAAGTGTCGCCGCCACCGCAGGAACCTCCCCTCGACCCAACTGCACCTGATTCTATCATAGACCACGCAGGTTTACAACCCGACCGATTCGGCAGATGCACTCACCCTCATGCCCCATGTAGTCTTCGTGATACGTGCCGGGGCCGCAGCCCTCGGTGATGGCCCCGGCATCATCGCTCACCTTCTACCCTCGCCGAAGCGCCTTATTAACCGCCAAGACTATGGGTGTAATCAAGGCCGCTGCTACTATCGCTTCCGGCACGCCCTGAACCACCGCAATGGAAAGCGCTCCAGTCTTTCCTGCAAGCGGAATATACCCGAAGGTCACAGCCAGAGCAAGTGTTCCGACGGTATTAGTGAGGCTTCCGGCAGCAGCGGCCAAGGGCACAGCCCATGGCCTTCTCTTGAGAACAATGTACACCCAAAACGATATAGGGCCTATCAACATCCTGGCAGGAATAACAACCCGCCAGTCAGGCATGAACCTGAGCGTAAAGAGGCCGAAGATGAGCCCAACCATGGAGCCTATTCCCGAGCCTTCTAAGATCCCCGCTAGTATTACAGGAAGATGCATCAAAGTGGCAGCGCCCGCCGGTGTGGGCAATGGCACAAACCCGATGCCAGTTGCCCCAAGAACTACAGTTAGTGCTGCAAGCATGCCTGATACCGCAATCTGCTCAGTTTTGACCTTCAATGAAGTTGCACCTCCGTTCCAGCCCCTTCCAGGTGCCGGACGAATATAGCTGGCAAGCTCCACTCTCCCATCGCGTCTATCGCACTCTCGGTCATTTCGGTCATTCTAGATCCGAGGCTGCTTCTGCCAAGTCGCAGGCTGCCAGATAACCGCCTGCAGAGCAACACGCACGAACAGCCCTCACAACAGCAGCTGCGAGGACCTCTGCAGCAAGCGAACCTATGGCAGTGATATCAGCGGCTCTGTCGCGAGAGAGGGGCCGCTTCCCGGTAGAGAGGCAAAACACCGTGTCACCGTCGTACATTGTATGTGCAGGAACTATAGCCCTGGCAAGCCCGTCATGGGCCATTCCGGCAACCTTGTTTGCCCCCTCCTTATCTAGCATAGCATCTGTGGCCACAACTGCAACAGTTGTATTCGTGCCTATCACATCTTCGGCAACCCTGGCCAAGCTTTCGCCGGTCTTACGGCGTCTCGCCATCCCTGCCTGCCTGGCAGTACCAGGGCCGATAAAGCTCTTCGCTTCTCTATCGTAGGCTCCTGCCACCACACTCCCTGTCCATGGATCCACTATGTCGCCCAACGCGTTCACCGACACAATTGCTCCTACATGCACAGACCCGCCTCTGCCCGACCGCGGAAGCTCCGCCACGCAAGTGCCTACTCCGCCCTTCATTGCATATTCCGTCCCCAGCATCTTCCCGACGGTGGCCCCTGTGCCAGCTCCCACATTTCCTTCTGCACATGCCCCTGACGATGCAACCTGGCATGCGCGATATCCCATGCTCCGATCCGGACGCACTTTGGGGTTTCCTATTCCGAGGTCGAATATCACAGCTGATCCCACAATTGGGACTAACCCGAACGGGGTTTCGAACCCAACGCCCTCCTCCTCCAGAAACTGCATTGCCCCTGAAGCGGCATCCAGGCCGTAGGCGCTCCCGCCTGAGAGCACCACGGCCTGGATTCTTTCAACTAGATTACACGGGCGCATGAGGTCGGTTTCTCGGGTGCCCGGGGCTGATCCCCGCACATCCACACCTGCCACCGCTCCGTTCGGAGTCAATACGACTGTGCAGCCTGTCAGAGCATCCTCGTCTTGCGCATGCCCCACAAGCACACCTCGGACCTTTGTTATGCCATCCAAGTCGCATCTCCTCCCTGCCGGGCGCCTAAGCGCCAGGCTATCTAATGCAGTAGAAAGCATCAAGCCCTGCATAGATGCCTGCATCGCCCAGCATGTCTTCTATCCTCAGAAGCTGGTTGTACTTTGCCACCCTGTCGGTTCGGCAAGGCGCGCCCGACTTGATTTGGCCAGCGTTAGTCGCAACGGCAATGTCTGCAATAGTGGTATCCTCAGTCTCTCCTGAGCGATGGGATATCACAGCGGTATAGCCTGCGCGCTTTGCCATCTCTATCGCGTCCAAAGTCTCAGTGAGCGAACCGATCTGGTTGACCTTCACAAGAACCGAGTTCGCCACATGGCGCTCGATAGCCTTCTCTATCCTCTCGACATTTGTGACCAGCAGATCATCGCCGACAAGCTGGATCTTGCCTCCCAGCCTGTCAGTGGCTATCTTCCAGCCATCCCAATCATCCTCTGCAATCCCATCTTCGATAGATATGATCGGGTATTTGCTTGCCAGAGCTTCGTAGTAGCTCACCAGTTGCTCTGAATTGTGCTCGACGCCCTCTCCAGCCAGAACATACTTCCCGTTCTGGTAGAGCTCGCTTGCTGCAACATCCAGCGCTATGTACACCTGCTTGCCCGGGCCGTAGCCTGCCTTCTCGATTGCCTCAACAATCACCGCAATTGCCTCTTCGTTGGAGGACAAGTCGGGCGCAAATCCGCCTTCGTCTCCTACGCCAGTAGCCAGGCCTCGCTTCTTGAGGACCGCTTTGAGTGAATGATAGATCTCCGCTCCCATTCTGAGCGCCTCTGAGAAGCTGTCAGCACCGACAGGGACAATCATGAATTCTTGAATGTCGACGTTATTGTCGGCGTGCTCGCCCCCGTTAAGTATGTTCATCATTGGAACAGGCAATGTGCGGGCTCCCACTCCGCCCAGATACTGATAGAGCGGCAAGCCAACAAACTCGGCTGCAGCGTGCGCTACCGCCAAGGAGACGCCTAGAATAGCATTAGCGCCCAGGTTCTCCTTGCTCGGCGTGCCATCGAGATCTATCATGGTTGCGTCAATCAGCGCCTGCTCACAGGCGTCCATGCCGATAATCTCATCGGCTATCGGGCCATTCACGTTATCGACGGCCTGGGTTACCCCGCGCCCCACGTAACGGTCCTTGTCCCCGTCTCTCAGCTCAAGCGCCTCATGTTGGCCTGTCGAAGCCCCTGATGGGACAGCTGCCCGTCCCACAATCTCATCCAGCAGTGTTACTTCAACCTCGACTGTTGGGTTGCCCCGGGAGTCGAGAATCTCGCGCGCATATACATCGGTGATTATAGACATTGTTCATGATGCGAGATGATCTCGCCTGCGCTCCTTTCTGATTCTGTTATTTCTTCGAGTCGATCATGGCCGTTATGATTCCGATGAAGTCGGCAGCCTTAAGGCTGGCTCCTCCTACCAGCGCCCCATCTACTTCAGGTTGCTGAGCGAATTCCGCCATGTTCCCAGGCTTAACACTGCCCCCATACTGAATCCGAACCGCCTCGCTCACATCACCCGAATACAGCTTAGCTAAGGTATCGCGAATCACCCCGGCCATAGAATTCGCATCTTCCCCAGTTGATGCCCGTCCGGTCCCTATGGCCCAGACTGGTTCGTAGGCTACTACGGCTTTGCTTGCATCATCACCAGATACTCCCGCGAATGCGCCTTCTACCTGTCGCCTCACCACTTCATCGGCGCTGCCTTCTTCACGCTGAGCAAGGGTCTCGCCGACACATATGATGGGCTTGAGTCCGGCCGCAATAGCCGCCTTCATTTTCTTGTTTACCTTATCATCAGTCTCCCCAAACATCGCGCGCCGCTCAGAATGGCCTATTATGACCCAGCTGCATCCTGCATCGACAAGCATCTCGCAGGAGACTTCACCCGTGAAGGCGCCGCTGGCCTCCCAGAAAACATCCTGAGCTCCAACATCTACTCCAGACTCGGCAACGCGGTCCGCCACAGCCTTAACGGCGGTGAACGGCGGGCACAGAACTACATCACACCCATCTATGAACTCTGCCGCGTCGTCAGAAAGAGCGCCTGCCAGCGCAACTCCGTCTGGTATCGTCTTGTTCATTTTCCAGTTTCCAGCAATTATGCTTCGTCTCACTCTGAACCCTCCGCATCGCTCTTATCCCTCAAAGCTGCTACTCCCGGTAGTTCCTTCCCTTCGAGGAATTCCAGGGAAGCGCCCCCGCCGGTGGATACGTGCGTCATCTTCTCTGCCAACCCATACTCTTCACATGCTGCTGCAGAGTCCCCTCCGCCGACAATGGTGACTGCACCTGCAGACGCCATGGCCTCGGCAACTCCTTTTGTGCCATTGGAGAATGCGGGCATTTCGAAGACGCCCATGGGCCCATTCCATACCACTGTGCCAGCTGAACGGATGAGCTCAGAGAAGCGTTTCACCGTCTTCGGGCCTATGTCAAGCCCCATCCAGTCAGCAGGTATGGCTTGTGCGTCTACGATCTTGTGTGGAGAGTCGGCGTCAAAGCGCTCAGCAGCAACGATATCGACTGGCAGTTCCAGCCTGACCCCCTTGTCCTTCGCTTTAGCAATGGCATCTCTGGCATATTTCAGCCTGCCAGCATCGACAATGGACGTTCCTATCTCATAGCCTTTGGCCGCCAGGAACGTGTAGGCCATTCCTCCGCCGATTATCAGGCAATCCACCTTGTCAAGAAGATTGTCGATAACCCCCAGCTTGTCAACGACCTTGGCGCCTCCGAGAACTGCCATGAAAGGACGCGCCGGATCTGAGAGCGCCTTGCCCATGATCTCAAGCTCCTTCTTGATCAAGAAACCGGCAACGCCTGGAATGTGCCTGGCTATGCCCTCAGTTGATGCATGAGCCCGGTGCGCCGTGCCGAAGGCGTCATTCACGTACAGATCGGCAGATGCCGCCAGTGACTTCGCGAATTCGGGATCGTTGGCCTCTTCTTCCTTGTGGAAGCGCACGTTCTCCAGAAGCACGACATCCCCTGGCGCCATTTCGTCTACAGCCTCAGCCACTGTTGGGCCTATGCAGTCATCCAGTTTGCGCACTGGCTTTCCAAGCATTTGTGAAAGCCTTTCCGCAATAGGATCCATAGTGGCAGAAGGATCGTACTTCCCCTTGGGGCGACCCAGGTGAGAAGCGAGAATGACCTTGGCACCCTTGCCTGCAAGGTATTCTATTGTAGGCAGAGCAGCGGCGATGCGCCTGTCGTCAGTTATGTTGCGCTGGGCATCCATGGGAACGTTGAAATCAACCCTGACGAAAACACGCTTACCCGCTACATCCATCTCATCAACAGTGAGCTTGCGCAACATGAATCAGCCCCTTTTCATCCAAGGTGTTACATCTGCTTGGCAATGAATGCTGTCAGGTCGACAACGCGATTGGAGTAACCCCACTCATTGTCATACCAGGCTATAACCTTCACCATGTCGTCATCCATGACCATAGTGCAGAGCCCGTCTACGATCGAGGAGTGCGGGTTGTGGTTGAAGTCGTGCGACACAAGCTCTTCCTCGGTGTAATCGAGGACCCCTGCCAACGGGCCTTCGGCGGCCGCGCGCAGCGCTCTGTTCACATCATCCACACTTGCCTTCTTCTCCAAGTCAACCACAAGATCGACGACGGAGACGTTCGGAGTGGGGACTCTGAGAGCGAACCCATTCAACTTGCCTTTGAGTTCAGGCAACACGAGCGCCACAGCAGCTGCTGCACCCGTAGTCGTAGGTATCATTGACATCCCTGCGGCCCTTGCTCTACGGAGATCCTTGTGAGCAAGATCGAGGATCCTCTGGTCATTGGTGTATGAGTGAATCGTGGTCATGAGCCCTCGCTTGATCCCAAAGGTGTCAAGCAGAACTTTGGCAACCGGTGCCAAGCAGTTCGTGGTGCAAGAAGCATTCGATATGATGTGATGATTGGCGTGGTCATACTTGTCCTCATTGACCCCCATCACTATCGTGATGTCTTCATTCTTCGCAGGAGCGCTGATAATCACCTTCTTGGCACCACCGGCCAAATGTGCAGAAGCCTTGTCCTTCGAGCGGAATACTCCAGTCGACTCGACTACGATGTCAACTCCCAGATCTCCCCAGGGAAGCTTCGCCGGGTCTTTCTCAGCAAACACCTGTACCTTCTTGTCGCCAATCTCTATGTAATCGTCGCTTGCTGCAACTTTGCCAGGGTATGTTCCATGAATCGAGTCGTACTTGAAAAGATGAGCATTGGTGCGGGCGTCAACAAGGTCATTTACAGCCACTACATCAATGTCAGCATGCCCTAGCGCAGCCCTAAGAACCAGTCTGCCTATTCTTCCAAAACCGTTGATTCCAACTTTGATTGCCATTTTTCCCCGCCCCGACGGGCGGAATTCACCTCCGCCTTCTTAGATGATTTCTCATGTGTGCGGCGGACAAGGTTACTCGCGACATCGGCGTCACGCTACTTGGAGTCACCCGCTGCGTCCAGCGCTGCGCGTGCCGCACCCTCATCCGTCACTACTATATGGGGAAATCCATTGTACAGCACCGCTGCCAATGCATGCCCCTTACTGGATCCTCCTCCAACACACATGACGGTATTTACCGCCGACAGGTCAGTCAAACGAAGACCCAAGCTTGAGGTAGTGTACACCACCTTCCCGTCTCGGTCAAAGTAGAATCCAAAAGCCTCGCCTACTGCACCTAAGCCTACTATCTCCTCGATTTCCGATGGCGATATGTTCCGCCTGCGCGCCATCTCCACAGCAGTCCCTACTCCGTGGACAACTATTCTGGACCGCTTGATCGTATGGAGCACCTCTTTGATCCGAGGTTCCTCTGCAACACTGGCGGCCAGCTCGCGGCCGAGATAATCCGGGAGGTTGAGAATTCTGTACGCTCCGCCCAGCTTCTTGGCGAGTAGAGCAGCAACTGTATCAGCCTGCTTCTCCACATCTTCGCCCAGGCTTCCCCTGGCCGGCACCACCACAACATTGCGTTTTCCAGGGGCAGGAACGGTGTGAGCAGCGAGTTCCGCCATGGTAGTGCCGCCGCAAACTGCTACGACATCGCCATCGGAAATCGTATCTCGCAGAACGCAGGCTCCAACACGGGCCATCTCGCGTTTCACGGCCTCATCCTCATCCGAGTCGCCGGCGATGACTATAGCCTGCCTCAGACCAAACTCTTGCTGAAGAAGCTCCTCCAGTCGCCCGGTTCCTACAAGAAGACCTACATATTCTGCAAGGCCCCAAAGGATATCTTCCCCATCCTTTGACAGACGGATGCCATCAGAACCTACGATAACCAATCCGGCAGCACGCAGAATATTCTCCTCCCGCCTAACGTGGCGCTCGCTCTCACCGAGAGACTGCGCCAACGCCCTTCGCCCTATGGGCTGAGCATAGGAAACATGGCGAAGGATATTGTACCTCAGAATGATGCGCTCGCAAAACTCCGGCATTACCCTGCGGTGCAATGAAGCGATTTCTGCCGCATTCAACATTTTCGTCCGGCTGGACGTTATGTGTCCCGCATGTTCCAATTTCGTCCCACCTATCGTAAAAAAGGTTCTACGTCTCGCCGAAAAGTCCTTCTTCCATACGCAAAAAGCCGTCAGTATCTTCGGCGCTTCGTAGACGGAGGGATCATCATTTCATCTCTGTACTTAGCCACAGTGCGCCTGGAGATTCTGATGCCCTCGCCGCACAGAGCATCAGATATTTGCTGGTCAGTAAGGGGAGCCGTTAGATTCTCAGAAGCAATCATTTCGCGGATGCGCTTCTTCACACTCGCACTGGAAGCGGTCCTTCCACCTGAAGCACCAACTTCGGAGTTGAAGAAGAACCTCAATTCAAAGAGACCACGGGGAGTCTGTGCGTACTTGCCCGCGGTTGCCCGGCTGACAGTGGATTCATGCATTCCAATGTCATCCGCGACTTCCCGAAGGGTGAGCGGCCGCATATGAAGAATCCCACGGTCCAAGAAACCGCGTTGATGCCTAACTATTGATTCCGATACCCGCACGATAGTAGAACGCCGCTGCTCAACAGCTCTAATCAGCCCTAAAGCCGAATTGAGCTTCCCCTTGATGAAATCCTTAGCAGCGTCCTCTACGCCAGCATCTCGCAGCATAGACTTGTACCTGTTGCTCACCATTAGCCTGGGAAGAGCAGAATCATTGGGAACGACAAGGTATTCGCCCTCAACATGCTCAATGAAGACGTCAGGCACTATGTATCTGATTTCGTTGTCGCCGATGAATCCAGCCCCCGGACGGGGGTTAAGAGTGCGAATGAAATCGACGGCCTCCTGCACTACCTGAACGTCTACGCCCAGCTGCGTAGCTATTTTGACCATGCGGCCGGCAGCAATATCCTCTAGATGCGATTCGACTATCTTGTGTGCAAGGCACTTCAGCCTCTCGTCAGCACTAGATGCGCAGATCTGGAGATCCAGGCACTCCTCAATGCTCCGAGAACCTACTCCTACAGGCTCAAAGCCTTGGATCAAAGAGAGCGCTCGCCCAACATCCTCATCTTCCACGCCAAGCACTTCGGCAACGTTTCTAACACTGCCGCGGAAGAAACCGTCCCCGTCTATGCAGCCCAACAAGTACTGGCCGATTCGGAGAATCCGTGGATCTTCACAGGCAAGCCTCAGCTCCATATGGTATCTCTCTTCCAGCGACGGTTCCCACCTGACAAGGCGAACAGGGTCAAAGTCAGTATCGGGATCAGCGGGCCTATGCACCCATCCAATGTCGGTGCCGTCGTCAAAGAAACGTTCCCAGTCTATCTCATCGTCCTCGCTGCCGGGATCGGCTTCAGAGCTTTCACTTCCTGAGTCAGTCTCTTCCTGCCTCTCACGGGCCGTTCCCGCATTCGCTTCTTCTTCGAGAAGAGGATTCTGGAGCAGCTCATTCCATACATACTCCGCAAGATCGGCTGTCGAGAGTTGAAGCAGGTGTATGGCCTGCCTTAACTCAGGGGTCATGACAAGCTTCTGTACCTGTTGTTGAACAAGCGCATACGACAATTCCACGTTGGTTCACCTCAACTACCCTGCTGTCCACGGAGCTTATCAGCAGTCTCGGCGATCCTTCTCATTCTATGGTTCACGCCAGACTTGCTTAACTGGGGCGAAAGCATGGCACCAAGCTCAGTAAGGCTGGCTTCCGGGTAATCAAGCCTTAGCCACGCTATCTCACGAAGAGCCGGAGAAAGCCGGCCTATGCCCATCATCTCGTCTATTAGCTGAATATCCTGGACCTGCTTGACAGATGCCTCGACGACTTTGGCAACATTCGCATTTTCAGCATTCACAAGCCTGTTTACATCATTTCTGATTGACCGCACGATCCTGGCATTTTCCAGTTCAAGCAAGGAATTGGCTGCCTCCGTAACCCGAAGGAATTCCACAACATCGTCTCCATGCTTCAGATATACCACGCTGAGCTCCCTGCGTTGAACTATCCCAGACCTAATCTCGAATTGCCTTAGCAGCTTGGCAATATCCTCGGCATGGCTCCGGTATTTCAGCGCAATCTCAACATGATAGCCTTTTTCCGGTTCGCCCATGTAGCCCGACCCCAGAAAAGCCCCTCGCAGGTACGCCCTAACACAGCAGCGATTCCTGACAATATCAGGGCTAATCCCGCTCGTCAGACCTGAGCTCCCATAGATGCCAAGAACCTCAAGAAGCTCTACCGTCTGATCATGGTCTGCAATCAGCACGACATATGTGTTGCCTCGGGGCAGGCCACTTCCCTGACGCACTGCAACCTGGGTGTCCGGACGTCCAACATCGCGCAAGAATGTAACTATCTTTCGCGCAACGCCCGCATTTGACTCCCGGATCAGGAGCGAAAGCCGTCCCTGAGCTATCTGGATAACTCCGTCAGTCCTTACCAGAGCAGAAAGCTCTGCAACCTCGCAACACCTCTGCTTCGGCATGACTCTTATCAGTTCGTCTTTGAGCCCCGAGTAAAAGTCCATCAAAGCATCACCTCAGCCTATTGCGCGTTTCATTTATTCCCCACGAAGCGTTCAATTCCCTCCTGCTCTCCGCGTACAAGCCTGGGCGCGCACCCAGCGACGTCATACCAAAGCACTGCACGAGAATACGATTTAACCGATTCAGAATATCTAGCAATACTATTGTCACCCAAGGGAGGAAAGGCCAAGTGAGTAGGATATGGCTGCTGATGTTACATCTGGGTACCATTCTGGCCATTATCATGAAAGGCACAGGCAGCGTCACCAATATCGCATTGTCTTCAACGAAGGAGGCTATACAGGTATGCATTGGGCTTGCGGGGTCCATCGCTCTTTGGTCGGGAATCGCAAAAATAGCAGAGGAATCAGGGCTGATGTCGCGGCTTGCAGACTTCGTGAGGCCGCTCATATCCCCTCTCTTCCCTAGCATCTCTCCTCGCTCCCGCGCTATCGGGTACATGGCTACGAGCATGGCCGCGAATCTTCTGGGGCTTGGGAGTGCAGCGACGCCCTTCGGGCTGCGCGCCATGGAGGAGCTGGCCGCCGAAGCCCAACGCTCTCCGGGGAAGCGGATATCACGAGAGAGCAGGCTGCGCATATCCACGCGTCACCGCGAACCCACTGACGCTATGTGTACATTTGCGATCATCACCGCATCAAGCCTGACATTGGTTCCAACCACAGTTCTTTCTCTCAGGGCCGAGCTCGGATCCATAGATCCAGGCTCTGTAATCGGAGCCACCATTCTGGCAACTACCTGTTCAACAGGCGCAGCAATACTCTTCGACCGGCTGCTTTCAACGGGAGGGCGATGGAGGTGAGACTCGTGTCGTCACTGCCCTATCTCTTGGTGCCCCTCTTCCTGTTGGGTATACCAGCCTACGGGGCACTTAAGGGCATCGACGTGTACGCATGCTTCATAGAAGGAGCCTCTGACGGGCTGAAAGTGGTAACAAGGATAGCGCCTGCCATGATCGCAATGTTCCTCGCAGTAGGGCTCCTCCGCGACTCAGGAGCACTGGATATCCTCGCACATGCTGTTGGGCCTGCGACCGCAAAACTGGGAGTCAGGCCTGATCACATTATGTTGGCCCTGCTCAGGCCGCTGTCGGGCTCGGGGTCGCTAGGCTTTCTTGCCAGCATTCTGAAGGAGCTGGGCCCCGACACCTTCGACGGCAAGCTTGCATCTGTGATCCAGGGGGCATCCGACACATCCCTATACGTCCTTGCACTCTATTTTGGTTCTGTAAATGCATCCAGCATGCGCCACTCAGCAATCGCCGCATTCATGGCCAACATGGTAGGGTTCGCCGCCGCCATTCTCGCATGTAGAATCATTTTCCGGTAAGCAGGCGTCCGACTGCCAATGCCATTATCTCCTCAGAAAGTGCTGCTGGATCATGACGCGCAAGGTTGGTCCTGCTGATGACCGGGGCATCCACTACCCTGACCCCCATCTGTTCCAAGGCTCTTTGATCCCACGAAACCGGTGAGGAGCCCTCCCGGGAGTATTTCGCAAGGACCTCTCCTGATATGGGCGAATTGTTCACGATGACCACATCTACGACATTAGTGCCTGCATGCTCATGAATCGCAGCCACATGCTGCTGGGCCGTGTACCCATCAGTCTCCCCGGGCTGTGTCATGACATTGCATACATAGACCTTGACTGCATCCGACAGGGCGATTGACTCTGCAATGCCCTCGACAAGAAGATTCGGCATGACGCTGGTGTACAAGCTTCCGGGGCCGAGCACAATCACATCTGCGGCTTCTATGGCATGCAAAGTCTCCGGAAGCGGAGTGCATGGCGCAGGCTCAAGGAAGACTTCGCGTATTGCAAGACTACTGCTGCTAATTGATGTCTCGCCCATCACAACCGTCCCGTCTTCGAGCACTGCTCCTAAGGCACAATTGTCAAGGGTAGACGGCAGCACGTGCCCTCTTACCACCAATACTTTGCTGGACTCCTTTATCGCAAGCTCGAAGTCGCCTGTTATCTCCGACATGGCGGCGATGAACAGATTGCCGAAATTGTGCCCTGCCAAAGGCCCTTCTCCGTTGAACCTGTAGTCGAAAAGTTCCTTCATTAGAGGTTCAGCATCTGCCAGCGCAACCAAGCAATCTCGAATGTCGCCAGGGGGCAGCACACCCATTTCCTGACGCAATCTGCCCGAGCTTCCGCCGTCATCCGTCACCGCCACAACCGCGGTGATTCGGCTAGTATACTCCTTCAAACCTCTCAACAACATAGAAAGCCCAGTCCCACCGCCAAGCGCCACAACGCGCAGTCTGCGGGAAAGGAGTCTTGGCACAGGGCTTCGACGCATTAGAGTCCCTCCTACTTCAATGCGGGTTGGTCCCCGCTGCCTATCTCGATATCCCTATGCATTGTATGAGTACGGTATCCAAGTTCGCGCAACGGCCTGGCTAGCTGGTTCGCAATGGCTACCGAGCGGTGGCGTCCGCCTGTGCACCCAATGCCAACCGTCAGGTTGAACTTGCCCTCCCTCTCATACTCAGGGAGCAAGAATCTGAATAGATCCACTAGCTTGTCAACGAATCTGTTCGTCACCGGCCAACGCATGACATACTCATTCACTTCTTCGTCATTCCCCGTCAGCTCCCTTAGGGAGTCAACATAGAACGGGTTGGGCAGAAATCTGACATCAAACACAAGGTCTGCGTCTGCCGGCACGCCATGCTTGAAGCCGAATGAAACCAGGGTCAACTGCATTGTAGGCGCACCTGAATCATCTCCGAACCTGCGCACAATTTCGGTTCTCAGTTGCCTCGCCGTTAGGCCCGACGTATCGATCACCAAAGCCGCCCCAGCACGAAGTGCGGCCAACAGCTGCCTTTCCAGCCTTAGCCCGTCCAGGATCCTACCCTCGGGCGCGAGCGGATGTGGCCTTCTGCTCGCCTTGAAACGATTTACAAGGGTTTCATCAGACGCTTCCAGAAACAGCACTCTGTAGTTGAACCCAGAATCATCCATGGTTTTGAAAACAGAGGAGAGCTGGCCGAAAACGTCCTGGCCGCGCACGTCTATAACAAGCGCCACCTTGTCAATACGGCCAGACGTCTCAGACAACAGCTCTGCCAGTTTCGGGATGAGCATAACCGGAAGGTTGTCAATGCAGAAGTAGCCGAGATCCTCAAATGCTCTGGCTGCCTCAGACTTGCCCGCTCCCGACAGCCCTGTGATTACGATGCAGGAAAGCTCTTGGCCTCTTTTCGCCGTATCTGTCATGCTCTCATCCCCTGATGATAAGTTCTAGTTGATCTTCATTGCGCATCGCCGAGAGACGCTATTGAGCTTCCCGTGCAACTGTGCAGAAGCCCACCTCAAACTCTAGTTTGCACTTCCGAGTATATCATAGCCCTCCCCAGTCGAGCCATGTGAAGAGCGAGTCCCGGACGGACGACGTTTCCAGAGCTTCCAGAGATCCTGAATCCACTTCTCCGGAGATCGCAGCCTGCGCCAGAACTTCGAAATCTGACAGGTGCTGTGTGAACCGGTCACGGGCGTACGTGCGAGCCTGATTGGTGGTCACAAGGAACGGCCAATCACTGGCCTCCAAGAGAATGAGCTCGCGGAGAGCGTGCTCCGCCATGGACCGCGAGGTCCCCTCCAGGGTTCCGAATACCTCCTCAAGCTTGCGCACAGTGTCGTGTGACCGCCAGATAGCCTCCCACATCCATTCAGTTTCAGAATTGAGCCAAACTGCGTGCTTTCCCCCCTGTCCCCACGAACACTCAGGGAGTTCAACTTCGTGCACGGGAGGATGTGAGTTGAGATACGATCCCAAAGTGGCGCACTCAATCCGGCTCGAATCGTGCAGCATCCTCATTGCCGTTGAAAGCCACTGGACGCCTTCATGCCACCAGTGCCCAAAGAGTTCCATATCATAGGGCGCCACTATGATCCCGTGCCTTCCTGTTTCCTCTCCATATCTGTCGAGCCTCGCCTCTACGACGTCGACGAAGTGCTTCGCATGCCTCATCACGCTTGCCAGTGCATCTTCGGGATTGTACAGCTGCTTCTGTCCGAGATCCAGAAGCTTGCTTGTGACTTTCCAGTAGCGAAGCCCAGAGGAGTCATCCCTCTTGTGGAATTCAAGGTAGTTACCATCGCCCGGATACCCGACATCCCTCGACCATACCTGGGCGGCCGTTACCTCATCTCGGCCGAAGACGGCCAGTTTGGAGTCGCGTAAGCGATATGGCACAAGCGTTGCCATACTTGGCAGGCTCGCTCCGATCTGGTTATCACAGACTCCGGGAACACCGCCGTAGAGGTTGCGCGGACCTCCACCTGCTATTGCCGGCGTATCAACGATAAAGTATTCAATCCCACACTCCTCCAAAGCCCGTTCGATGGTTCCTGGGCTGTACCCGCACTCCGGGAGCCAAGCACCCTTGGGTGAAACGCCAAAGTGCCGTTGGCAGGCCTCAAAGCCCACGCGAATCTGAGTGCGGACACGCGAATCTCCAGATAGCAACGGCAGGTAGGCGTGACTCGCTGATGTGGCAAGAAGCTCTACTTCTCCCCTGGCAGCAAGTCTGGCAACGGCGCCCAGCAGATTGCAGTCATAGTAGTCTGTGAACCTCTTCTTTGCATTCTCATAGAAATTGGCATAGTACCTTGACAATCCGGCAAGCCTATCATCGTGCACCGACTCGTGTCGCCTAAGATCTGCCTGCGCAGCCATGGCACGGGCGTCCATGTACTCGATAGTTCGCGATTGCATATACGAATCGGCAAGCTGCTCTGCCAAGACCGGGGAGAAGCTGAGTGTGACATTGGGTCTTATCCCCTCTTCGGAGCAAGACAAAAGCCAGTCCAGTATGGGAATATAGGTTTCAGCGACTGCTTCGAAAACCCATTCCTCTCCAAACGGCCATACTCCAGACCTGCGGCAGTAGGGAATATGCGAATGAAGCACTAGAGAGAACGTTCCAATTTGGTCCATAGTGAGCACCTCCTTGAAGCATAAACTATTGTTGCCCAAAGCAAGAAGAGTATCCGGCATGGGATAACCCACATTTTGAGCGGGCAGACTAACCAAGAGATTGCCAGACGGCAAACATCGGCAATTGAACCTTATGCTTTGGGTGTTTGTAAGGAGGTTCCATAAGTGCAGGACTCGCTCGATGAGGTCATCCAAACAGAAGGAAGCGCAGAAGCGCTCATCGTGCCAGAGCACAAGAATGCATCGGCGAACGATGCCGAAATCGAGCTCAGCCCGCCGGAATTGAGCCATCAACCGCTTCCACACAGATCCTTGCCGGAGGTAACCGTATTTGAGCCTGAGGGCATAGAGCTGGACCCGGCTCGACGTCGCGAACTCCCAATACTACCAAGTTTCTATGGAGCCACGAGAGTAGTCCTCCAAGTTCGCGACCCTTTCTGGATGCATGCCTATTGGGAGATTGCTGAAGACATGGCCAACAGCCTCCGTCGACAGCTCGGAGAGGAGCTGGACCGCTCCAACCTTACGCTCCGTGTTCATGACGTCACAGGGATTGCGTTCGATGGAAGTAACTCGGTTGGCAGTTTCGACAAGCAGGTTCATCCCTTCGCGGGCAACTGGTACATAGACGTAAAGCAGGCAGACAGGTCCTACTGCGTCGACCTCGGGCTTGTCACAAGCACATCTCAGTTCTACCTGATTGCACGTTCTAATACTGTGCACACTCCCAGGGTCAGCCCATCTCCGATTGTGGATGAAGAGTGGCTAACCATACGCGAGATTGACATGTTGCATCGTCCTAGTCTATCGCCTTCATCTCCCGGCATTCACGTGGTTGCCCGAGCCGAAGAGCACGCTCGCGAAGTTGCCCTCGGGTCAGGGGGCGTAGGCGCAGTAGGCAGCCCTATGGTCGGGCTAGGCGAAGCCCACCAACCTGCTCGCCATTTCTGGCTTAGGGCCGATGCCGAACTGATTGTCCATGGATCAACAGAGCCAGGGGCAAAAGTGGAGATATGCGGCATGCCAATGCCGGTTGGACCTGACGGCAGTTTCTCGGTCCGCCTTGCTCTGCCATTGGGAGACCACCCTGTTGACATTTTCGCTACATCGGCCGACCGAATCATGCACAGAGGCATCTCATGGATTGTGTCGAGAGCAATTAGGGAAAATGGGAGGTCATGATCATTGTCGACTCCACTGGGATATCTCGCTATTGTATTGCACGCACATCTTCCTTTCGTTCGACATGCAGATGGAGAACACTATCTGGAAGAAAAATGGTTCTACGAAGCACTGATTGAGACCTATATTCCTCTTTACATGATTCTTTCGCGCCTTGCAGACGAAGGTGTTCCCTACCGGATCACGATATCAGTCTCCCCAACCCTGCTGTCGATGTTCCACGATTCACTGCTTCAGACGCGATTCTCAACCTACGTGAACAACCTCATTGAACTAGCAGACCGGGAGGTTGTACGAACCCGGTGGCTGCCGCAGTTCAATGAGATTGCACAGATGTACCGGGATCGGTTCCAATCAGCTCAAGATATCTACTGGAACCGACTTGGCGGCGACATGACAGTAGGGCTCCGCGAACTTTCAGCCTCAGGCTGCGTTGAGCTTATTACTACAGCGGCCACACACGGGTATCTGCCTTTGATGGAAGTCTGCCCTGAAGCCGCCCGCGCACAGATCCACGCTGGCGTAGATTACTTCAGGCAGGTTTTCGGGTTTAGCCCGAAAGGCTTCTGGCTCCCCGAATGCGGATACTTCCCGGGGATCGACAGATACCTCAAGGAAGCCGGAATCAACTACTTCTTCACCGATTCCCACGGAGTGCTCAACGCTTCTGTAAGACCAAGATACGGAGTGTACTCCCCTGTTTACTGCCGTTCAGGCGTAGCAGCGCTCGGCCGCGACATGGAATCATCCAAACAGGTTTGGAGTGCGCAGGAGGGATACCCTGGTGATTACGACTATCGGGAATTCTATCGCGATATCGGACATGAACTCGATTGGGAATCGATCAAACCGCTAATGGGCAATTCCCCTGTCAGAATGCAGACCGGGCTCAAGTATTACCGGGTAACAGGCAATACCGATCACAAGGAGCCATACGTACGTCAGTGGGCAGTTGAAAAAGCCGCCACACATGCCGGGAACTTCGTCTTCAATAGAGAACGCCAGGTAGAATACCTTGCATCTGTGATGGATCGCAAACCCATAATAGTGGCTCCTTACGACGCAGAGCTGTTCGGCCATTGGTGGTTCGAAGGCCCCGAGTTCCTCGACTACGTGATTCGTAAGATCGCATACGACCAGAATACAATAGCATTGGCAACCCCATCCGACTACCTGATGCTCTACCCGCGCAATCAGGTCACCACACCATCCATGTCGTCATGGGGATACATGGGATACAGCGAAGTTTGGCTGGCAGACTGCAACAACTGGATCTACCGGCATCTTCACACCATGGCCTGGCGAATGACTGAATTGGCCCGTTCATATCCACATCCCCAACCCGAGCTCACGCAGCGCGCTCTCGCCCAGGCCGCGCGTGAACTACTTCTGGCTCAGAGCTCTGATTGGGCGTTCATAATGAAAGCCCGAACCTGTGTGGGCTATGCGAAGAAGAGAGTTGAGACACATGTTGCGCGCTTTTTGCGGCTGTACGATGAGATAAAAGCGTCAACCATAGATCCCAGGTGGCTTGCGGAGATTGAAGAAAAGACCAACCTCTTCCCCAACATTGACTATACGGTATACGCGGGCAGCCAAGCCAGCCTGTAGCGTCTGGAAAGCGGACGCGATTCGGAGTGCCCAAGACCTGAGCACCCCCCAACTGCCAATTGAATTGAAGCCGAGCTGCGGGTACTCAGAATTCGGCACTCCGAACTAGTGCAACATGTTCGTCACAAGCTACATGTTGCGAGCGCCTCCTGTCATCTGCGTGTCTGAAATGGTCTCTGCGATCCTGCTTACATATATCCCTGCTATTTCCTCAGCGATCTCCTGACTCTGCGCCTCACTGTACACATGGAACAAGGGTTCCTCAGAGTCGGGGAGTATCAGCGTCCATCCGTGATCGCCATAAACTTTTATGCCGTCTATAAGCTGGACATCTTCACCATCAGTCTCCTCTATCAATCTCCGCATCACTCTGCCTTTGTCCTCCCACGGGCAATCCACAATCTGCTTCGCCATGTAGGATCTCGGTGCCATTTGCGCAAAGGCCGACAGTGTGCTCCCTTCCCTCGCAAGATACTCAAAGACCACTGCTAGAGCGAAGACCCCATCCAGCACAGGCTGAAAATGAGGCAAGTTTGCCTCTCCCATTCTAACCCGGGCTTCGATCGCTTTCTCCATCATCGATCTGGGGTTAGCCTGAGTTCGCACCACATGGCCCCTGAAGGCGGCAGCCAGTCGTTCTATTGACGAGGATGCCGTAACTGGCACAGCAACAGTTGTACCACGGTGAGATGTCATGAGAGCTACGCAAATGAGAGCCAGCATCTCTTCGTTTGAGATGCTCGATCCTGTCTCATCCACAAGCACAAGTCTTTCTGCATTTCGGTCAAGCAAGAAACCGAGGTCGGATCGTGTCATTGCAACGGCGTCGGCCACCGAAGATGGGGCCCACGCTGACTGGGATATGTCCACATGGTGCAGATCGCACCCACAAGCATCGCAAAAAGCGCTGATGAGCTCCCCTACGTAAGCTCTGTCATATCCTGCTGCAACCTTCATTCGACAACTACGCACAACATCAACATCGACTGATGCGGTGATGGCATCGAGATACCTGGCTACAGTCCCCTCGACCGCCATAGCCCTGCCTGCTTTGTCAGGGTTTGCACGCTTGAAGTCCTCTGTGAGGAAGGCATTCTCGATTCTCCTCTCAATCGCCTTGTCTATATTGATCCCGCTTGGGTCAAGGAATTCCAACAGGGTCGAGTTTCTGTCGGTCGGCGATACCCGCACATGCACTCCCCCACCAGCCCCAAGCGATTGAACGGCGTATCTGGCCACTGCTGTTGTTCCAGGATCAAGCTCCGCCACTGACATTCCCGATGACAGGATTCCCGACGTCAAAGCCCGCCTTATCATGTCAGATACGGGATGGACATCGCTGGATACCGCTAACGTCCCATTGGAAAGGCACGAACCATAGGCAGCTCCCAACCGGGCAGCAAAATCGGGCGTGACCTCAATATTGGCCAGCCCGGCCACGCCTAGGAGCCCGAACAGGCGCTTCGACCAGGAAGCCCCCCATACCAGGCTCGTGCTGATCTGAGCACCGCCGTCCACGGTCTTATCAGGCCATATTTTGACCCCCGGACGCACCTGAGCCCGTTCACCTATGGAGCAGCCGGAACCGATTACCGCGCCCTCCTGGATAGATACGCCTGCTTTGGCGCTCACTCGGCTCCCAAGTATCGCTCCATGCGCTTCTGCGCCAGACCCAATGAAGCAACCTGTGGACAGTATGGACCTTAGAACCGAGGCGCCTTCTGCAATGATGCAGGATGGCCCCACAACAGAGTACTCCCCAACCAAGGCACCGGCCTCGATTTTGGCCCCTGCTCCAACTACTACAGGCGGGCGCAGGGCTGCCATGTTCCCAATTTCGGCACCCTCACTTACCCAAATGCCGTTATCCACAAGATCACCGGGAATCCTCACCCCAACCTTGCCCTCTAAGATATCCTGGGATGTCTTCCGGTACTGGTCCAGGTTGCCGATATCGCACCAGTATCCATCTGCTATGTAGCCGTACATTGGATACCCTTCGCCGAGCAGCATTGGAAAGAGGTTCTTGCTGAAGTCGAACTCACACGACGGACTGACTTTCCTCATTATCTCAGGCTCCAACACGTAGATCCCCGTGTTGACAGTGTCGCTGAATACCTCACCCCAGCTGGGCTTCTCAAGGAATCTAGTGATCCGGCCATCGTCATCCACGATTACGACTCCATATTCTAGTGGAGTGGCGACCCGAGTCAGAACGATGGTCACTGCCGCATCCTTCTCACGGTGGAAGGCGACTGCCGATGCAAGATCAATGTCGGTAAGCGCATCACCGCTAATGACGAGAAACGTGTCATCGAGGAAATCCCCAAGAGCCCTTACGCTTCCGGCAGTGCCAAGAGGGGTATCCTCTACTGAGTAAGTAATCCTGCATCCCATTGACGAACCGTCGCCAAAATGACTCCGTATTGCCTCTGGCATGTAACACAGGGTACAGGCTAGGTCGGTGAAACCATGGGCAACAAGAAGATCGACCACATGCTCCATCATCGGCCTGTTCACAACTGGCACCATGGGTTTCGGCATGCTGCAAGTCAACGGCCGCAGCCTCGTTCCTTTACCTCCCGCCATGATCACTGCCTTCATCTGAACATAGCCTCCTCTGCATGCCTAGCCTCTCTGAGGACTTCCTCATACACCTTGAGAGTGCGGTCTGCTATAGCCCGCCAGTCGTAGATGGCAAGGATGTCACCATAGGCGACCTCCGACATTCGTCCGGCAGCCTCGGCGCTATGAAGCACGTGCAGCACTCCATCGGCGAAGGAATTCACGTTGCCGGCGTAGCATTTCCATCCGTTTTCTCCGTGCCTAACTATTTCGGACAGCCCGCCTACGTCAGACGAAACGAGAGGGGCTCGCGCAGCCATCGCTTCCAAGGCTGTTATCCCAAACGGCTCATACAAGCTGGGTACCACGGCAACTCTTGCAAGCCTGTACAGAGCATTCCTTACATCGTCAGGCACGAATCCCACCATCTTGACCTTGCCTCCCAGATCAAACCTGTCCGCAAGGCTCCGCAGCTCACCCTCGCAGGGCCCTTGCCCGGCAATTACTAGTACCGCAGAGGGCCAGTAATGCAAGATCTTGGGCATGGCTTCTATCAGCAGCTGGACGCCCTTTTCATGCACAAGCCTGCCCACGAAGAGAATCACGTTGTCTTCTTCGGACAGCCCATACATTCTCCTGGCCATGTCCACATCAGCTTCCTGAAACTGACCTGGGTGAACACCATTGGGGATTACCCGCAGTTTGTCTGATGGAACGCCGAATATGCTTGTAAGCTCCGCCTGCATATGGCGGGAACATGCGATGACGCGCCAGGCTTCATAGCACAAGAACCACTCAATGTCGGATATCCGCCGCTGCATGGCATTGTGGAGGCCGCCATTCCTCCCCCACTCGGTTGCATGAATGGTTGCCACAAGAGGCGTAGCGTATGCCCTCTTCATTCCGACCCCCGCAAACGATGTCATCCAGTCGTGCGCGTGAACTATATCGAAAGCTCCATCCTGCGCGACAAGACTTGCAGCCCGAGCCAGCATTCCGTAGGACAATTGCATAGCCCATGACAGAAAATCATGTGTAGCAGGACCGATGGGATCAACCCTATGCACCCATACTCCTTGGTCGCGCTCGACAGGCTGAGACCCTTCCGCGCTGCATGTGATCACATGAACCTCAGCACAGCGAGCCATTGCTCCGGCAAGCTCGTACACGTGACGAGCAAGACCGCCTATGACTCGAGGCGGGTATTCCCAACTAAACATCAATATGCGCATACAGCACCCCTCTCTGAACGCCAAAAGACTGCGGCCTGAATTTCAAGCCGCAGTCATATAATTGGCCAAACAGGATGAATTATGCGCCTGGAGCTTTGCGTTGCCTGAGATAGATTATTACGGCCGCAAGAACTACAGCGGCGCCAACTCCGACAGCCACCCATGCCGCAATGGTTCCGCCGACACGAGCATAACCAGACACTATCTCAACCGCGGAGTCGCGCACCTCGGGGAAGAACTCATGGCGGCCGGCGCCTCTGACATAAGAACCTGCATTCTCAATCAGCGCCTTTCTGCCCGTCACCAGAGTTGCCACCAGATCGTATCTGCCCTCGGGGATCGGCGCTTCAACCTCCAACATCGCCTTCCCCGGCTCCGATCCTTCCGCCTCTGCTGCCTGAGATACGGTAGTCATTGGCATATCACTGATGTATCCGCCAATGAACTGACGCACTGAGCAAGCCCTTGTATATGTAGGAAGCCCGGCCAATATCGCTTTGCCGCTCCCCTGGATCCAGGAGACTGCCGACGGCGAAGGCCATGTCTTGCCCCGCTGAAGCTCAAAGCCTATGCCTGCAGAGGCGCCTGGGGCTATTGTGAACCGATACTCCAGATCCAGGTGTCTGCCGAAACCGCCCAACACGGACGAGACACGCGAGAGTGGCACATCCTCGTCGCCGGCCTGGTCTGGAATGATTCTGACCAGTGTGCCAGAGATCACGTTCACCAACCCGAAGCTGTCTCCCTGCCGGAGCGAGCTCGCAGCTGCGCCGTTCGGATCGTAATACACGATAGCGTCCTTGCCTCCAATTCGCGTCCAATGCATGTCGGGGCAGAAGTTGCTAGACACAGTGAAATCGATGCGCCCACGCGACTTGATGCTGTAATCCACTGCAAGGGCCCTATCCTTAGCCGCCACTGACTTCTCAATCGACGTTGAGCCATGCCTGAAAGCAAATGAGGCGTTTGGAAAGCCTTCGCCCAGCTTGGCCTCGTATTCAGCTAACGACAGGTCGATTCCGCTTACAGTTGGGCCTGACATGGTATCAAGTAACGCCCTCTCGAGTCCGCCACCTGCCGTAGACTCACTGACAAACGACTCCCCCGAGTACTGCTGGATCTCACTCCCCACCAGCACCTCGCCATTCTCAAGATCATGCCAATACAGGAGTTTCGCTCCTATGGGAGAGAGCACGAACATGTCAGTATTGGTTGTCATGATGACCTCATCCACACCGTCACGGTTGATGTCCTCCTGATAGGCCGATATGGTCGGATTCACACACTGCCAAGCCGCAAGGGCCGACACATACGCAGCCCTTCCCATCTCCCAATTCGTGCCTCCGGAAACCGCTCCGCCCGAACCAGGCCGTCCCAACCCGTACTGGGCAGATATGAAGACCTCCTTCGAGTGATCAAGCAGCTTTTGGGCTGCGGATATGTCTTTCCCTGAGGCCTCAGCCTTTCTGACAGCCGCCTCCACTGAGTGAATTCGTGCTCGAATCTCAGAATACAGGGCCCGGAGCGCCTGCAGATCCTCGGAATCAGAGTCGAAGCTCTTCCAGTCCCGAAAACCCTCCTTCGTCAACTGAGCTTGCAGACCCCGGGGCACGCCATCGGCTATCTGAATCACACTGCCCGGAGGAGGACCAGATTCCACCCTTTCTGCCAATGTAGTCACCCTAATCCATTCCTCATCAGCTAGAGCTTGAAGGAGAGATGCAAGCTTCTCCCATTCTGTGTCGTCCTCAGCAGCCATCAGCTCTCTGGCGTACACCACCACTGCGGAGTCCTGCTTGTCCCCATCGTAAACTCGACGCAGATAATCCATGACTGGTTTCGGCGATCCGGTACGAAGCGTATTATCCACAAGCCTTCCAAAATCGCTGTCGGCCTGAAAGACCACTACCCCCCTGCCGCCCCATGAGACTCGCATAGGAGCATTGGGAGGCAGCATGTCCAACCCACTGCCGCGGATGATAGTATCCTCGATTATGGTGTGGGTGTACCCACCAACAGCTACGGGCACTACGATCTCCTGCTTCCACACTCCTGAGGAATTCCAGAAGCCGCTGGGCTTCTCACCCACAAACTCGGCTACCGCTTCAGCCCCCAACGATGTGGCCAGCTGTGCGTCCCAAGGCTCCATAGATGCAAGGACTCCCTCAGAATATGTTGTACCGAGAGGCTCTACTACACCTCTGGCAACCCCATCACGCAGGAGCTGGAGCGTCCTGGAGCCCTGCCAGGCAAGTCCTGTAAGAAGAGTGCCAGATACCCCAACCGAGAACTTCAACTCAGGGTATGCAAGAAGGACGCGGAGCAATCTCTCAATAGCTGCTGACGCCTGTTCCTTACCATCTGGAGACACATTCCCCATGAGCCCAAAAGCCAAGACGACATCGAGAACCCTTTCTGTGTCATCCTCATATGGATCTTCCTCACTCAGCATAGCCTCGGTGGGCACAGTCGGTTCGTCCCAGTCTTCCGGCTCTGTATCCCACAACGGCCACCAGAAAGCCGACTGCACTGGAACAGCAAGCATTATTATAGATATGATGACGGCGAATACCCCGATTCTTGGTAGCAACTTCCTATGCATAAAGTGTACTCCCCCTTAACCCTTTCCAGTGGTGCGCCTGCCCTTGAGCCAGACGTATGCCATGGCTGCAACAATGCCCAAAGCAGCAACTACTACAATCATGATTGAGACACTAAAACGGTCTCGGTGCAACTCTGCGTTAGCCGGCACAAGCATGGCGTATCTACGCTCAGATGCGTTCCACGACCCAAGTTGGCTCTCCTGAGAGTACGGGCCGTTTTCCGGGGCGAGTATGTCGATTACATTTGGGTTGATGTTCAGATCAGATCCTCCCCCAAAAACCCACTGGCCCGCCTCCCCCATTACCGGCCTAAAGTTGTCGAGGCCATAGCCGTCTTGAGAACCAACAAGCACGTAGTATTTCCACGAATCGAGTGGCTCACCAATCACCGTCTGCGACACGGCGGCACGTATCGTCTTTCCATTGGGCAGAGCCTCAACTGATAACCCTTCTGATCTGCCGCCAGATACGTCACCATCAGATGCGAAGTATACCCGGCTCCCCCCCCAACCCATTATCTTGATCTTCACATCCCATGCATACTGCGGCATAAATGAGACGAGAGCCCCCTCCTTGAGAGTATCAGTCCTCCCAGCTCCGGGAGTCGTGTCTATGAAGACGTTGATCAGCTGGTGGCTGAATCCCTCAGGTGCATTCCATATATTGCTGATGTTAGCCAGCTCGGTATCGAAGTACACGTTCTCGTCATCACAGGAGACCTTAAATCCAGTCAAGTCGAAGATGCCTGAGAAAGGCGCAAAAGCTGGGTTAGTAGGATAGATATACGTCCCCGGTCCGTGATCATCTCCTTCAGGGTCGACAGCCTCCCAGATGATCCTCTCTTGCCCTACGTCGGCCGCCAAAAGGGGCATGGGCATGTGTGCTGAGCAAAGCATCAACACCAAGGCCTGAAGAAACGAGAGCATCAACGCCAGGCACACTCTTTTCACAGTCTTCCCCCCGAATAATCATGTCACACAGAGCTAGGCGTAATCCTCCTCCGACCACCGTTCCATGGCGTAGCAGGCTGCGCCCAACATCCCCGCATCCACTCCTAAGGCAGCTGGCACGATCTCAACATCCTTCGCCATGAAATGGAAGGCGCGCAAACCTACAACTCGCCTGACTGTATCAAAGAGGACGTCGCCAATGTTGGATACGCCTCCCCCAATAACGACCATCTCCACATTGAGCAAGTTCACAAGGTTTGCGACTGCAATCCCAAGATATTCGAAAGCGTTGCGCAATATGGCAACTGCCATGGGATCTCCAGCTTCAGCACAAGAGGACACAAGAACCGCATCGATATTCTCGATCTTGCCCTCAGCTGCCATCAGAATTCCATCGCCCGCAGCCCGACTGGCGGCTTCCTTCGCGCGTCTTGCGATAGCAGTGCCGGATGCCAGAGATTCCAGGCATCCTCGATTGCCACATCCGCACATGGGGCCGTCAGGCACCATGGTAACGTGCCCCAGTTCCCCTGCGGCGCCTGTGATTCCAGAATAAAGTTTGCCGTCGAGAATGAGCCCGCTTCCAATGCCAGTGCTTACAGTCACATAAACCATGTTCTTCGTCCCGCGCCCCGCACCCATGCGGTTCTCAGCCAAAGCCGCCACATTGGCATCGTTTTCAAGGTACACCGGAAGACCAGTAGCGGCACGAACGACTGAGGTTACCGGAACATTCTTCCACTTCAGGTTTGGCGCGTCCACTACAGTGCCCTTCTCCTTGTTCAGAGGCCCGGGAGATCCTACGCCTATTGCCTTCACATCATCGATTTCACCAGGCAGGCCGGCTGCAAGCTTGTTAATGGAGGCGATGATCCTCTCCATTACCGCATCCTGTCCCTCTTCGGGGCATGTCAGCATCTCCACATTGTCCAAGGGAACATTGTGCTGATTTACCAGCACGGAATCTATCTTGGTGCCGCCCAAGTCCACACCAATAAAATAGCCGGTATGGGGATTCACTCCATTATTCACTCCAGTGCCCCTCCATCTGTCAATTACTGAAACGTACAGTAGCATGCCGGGGCCGAACAAGGGCCCCGGCATTATCATCCCTAATTCCTATCTGATAAGGAGGGCATTTTCCGTTTTCGCATCGAAGAGATGGCACTCTTCCATGTTCAACACAACTGTGTGTGGTTCGCCGTCCCGCGCCGTTGTTCGAGGGTTGACCCTTGCAACGAAGGAGTGAGGCCCTGTCACCAAATACAGGTAAGCCTCAGCGCCCATCGGCTCAACCACATCTACCATGCACTTTACGACCCTGTCTGCCGGCGCATCTTCCACGAAATCGGCATCCTGGATATTCTCAGGACGAACGCCGAGAACCATTCTCTCGTCGACATACTTGTCGATATCCTTGAACCTCTTCTCCGGCACCCTTATCCTGAAGCTCTCGCAATCCATGACGTAGTCGCCGCCTTCCTTGCGCAAGACGCCGGGGATAAAGTTCATCGCAGGGCTTCCGATAAAGCCTGCAACGAACATGTTCTCAGGATACTGGTATATCTCGAGCGGCGCACCGACCTGTTTGATGAAGCCATCCTTCATGACTACTATGCGGTCTCCCATAGTCATGGCCTCAGTCTGGTCGTGCGTCACATAGATGATCGTCGTTTGCAGCCTGTTATGGAGCTTCGACAACTCCGACCTCATCTGAACCCTCAACTTCGCGTCAAGGTTCGACAGCGGCTCGTCCATCAGGAACACCTTGGGTTCACGGACAATAGCACGCCCGACAGCCACACGCTGCCTCTGGCCTCCTGAGAGTGCCTTCGGCTTGCGATCCAAAAGGTTCTCTATTCCGAGAATTCTGGCGGCATCTTTGACTCTTGCATCAATTTGCTCCTTGGGGAACTTTCGAAGTTTGAGGCCAAACGCCATATTGTTGTATACGTCCATGTGGGGATAGAGTGCGTAGTTCTGGAATACCATTGCGATGTCTCGGTCTTTTGGAGGGATATCATTGACGAGGACGTCTCCGATGTATATGTCGCCTGACGTTATCTCTTCGAGTCCTGCCACCATCCGGAGAGTGGTCGATTTCCCGCATCCAGAAGGCCCAACCAACACGAGAAACTCCTTGTCCTTGATCTCCAGGTTTGCGTTGTTTACCGCGACTACGTTCCCGAATTTCTTGGTTACGTTTTCTAATGTGACACCAGCCATGGTTTAACCTCCCTTTATATTAATCGGTGGCACAAGCGCCCACCTGCTACCTCTTGATATTCAACAATGCTTACAGGAATCCTTCAACCGACACGTGCACTGCGCGTATAATACTTCAGAAACGCAATAGGCGGTGATGTAAATTGGCTGAACGCAAGCCCCTCGTGTTAATGCGAGGAATGATAGCCATACCCGTAGGCAATCTCCAAGAGCAACTCGCCTTCAAGGGCTTCCCCTTGGGCGAAGTCGACAACATATTCGGTATCCGAACTGAGCTTGCAGTGAAACAATTCCAGGCCAGCGTAGGTCTGCCGGAGACCGGGATTGTGGACGAACAGACTTGGAGGCTCCTCTTTGATGGCATTCCCCTACCAGCAGACGCATGTTTCCCGGATGATCCTCCCCAGTCTGACAGCATTCGAGGACATCACGGAGACCTTTACCCGCCCCCAGTGGATGGAATACCGATTGCGGGAGGCGAAGGCACATCTGCAAACCCGCCTGAATCCGAAGTTCCAGCCAGCTCACAGAGTCGTCAAGGGCCGTCAATTCGGATTAGCCTTGCCCAACGCAGGCTAACCCTTCTTCAGGGTGGAAGGGAGGCAGCACAATACCCGGTAGCCATAGGCAAACCCGCAACCCCAACCCCTGCAGGATATTGGAGCGTCTTGAACAAGGCCCTGAACCCAGGCGGTGTATTCGGAACCAGATGGATGGGCTTCACTCGCCGCGGACACGGCATACACGGAACGAATCAGCCGCAATCGATCGGGCATGCAGTCTCCAATGGATGCGTGCGGATGTACACACCAGATGTGGAATCACTCTTTGCCCAGGTGGCAGTGGGCACTCCCGTTCTTATTGAAGCTGGAGTCTCTGCTCCAGCCGCAGCTCCAGGAACCTATGTGGTGAAATCAGGAGATACTCTCTACCTCATCGCCCGCCGGTTTGGCACAACGGTCGAAGCAATAAAGAGGGTAAACAACCTGACTACTGACATTATCTCCGTAGGCCAAGTTCTGTTCCTTCCCGGGGCTACGGGAGCTCCTCCCGTAATCGGCACAGATTATGTGGTCCAACCGGGAGACACGCTCTTCCTGATTTCCAGAAGATTCGGCACGACCGTTCAGGCTATCATGTCCGCCAACAACCTGACTACTACGACTATATACGTTGGCCAGAGACTGCGCATACCAGGGGGCCCACGAACAACCGTTCAGGCTCAAACGCAGAATGCAACATCTGAGTACATCGTGCAGCTCGGCGACACCCTGCGATCCATTTCAGCAGCGTTCGGCGTGCCCATCGAAGCAATAATCGCAGTTAACACCTTGATTAGCAGCGACATATACCCAGGCCAGCTCTTGAGAATGCCATGAAGCGAAGACGGGCTGGACAGAGCCTCGAGGCGGGGCTTGGAGTGAAGGAGACTCGAGTTGGGCCCGGCACATGCCGGGCCCAACTCAATCCTCCGCGACACGGTCGCTGCATGTCGGAAGCGACATACCATCAAGCCGTTTCACGAAGACCGCCGGTGGTCGATCCTAGAACTCGACTTCCATGCCAGCGTAGACCATGTTTGTATTGAGATCGTTGTACGAATAGCCAAGCTTGACTCCGCAAGGCGCGCCGTATTCGATACCCAGCTCACGCCCGGGTTTCACAGCTTCAGGCTTAGTGTCGTACATTCCAGATACCTTTACGCCCTTCAGCACTGAAACATCTGCGCCGACAGAGGCTTTTGCTATATGCCTGGTGTTCGTCAGTGAGAAGTCAGGCATCGACGCATTGTAGCTAGCGCTCATTAGAATGCTGGGCATTACCTCACGCTCTTTCATGGCTACACCAAGCGTCGTGGTGTTATGAACCTCAGTCTCCTCCGCGCCAATAGTCTGGGTCAGCTTATGGCCGGCTGAAAGGTCAAACCACGAGACGGCAGTCCCCACGGTGGCGCCGATGGAACGCTCGTCGTCGAGCTTTCCGTCGTTGTCATCGCCGAGAATCTCTCCATCGAGTGCCACATTGAATCCACCGTATGATGTTGCGAGTCCAGCAGTAACAGCCGCTATTCCACCCTCTCCGTCAACTGGGTTGCCCTTCCCCGTCCATCGATATGTGGGGTTGAAGGCCTCCCCTGTGCGGCGATAGCCCGCCGTTGCTACTACGTCAATGGGAAGGTATGGAACCACTGCTGCCGCGTTGGCCCTTATGGCCGATGATTCGGTGCTGGTCTGTGCCGCATATGTCGCGTCGATTGCAAGACCTGGAATGGGCTTTGCAATGGCGTACGCTGCGTAATCCAGTTCTTCGTTTTCTTCGTGGCCGCGCTTCACGACAGAAGCATCAATAGCTATGTCTGCTATTCCCATTTCCGCCGCTACTCGGGCGCCTCGAGCACGGATTCCCTTGTCTAGGCCATAGAATGCACCGATCTCGACAGGACCGTAAGCAATGCCGGAGATCGACATGCCGTTTACAGCGTCTGTAGCCAGTATGAACGGTGAGTATGCGAGTTCCAGATCTCCGAGCCTGCTCGTCACGGCTGGGCCGTCAGTCCAGTAGGGACCGACCGCTTCTAGATAGGCCTTACGAATAGCTCCTGGTATGGGATCGCCCTCTTCTACCGGCTTTGCTTCCATGCCGTTGCCGTCCTTCTCGGCAAAGAGCCACGGGTTGAACTCAATCACACCTGTGACAGTCTGGTTGCCGATAGGTCCAACGTTCAGGTTGAGCTTCAAGTTGGTCTCGGCGCTAGGTGCATTGGTACCAAAGTCATACATGATCTTGCTGTCGAGCTCTCCGCCGATATCGACGTTGGCGGCTGCGACAGGCAGTGCCACGGTTGCAATCATGGCTGCTGCAAGTATCACTGCAAGCTTCTTCATGTTTGTTCCCCCTTGGTTACTTCGTATAGTGCCGCATTTTCTGTTATGATTTCGTCGTCTCAAGCTGCGTCTCTTTACTGTGGCACGTACAGTTGCTCCGACGTATGCTGCGTGTCGCTGCTCGCTGGGGAAGTGTCCATGTTGCCTTCCTCTGTATTCGCAGCGCTGCTTCTGAGTATGGCCGCCTTAAGCATGGGCTTTCAGGCATGTGGGGGTACACCTCCTTTCTTGCCTCTTACCATGACGAAGGCATCATATTGCGGTCTTGAGCAGACGATATCGCTGCATCGCCCTCGCGATCATCGCCTGTTCTGCAATATCAATTCTAGTTTGAAAGCGTCGTTCCTGCAGGTAAGGGCGGGTTTGAGTTGGTGTAAGTTGTGGGCGTGGAGGTATGTGGATCATGAATTGGCAGCTAATTCCGAATCGGCAAGGTGTTCAACGCGTGGGCTCCAATCGGCAAGTCGCTGCCTTCAATGCGACCAATGAAAAGGGCTACAAGACGCAAGCGAATCCCCTGAAGAGGTGTTCACTCCAATATTGTTTGCTCATAAGATAGTCAAGTTAGCTGATGAGCCCTGGCAACAGTCCGGAGCTGGAGGAGATTGGCGACAGCTACGACGCTCCGAGCAGAACGGATGGCCCTGCCTACTCGTGACTGAGCCAAGCCCTGTGGGGATCCTGCACTTGCCATTTCCAACCGCACATAGCTAAAGCGCGATATGCCTAAGCCTACTTCTCTGCACCCTCAAATCGCTTTTGAAGTTCTTCTGCTTCTCTTGAATCCAGTCTTCTAAAGAGAATAGGTGGCACCTCAAATTCTCGTCCGGCTTCAAGGGCAGTAAGGTCAAGGGCATCATCTAGTCCCGCCTTACGTTCTTCTTCAGTCATACCGAGGGCGTCAAACAAGGCTTCGGATGTGAACGGTATGAGCGGTGACGAAACTAGGGCATACGTGCGCACCAGGTTTATGCATGTCCTAAGCACCAAGGCAGCTTCATCCCTGTCATTACTGATCAGGCTCCACGGAGCCCGGGCGTCAATGTATACGTTCCCGTGGGTCCAGAGTCTCTTCAGAGCGAGGCTGGCCTTTCTAAATTCGAGGTTCCGCAAAGCGCTCCGGTATTCTTCTACTGTTTCCTTGCATTCTTCCATCAGCCGTTTTTCGTATTGTCCCCATTGGCCTCCATCAGGAATTGCTGTGCCGAACTTAGATGCGGCAAGCTTGAGAGTGCGGTTGACGAAATTGCCAAGTGTGCCGGCAAGATCTTTGTTTACGACAGCCGCAAAGAGTTCCCAACTGAAGTCCGAGTCGTCGGATTCAGGAGCAACTGACATTAGGAAGTATCTCCAGTAGTCGGGCGGGAGAATATCTAGAGCATCATCCATGAACACACCCCGCTGCTGACTGGTGGAAAACTTGCCTCCGTAGTACGTGAGCCAGTTGAATCCTTTGATGTACGACGCCATGGTCCAGGGTTCCCTGGTCCCTAGGATAGTAGCTGGCCAGATTATTGTGTGGAAGGGAAGATTGTCTTTAGCCATAAACTGTGTGTAATAGACGTCTTCGACATCATACCACCATGACTTCCAATCACGGTGGGAAGGATCAAGGTCAGACCATTCCCAAGTCGCGGCCACATATTCGATTGGCGCATCGAACCATACGTAGAACACCTTGTCCTCGAAGCCTTCGCGAGGAACAGGCACTCCCCAGGAGAGGTCTCTTGTAATGCAGCGGGGCTGTAATCCTTCGTTCAGCCACTTCATGGCTATTGATGAAGTCAGTTTTGGCCAGTCATGGTGAGACTGAACCCATGCTTCGATTTCACAGCTCAAGGTGTCGAGTCTCAGAAACAAGTGCCCGGATGTGCGTAGTTGAAGATTCTGGCTCCCTGAAACAGCCGACCGGGCGTGCACTAGTTCCGATGGATCGAGCAAGCTTGCGCAGCCTTCGCACTGATCGCCTCTGGCACGGGTGTAGCCGCACTTTGGGCACGTTCCTATTACGTACCTGTCGGACAGATATCGTTCATCATCAAAGGAATAAATCTGGTGTATGCCGCGTTCCTCGATAAAGGCGTTTCTATCAAGCATGTTGTAGAAATGCTGGGTGAGCACATGGTTTTGCGGTGAGGAACTGCGGCCAAAGTAATCGAAAGATAACCCGAAGCGCATGTACACATCCTTTTGCCTTTCGTGCTGAATATCGCAATAAGCCTGAACATCCAGGCCTTCTTCTAAGGCCGCGATTTCAGCAGGGGTTCCGTGCTCGTCAGTTGCACAAATGTACAGCACCTCTTCGCCCTCAAGTCGCAGAAACCGTGCGTATACGTCAGCGGGAAGCATAGACCCCACCAGGTTTCCCAGATGCTTCATGCCGTTTATGTAAGGCAATGCGCTTGTGATCAGGTATCGGGCCATCTCACAACACCTCTCAAGATTCGCGGAATCGCCTTCTCAGATACGAGTACAGCTTGTCATGATGATATTGCTGCAGTCAACAAGTGTCAAGGCAACCTGTTCGGGGACAGCAGAAAGCAGGCCCCCTCCAAACAAGCTGAGGCCTGCCTGTCGTGGATGACTTCAAAAGTAATTGTTAGGGTCTTCGCTGCCTTCAATTCCAGCTTCCGGCGCTGCCCCTTCCCCGGCAAGCCTCACAGGAATCATATGGCCGCATTCGGGGCACGAAGCTTCGTCCTGCTCAAGGCGGAGAACGACACGACCGAATCTAGGCCTCTCTATCAGCAGCTCTCCGCATTCAGGGCACCTCGTGTCGCTGCCGCCGGGGATATTGGCATTCCCAACATATACATAGTCCAGGTGTTCCTTCGCCGCCTCAACGCACTTCTCCATCGTCGCCAGAGGGGTTGGCGGGTCGCTCATTCTGTAGCCGGGAAAGTATCTCGATACATGTAGCGGAATCTCCGGTGAAAGGCTTGCAACCCATGAAGCAAGCTCGCTCATTTTGTCAGGAGAGTCATTCTTCCCAGTAACAACGAGGGTAGTAAGCTCAAGGTGGCAACCGGACTCGTACACTGTGCCAATCGTTGATATCACAGGTTCCAGAGTCCCTCCGCATACTTTTCTATAGTACTCATCGTCGTATCCCTTTAGGTCGATATTCATGGCATCTATGTAAGGCAGAATATCTTCCAGCGGCTCGGGATTGATGTACCCATTTGTGACCAGGATGTTCGAAAGGCCAATCTCGCGCACAAGCCTTGCGCAATCAAACACGAATTCGTACCAAACGAAGGGCTCAGAGTAAGTATAAGCGATACCCACCGACTGCTCTCGCACACTTTCGGCCAGGTTGGTCAGCTCCTCAGGCGTGAAGCTCCTGAACCTGGCGGGCCTCTGTGATATCTCCCAATTCTGGCAGAACACACAAGAGAGGTTGCAACCAAATGTTCCAACCGAAAGAACACCTGAACCCGGCATGTAGTGGTACAGCGGCTTCTTTTCAACGGGATCTATTGCCAGGGAAGTCACGGCGCCATAGTTCTCGGAGATAATTCGCCCTCCCGCCATTACCCTGGCCCGACACGCGCCGGTTGCTCCCTCTTGAAGTTTGCACCCACGAGGGCAAAGCTCGCATATGCCCAGAGAATCTTCTATTCTAAAGTGAATAGCTTCCCTACTCGTATCTAGTCACCTCAAACCTCTCAAGTTCTACAGGAACATCAAGGCCTATGCCTGCCTTGCGCCGAGCAATGGAAATCTGCTCTTCTACTGTGTCGACCCCTTCTAAGTCGGGAAGGAGAAGCCCCACGCGAGCACCTCTTCTTACTATTACACCGTATCTCTTGGGATCCAATTTCTCAGGACTCGAGATTGGTTCTGCGGGTGAAAGAACGTCAACTGAGTATACAATATCAGCCAGTTCGTCAGGGGCTACAGGTTCAAAACGCGGATCACGCACAGCTGCGGATATGGCATTGGCTATGATTTCTTCTGCAATATTCGGCCGGGTGGGCTCCGTAGTTCCTATGCATCCGCGTAGATGGCCTCCTTTGTGTAGGGAGCAGAACACGCCAGCCCTCCCTTGCATAGCTTCAGGAAGCGGCTCCGGAGGATCCGCAACCTTGCCGGTACTAACATAAGCCTCTACCGCTCCCCTGGCCAATCCCACAAAGGCCGACTCGGCACTCCTCAGCTTCGACCTTCTCTCCTCCACACCCGCCATGAGCCTCTGGAAGCGATTTGCTTCGTGAGATCGACCCACTGGCCTCAGCACGGCAACTGCATACCCAACGCCAAATGGGCCCTCATAGGACAGAACCTCTGACTCCACTGAAATGCCCTCCAAAGCGCCCAGCATCATCACGATGGGGTTCAGCCCGCACATCCCAGCCGCCTCGATCAGCCCGTGGTCAAGCCGGGCGAGGGCCACTACATCCATTCTCTTCAGAGCATCAACGACTGCTTCGTCAAAAACCTTACCTTCAGGCGCATACCCTGCAGGCGCATCTGGGGTGAGCCGGTGCGACAAGTCGCCGCTTGCGATCACAGCGACGCGATCCTTGGACTTGTCTATGGCAGACGCCATGCACATGCCGAACATGTAAAGCTCTTTCAGAGTGCCCACACCCATAGATACTGAAACCAGTCGGAATGGATAATACTCGTCGGCAATAAAGTAGACAGGGACAAACGTTCCATGGTCCAGCCCTGGAGGCACTCTATGGCGTCTCGCCAACGATGGTTCGAGTATGGCTGTGGAGACACCCATGTCCTTCGCTTCGGCGTCTATGGCACTTGCCAACTCCATGTTGCTGTCAAACTCGAGCTCAACATCGGCGCCGAATTGGGCCAGACTGCCTCGGATGTGTGGATGGCCGTTTATGGCTACTACATCGGCAAATACGGGAGCGTGAGGGGAAATCACAATCACCGTGTCTGGCTTGGCCTCAGTAACCTCTCTGGCCAGCTTGCGCATTGCGTCGACAGTCTTTTGAGCCTTTGCGGCTTCGCGCCCCCCCACGCCCGGCACAATTATCGGCGGATGCGGAGCAAGAGCAGCCAAAACTAGTTCACCCATGTTCTGTTCTCCTCCCCTGCCGCAGCGCACTTCGTAGAATCTCGCCTCTCCATGGAGGCACCCAAAGAGTTCAACTTGGAGCAGATATCGTCGTGCCCGCGGTCAATATGCTCTACCCCTGATATTACTGTTTGGCCTTCAGCCACCAAGCCCGCGAGGATCAGCGCCGCCCCTGTCCTCAGATCCATCGCCTGCACCCTCGTGCCGGCCAAGCTGGGCACTCCCTCCACAATAACGCTCCGGCCCTCTAGGCGAATATTCGCGCCCATTCTCTTGAGCTCGTCCACATGAAGGAAACGGCTTTCAAAGACCGACTCTGTGATCACGCTTGCACCTGCAGCAATTGACAATACTGCCGACAGCTGAGGCTGCATGTCAGTGGGAAATCCGGGGTAAGGAAGGGTCTTTGTGTCGCATGGTCTTATCGGGCAATCAATAGCGACCTCTATGTAGTCATCGCCAACAGTCATGGAGGCGCCCATCTCGCTGAATTTGGACAGAACAGACTCAAGGTGCGTAGGGATCACATTGGTAACTCTCACTCGTCCATGAGTGATTATCGCCGCTGCAAGCAGGGTTGCAGCTTCTATCCTATCGGGAATGAGCGAGTAGGCCGTGGCGGTTAGTGAATCTACTCCGTCGATCCGAATCACGTCCGTTCCAGCCCCCCGAATGTTGGCGCCCATGAGGGTAAGGAAATTGGCCAGATCCACGACCTCGGGCTCTTTCGCCACGTTTTCTATGATGCTTGTCCCACCTGCAAAGCAAGCAGCCATCATGATATTCTCCGTGGCCCCTACACTTGGAAAGTCGAGGTAGATTCTGGCACCCTCCAAACGGGGTGCCTGGGCAACGATGTACCCATGCTCTACTTGAACATCGGCCCCCAGCGCACGCAAGCCTTTGATATGAAGGTCCATCGGCCTCGACCCGATGTTATCGCCGCCCGGCAAAGGAATGCTTGCCCTTCCAATTCTAGCAAGAAGGGGGCCTAGCAGAAGGCTGGAAGCTCTCAGCTTCTTGGAGAGTTCATACGGGGCTTCGTGATGAACAAAGCGGTGCGTTCGAATTCGCATAGCTTGAGGTCCTACTCGCCTAGTGCTGACTCCCATCTCTTGAAGTATCGCCGACATCACAGATACGTCTCTAATGCCGGGCATGTTCTCGATAAGGGTATCGCCCTCAACCAGTAGAGAACCTGCCATTATCGCAAGGGCCGCGTTCTTGCTTCCGCTAGCTGGAACCGACCCTACAAGCCGCCTGCCGCCTGCTACAATAAGCTCCACGGCTCTGACCTCCAGGGCACGTTGCATTCTCTAGTCCGCGCCTGAGAATAGCTATTCTTCATCTCGTTCCTTTTGTCCTTTTACTCCAACTTCATCCTCACTAGGTTCTAACATGCACAATTGACAGGTTCCTTTCCAGTGGACCCTCTATCTGCATATGGCCTGAGATGGTCTTGAGGGGCTTCCCTTCTATCAAGAGCTCAACCCTTTTCACATACGCAAACTCGGTTAGCGCATTGACAATGGAGTAGACTGTCATCTCCTCTGAACGACTGCCGCCCCAATGGTTGACCACAAGATCAGCACTGAAATCAGCAATCGCCGTGTCACCCTGCAGTCTCACCGAACGCAATATGGTGCCCCGCGGAATCGTCGATTGAAGTATGCTGTCTTTGCCGGGCCCCGCTATCGTAGCATGCAGAACCGCAGCGAGCGCCTCCGTCCTATCCATGGCCGTCAGCCCCGGTATCTCCCTGACTTCCGGCATCAAGGAATCATCGAAGTTCGTGGGACCACCAAAGTAGAGGGTCGTCGAGTCGGGAGTCTGTTGAGACGTGAGAGCACCTGCTTTTGTGACAAGTCCCCATGTATCGCCTGGATCATCATCGGGTACATGGGCAGCTCCATCACTTTTCGGACTATCCATGAAATAGGCGACGATCCCGTGGAATATGGCATCTGCAACCCTTTCGCGATAGCCGGCATCTGCAAGAAGCCGCTCCTCGCGGGGATTGGACAGAAAGCCCACCTCTACAAGGGCAGCGGGGGCACTAACCTTTTTGAGCAAGTATATGTCGGCAGGGCGAGCCTTCCGGGTATTGGGTCCAAGGCGGTTCACCAGCTCAGTCTGTATGTGCACAGCCAGCCTCCTGCCCTCTGCCGACTGAGGATTGTAAAAGACCTGCGCACCAGACCACTGTGGCTCAGGAAAGCTGTTGGCGTGTACCGTCACAAAGATATCCGGAGACTTGCTATTCACAAGACTGGCCCGCCGCTCCAGCTCCATGCGCTTTCTGGATCCAGTGATGTCCTCACCATCTTCAATCAAGTCGCGGTCCGACTCTCGAGTCATCACGGTGTACACTGCCGCACGCCCCAGCAGTTGCCTTAGCTCGAAGGCGATATGAAGGTTGATGTCCTTCTCTATGACGCCACTCTTGCCTCGGGCCCCAGAATCCGGGCCGCCATGCCCAGCATCTATAGCCACAGTTCGGCCGGAGACAACATCTCTTGTTGGCGCCACTGTCGTAACAGCAAAGATCCCAAGCGCATAAATTGCGAACCCAAGCAAAACGATTATGCCGACTGTGACAGCTGTGCGCAAAGGCATTACGATGAACACGACGGGTCTTCTCACTTGGCAGGCCTCCAGGCGGCTAGGCTCGTGCCTTCTGCGGCCTAAGCCCCCTCAACAGAATATGCGGGAAGCACTCCCGCAATAACCTGCAAGTCCAATTGCCCCAGTCTATGGCCTGCTCACGCTGGTTCATGCAGCCTTCACCACGACATGGTCACTCTCGATGCGCCCTGATTACCCTGTAACCTCCCCCTATCTCCGGCTCATCAGCATTTCCGTAGGTTTGGCCAATGAATCTCTTGAGAGACGCAGCGCCCTGTTTCGTGCGGACTACTGCATAGAACCTCCCGCCCGATTCAAGGTGATCATAGGCTTCCTCAGTTAACCGGTGAAGAACTGCCTTGCCGGCGCGGATCGGCGGGTTCGTTGCAATGACACTAAACATCCTTCCCCGCACAGGATCAAAGCCATCGCCTGAAAGGACAGTAATACGCTCAACCCCGTTTCTACGTGCATTTGCCTTCGCCAGCTCACAGGCGCGCTCGTTGATGTCAGTCATCACTATCTCGCAATCCGGGAACAGTGTTGCAATGGAGATCCCCACAACTCCGTACCCGCAACCCAGATCCAATAGAGATTCCTTCGGGTCAATCCGAATAGCTCGTATGAGCTGGTCTGTGCCTCTATCGACACGAGTCTTGGAGAAAACCCCGGCATCTGTCTCAAAACTCAGTTCCCGTCCTCCACGAGGCGTGTAGTGTATGATTCTACGCTCATGTGCTGACGTGGGTGAGGTTGTGAAGTAGTGTTCAGACAATGCATGCACCTCCCGACTGCAGGCCGTCTTGGGCCATGCGGTTCTGAGTGATTCCACAAACCTCACCCATCATCCTCTTAGCGGGCCTATGGAATGGGCATGAGAGCTTCTTCTACATCGTCAAGCTCCCCTCTGACGTAGTGATCAGCTGCAGTATCTTCTCTTCAGTTCCAGTCTCAGCGTTTACATAGACAAAGAACCGTTCTCCATAGGACGTTCCCCTGAACTCCCAGCAGTACGCCTCAGGAGTGTCAACTGTCTCCACTGGAATCACGGCAAGGCGGGCCGAATCAGTGACTGTAAGCGCCGGACTTAGAAGCTCCCGTGCCTCATCGGCCTCGATGGCGGGCTTAGGAAGCTTGCGCACGGTATGTGACGTCAGATAGGCTAGCGCGTCGTACGAGAGTATTGCTCCGTCATCCAACGCCACCTTCACTTTCAACTGGTCTGGATATATGAGCACACCGTCTTGCATGTATACGAAGGGCACAATCGAAACGTCGCCGACCTCAGATGCGAAGGTGGGAGTCATGTTCGTTATTCCTACTTCCCTCAGAAAAGCGCCGGCGCGTTTGATAGACTCCGCCAGGTCTATGGTCTTATCGCCGATGTCACGAGCTACGTTCATCAACACCACGTGCCCGCCCTTTTTGGTCACGTCAACGACCGCATCAGGCTTTTCGCTTCTTTTTGGGGCATCAAGACGGATCCTGTAAATGTCAATATCGCCTTTTGCCTTTATGTCCTCT
The DNA here is from genome assembly GCA_028709305.1 of Bacillota bacterium. Lineage (GTDB taxonomy): Bacteria > Bacillota > DTU025 > DTU025 > DTU025 > UBA10085. Next base: position 14,415 of record JAQVXE010000005.1, on the reverse strand, counting down.
TCCACTGTTACGGAATGGGACGAAGCGTCAAATGGGACGAACTTGAGGGCTACCTCCTTGGCCTGGTCGGCGCTGATCTCGGCGCCAGTGATTCCCCTCGGTTTTATCTCTTCGATATGATCCGAGAAAGGTCCATCATATATCAGAGTTGGGAAGGTTTGGACCTGTTCATCAACTTTCGTGAAACCGTCCTTAACCACATCTGGAGTGGTGCTACTGCCTGGTCTCGGCTTCACTTCGGATTTGGCCTGCTCCGCAACTTTCACCCAGCTTATCTTGCCTGACGAGGCTTGCGCTTCCATCTCGGCCAGCCCTCGCGCAAGATCTTCCGATTGCTTCTTCAGATCTACAAGCTTGCTCCAGTCATCCTCACTCATCACCTGCTGGCCAGCAACCTTGCGTGCAGTTGTAAAAGCGAAGTCACCTACCTGAGTCAGGAATGCGGATGTCCGCGCTAGAACCGCATGGGTCACAGGAAGGTTGTTCAGGTTAGCCTGTGCGGCGCTGGCTTCCCGCCATACATCAGAGAGTGCTCCGACGCGGAGCTTGGGAGAACCAGACGCCAGGCTCTTGGATAGCGCTACGCGGACATTGTCCACATTCCCCAGAAGATCGAAGAATGACCGAAAGTACTGGTTTCCCACTGCCACTTCAAGCCTCCGCCTGGAAGCCCATTGCGAGTAGGCAAACACAAGGCTTGCAACTACAATTACCAGGAGGAGGGCTTGCGGCCAATTGCGCATGCGCCCGCGTCCTCCGCTTTCTCCATCCGGCATATGCATTATCTCCTTTCTACCGGGCAAACACGTGTTTGCCTATTCTTGCAGCGATGCTCCTGCTCCATATCCATCCTGACACGGGTTTGGAAGGATTCCAGAAAAACAGGCACCCGTACGTAGGATCGTAACCATTCAAAGCGTCCCTTGCGGCAGATACCGCCTGCCTGCTGGGAGAGCGCCTCCATATCAGCCCATTTGAGACGGATTCAAATGCTCCTGGCTGAAACACGCATCCAGACACTGAGTTGGGAAATTTCGAGCTCGCAACTCTGTTGAGCATCACCGCTCCAACAGCCACCATTCCTTGATACGGCTCGCCTTCCGCCTCCGCCGCAATCAGGCGTGCGAGAAGGTTCACGTCACCTCCGCGGGTTTGGGCTCGACCGATATGTGCAGCCGTTCCAAGAAGAACAGCAACCGCGAGCGTTGCCAAGACGATAGCACGAACTGTCCGAGTTCTCATGTTGGCAGACCTCCTTCCGAGCAGAATACCGCCCAAGAATTAGCGAGCAAAAACATGCTTTCCGATTCTCACAATGATGTTTCGCGTCCATATCCATCCTGATACCGGTTTTGCCGGGTTCCAAAAGAACAGCGCCCCGTAACTGGGGTCATACCCATTGATCGCATCGCGTGCGGCACTATATGCAGCGGCGTCAGGTGTTCTCCGCCAGAACAACCCATTAGATACTGATTCCAGCGCATGGGGCTGGAAAACCACAGCCGACAGCGAATTCGGGAACCTGGCATTTCTCAACCTGTTCATGATTACCGCTCCCACCGCAACCTGGCCACGGTAGGGCTCTCCCCTGGCCTCGGCCGCTATCGCCCTGGCAACCAAGTCCACCGTAGCAGACCTGGATGCCATGGGCGCCGGTCTGTAGGTAGTCGGAGCCACAGCGGCAGCTACGGTGTAACCGAAGCCAAGAGCCCTCCATGTCTGCGGTCCCACAAGTCCGTCAACTCTCAACCCATTCTTGCGCTGAAATGCCACGACTGCTCTATGGGTATTGGCCCCGAATACACCGTCCACCCACCCTCGGTAGTAGCCCCAATCGGAAAGCTTCCATTGAACAAGTCTGACCGAAGTGCCCCTTGACCCCCAGTACAACGTTGGCCTGGTTTGGGCTCTAGCAGGGACTGTCGTGCAAAGGAAGATCCCAATGATGACTGCAATACCTACAGCTAGTCCGATAATCGGTCTCCTAAGGTTCATGGCTAAGTTACACTCCCGTCCTGGTTGGCTCGCACAATGTGCTAGTATTATTCTCTCAGGTCTTCTCCATGGATATGCACAAGGGCAAGATTGCTGGAGGCACAGCCGGAAACTGCGCTAGAACGAGCCCAGCCGCGCTAGGACACGAAAAAGGGTGTCACGCCTTGCGTGGTTTCCAGAACCCCTCTCCGGAGTTCAGTGGCAGTTGAAAGAGGCTTCCAACGCGCTGGACGCAGGAAGCGGGCGGGTCTATCATCAGCTTAACTGAGGCAAGACTCATGATCACGCAGGGGGTGGTCCAAGATGATGCATACTATCGGGGTCGTCTTCAACCTCAAGAAGGACTTCCCCGGACTTGCCTGGAAAGCGCACACAGTTCCTGATCTAGCCGCAGAATGCGAAGAGGAGGAGACCGTTGACATGCTCTCATCCTCCCTTTCCAGAATCGGCGAGAAGGTGATGCTCTTTCCGCACAAGACAGACCTTTTGGAAAGACTGGATGAAGCAAGACCCGATATTGTCTTCAACATAGCGGAAGGATGGGCCGGGCGAAACAGGGAATCCCTCATCCCCGCTCTGCTAGAGCTCCTCGAGATCCCATACACAGGCTCCGATGCACTTACCCTCGGAATCGCCCTCGATAAGGCCATGGCCAAGCGCGTAGTCTCGACTGCAGGAATCAGAACTCCGCGTTATGCCAAGATCAGCTCCATGGAGGGCCTCTCTTCCGTGGATATGGAGTTTCCGGTGTTCGTCAAGCCTAACTACGAAGGATCCAGCAAGGGAATACGCAATTCATCCCGGGTGAGGAATGCCGATGAGCTGGCTGAGAAGGTCAAGTGGATATTGGAAACCTATGCCCAGCCTGCAATCGTTGAGGAGTTCCTTCCCGGGAGAGAATTCACCGTGGGAATCATAGGAAACGGGCGGCCACATGTCCTCCCGATAATGGAAGTCTGTCCTGGCGATCGGGAGGCGGCAGATGGGGAATTCGTTTACTCATACGAAACCAAATCGGGCAACCTTGAGCGGTTCAGAGTCCCTGCGCCCATCCCAGAGCACCTGGCATCGGAAATCAGCGACATGGCCGTCTCCGTGTTCGAAGTCATGGAATGTCGGGACGTGGCGAGGATCGATTTCAGGCTCGATGCAGAGGGACGACCCAATTTTCTAGAGATAAACCCTCTGCCAGGGCTATCGAAAGTCAGTCTGCTGCCGCTTCAGGCACGCGCAGCTCAGATGACATATGATGATCTCGTGAAGTGGATCCTCACATCAGCCTGGTCCCGATATTGGCACTAGCCGGCCTGCTAAAAGGGCACACACGACCCCCAAGAGCGCGTTCCTTCTTCGCTTGCGAGCGAAGTGGACGCGCTTTTCACCATGTTCTAAGGTCTTCTCCCATCTCTGATTGATTAACCTGTGCCTGCAGGGCATACTAACACAGACATTTCGCTGCAGGCTTCCTTGAAAGGAGAAAAGACAACCATGGACAACAGAGTCAGGTGCTCAGTAAACAACTGCCACTACTGGCATGACGGAAACTACTGCCACGCATCACAGATAATGATAACATCCGACTCCATTGCAAATCAGCTTCCAGACAGCTACGATGCGTTGCAGGCTTCCACGGCCGAGCCGACGCCGGCTTCCCATATCGGCGAAACCTGTTGTAAAACATTTGCTCCCAAAGGAACACCGGATTCGGCGTTGCGTTCAGACCGGGTCACTAGAATGTAACAAGATGCTCTGGGTCAGCGCTGGGCGGGGCTCTGTGCGGTTCCGCCCTTGTCTCAGGTCAGGGTGTCGTTTCGGTGCAACCCTGGCGGTCTCAAACACATAACATGTACCTGGAGGGACTAACCTTCGATGCAGATGGACACTGGGAATAGAGTTCTGGAAATCCCGTGGCGCCAATGGAGCAAGGATGCGTTTGATGAGGCGCGAAATACGCGTCGGCCGATATTGCTATCAATATCTGCAGTGTGGTGCCATTGGTGCCATGTCATGGATCGAACGAGTTTCTCCGATGAGAACGTGATTGCAACAATACGGGACAAATTCATCCCCATAAGAGTCAACACAGATATTCGCCCCGACATAAATGCCCAGTACAACATGGGCGGTTGGCCCACTGTGGCCGTTCTCGATCATGAGGCACATGCAATTGCAGGCACAACATATCTGCCGCCAGATGCCATGCTGTCATGGCTGAACCAGGTTCTAGCAGAACATGATCAACTTGCGAAGCGGGCTCGCGACATCCAGCCTTCGCAAGGGCTTCGTTGGGCCCAGAAACAGCTTGCTTTCGACCCGTCCTGGGACACGTACAGCTCCATCTTGAAGAAGGCCGTTGCCTCCTATGACCGGCAATATGGAGGTTTTGGAGGCGCTCCAAAGTTCCCGATGTTCGACACCCTCGATCTCCTGCTCCACTCATATACTGCCTCAGCAAATCAGGTCCATATGGAAATCGTCAGGAACACACTTGTCGCCATGACAACGCTGGGCACTTTTGATCATGTGGAAGGTGGTCTCTTCCGATATTCCACAACCAGAGACTGGAGTATTCCTCATTACGAGAAGATGCTGCTTGACAATGCATCACTCCTTCTTGTTCTGGCCAAGGCGTACAGGTCAACAGGCGACAGCAGCCTGATCGCCCCCGCCAATGGCACCGCCGAATACATGAACTCGATTCTTTTCATCCCAGAGTTCGTCGCTTGGGCAGGCTCACAGGATGCAGATGAAGATTACTACGCCCTAACAACAAGGGAAGAGCGAAAGGAACGTGTCTCGCCTCGGATCGACAGGGTTCTTTATGTTGATTGGAACGCAAGAGCATCTGCGGCAATGATATATGCAGGCCGAGCCTTCGAAAAACCGCAATGGGTTTCTATGGGTATCAACACCCTGGTTGAAGTCTTCAACAAGTGCTTCCATGTTTCAGGCGGGCTCGCCCATTCCTACGACGGCACCCCCCACCTCTGGGGACTGGCTCACGATACCATATCGTATGGAGCGGCGTGTCTCCACGCATTCGATGCCACCGGCGACATGATGTGGCTTGAACGCTCCCAAAAGCTAGCTCACCGTCTGATCGCAACCCACAACACCGCATTCCGCAATAGCGAGCAGACAGGGCGCGTCGGAGAAGGCCTGCTTACGCGTCTCCCGACTCCAGATGACCCACCCGGTTTTGCGAGAGTGGAACCGGATTTCCACGAGAATGCATATGCAGCTCTGTGGTTCACACGTCTCGCTCAAGCCATTCCCAACATGGATTCTCGTGGGCGTTTGCGCCTGGCAGCCCATTCGAGTCTTGCTTTTTGCCACTCCTCCTACGAGCTCTTCGGCATCCTGGCCTCCCCCTACGCGCTGGCCCTTGCTGAGTATCTAGAATCTTCCAGTAAGGCGCAACGGCGTCGGCCTGACATCGAGTGTGAAAAAGGAGTTTGCAGGCCATCTCAACACATCGAGGCTAGCAGGGACCATCCTTTCAAGACAAGATCATGACAATCACGGACAGATTGGAAGCATGAACCCGTGCCCAAGATGATGACTGGCGCACGACCATGGCGTTCACCTTCTAGACGCTCTGAGGCGAAATTGGACATTCATTCACTGTCTCATCGAAACCCTCACCCGGTTTGCCCTCCCTGTTTCTCCTCTTCTTTCAACCGAGAAGCCATTAGGGTATAATAATAGGGCATTGTATTCAATAGCTGCAAGAATCGAGGGGAAGCCCATTTGAAGCGAACAGAACACTTGAAGAACTTCTTCGCCAAATACTGGTGGCGCTATGTGTTGGGCATACTCACTCTCATTCTGGTCGATGCTTTGCAACTTGTGATTCCGAAAATCCTCGGAAACCTCACCGACAGCTTAGATAGGGGTACGCTTCTGCCGGGAGCGCTCAAAAGGTATGTTCTGATTATTCTAGGAATATCTTGCGGCATAGCAGCAGGAAGGTTTTTGTGGCGAGTCTTCATTATGGGCACTGCTAGACTGCTCGATTTCGAACTCCGCAACAAGCTATTCGCACACCTTCAGAAGCTGCCTGCCCGCTATTACACCGAGCACAAGACCGGCGAACTCATGGCACACGCAACGCACGACATTCCATCGGTAAGGCAGGCATTCGGGCAGGGCTTCATACTGATTACCGACTCCATTTTCATGACCGCGGCGACACTGATAATACTCTTTAGAACGGTCCCTCTTGAGCTAGCTGTCTTCGCCTTGCTGCCGTTCCCCTTGCTTGCTGTGGCCACTTCGATATTTAGCAAGGTTATTAACCCTCGGCACCGGGCCGTGCACGAAGCTTTCGGGAAGCTCACAGACCAGGCGCAAGAAAACATAGCGGGAATAAGGGTCGTCAAGTCTTTCGTCCAAGAAGAGGCTGAAATCGAAAGATTCATGAACGTCGCCGAGAAGAACGTCAAGGCAAACATGGACCTTGTGAAAGTATGGGGGATCATGGGCCCTTTGAGCGGCCTGGCAACTGCCCTTGCATACGCAGTCGTTCTTCGGTACGGTTCGTCTATGATCATGTACCACGAGATCTCTCTAGGAGACTTCGTTGCATTCACAAGCTACCTGTCCATGCTCGTCTGGCCCATGATCGCACTGGGATGGGTCGTAAACGTCATGGAGCGAGGCTTCGCCGCGCTCGACAGGCTCAATGCAATCCTGAACGAGGTTCCCGAAGTTGCAGATAGGCCCGGGGTAATTGAACTTGAGGATTCAGACGGAGCCCTTGAATTCAAGAATGTGACCTTCTCATATCGTGACGGGGTTCCCCCTGCGCTCTCCGATGTTTCCTTCAGGATTGATGCCGGGAAAACTCTGGCCATAGTGGGCCGAACGGGCAGCGGCAAGACGACGATAATCAACTTGTTGACGAGGCTGTACAATCCGCCTGAGGGTTCCGTATTCGTAGATGGGCATGACATCATGGACGTGTCTCTGAGTTCTCTTCGCAACCAGCTCGGTTGTGTGCCACAAGACACGTTCCTCTTCTCAAGCACAATTGGGGAGAATATCGCCTATGAAGACAGAGACTTCTCTCAGGAGGAGATAAGTCACTTTGCCAAAGTGGCCCATGTCTACGACGACATCGTCAGCTTCCCGCAAGGTTTCGACACACCAGTGGGCGAACGCGGAGTGACGTTGTCAGGCGGCCAGAAGCAGAGAGTCTCCATAGCTCGAGCCCTCATAACCGAGCCGAAGATCTTGGTGCTCGATGACTCGCTTTCAGCTGTAGATACCCAAACAGAGGAAAGCATACTCCGAGGGTTGCGCGAGTTTATGCATGATAGGACGAGCATAATCGTCTCTCATCGCATCTCCACTGTGAAGGATGCTGACGAGATCATAGTTCTCGATGACGGAGAGATAATCGAGCGCGGAACACACGAATCACTACTGGCCCAAACGGGCGTCTACAGTGAAATGTACGAGAAGCAGTTGCTAGAAGAGGAACTTGCCGCTAGGGGCTGACCGGGGGGTGAGACACAAGTGAGCGCACACAGAGAAGAAGAAGAGATCATGGGAAAGGCTTACGATTCGCGACTAATGCGGCGCCTGATGTCGTATGCCAAGCCGTACCGCAACATGTTTGTGCTGGCAATCATAGTCATCATGATTATCGCAGGAACCGACCTGGTCAGACCATACCTCATCAAAACGGCCATCGACAACCACATTTCCGGGTACAACGCACCGATGGCGCGTTACGAGCCTGACGGTGTTCCAGAGGAGATTCCCGCAAGTCGCAGGATGGAGTATGGCGGGCACGTTTACGTTCGCATGAACGACTTGCCTGAAGAAGACAGGTCAGCAGCTGATTTTCAGCTGCTCAGTGTTTCCGGCAAGTACGTTCTCATATCAGGAGTCCTTCCACCTGATCATGGAGATGTGGAGCTGGCAACAACTGATTCGGGAACAAGCATCCTGGCTGACGGAGTCGAATATCCCGGCCAGATCATTGAAGGGCGCGAGAACATCGCCATCTTCCGCAAGCAGGATGTGGCCGCCGTATCGAATCTGGCCATTATCGTCTTGCTAGTTGGCGCAGTAGCGTTCCTTCTCAACTACGGCCAGACCGTGCTGTTGCACAAACTCGGGCAGCGGATAGTCTATGGGATTCGCCAGGAGGTCTTTACGCATCTCCAGAATCTAGATGTCGCCTTCTTCGACAAGAACCCCGTAGGCCGCCTGGTTACCAGGGTGACGAATGATACGGAAACTCTGAACGAGATGTACACCAGCGTCATCGTAAACCTGTTTAAGGACGTTTTCATGCTGGTTGGAATAGTGGTTGTTATGTTCCGCCTTAATACCCAACTCGCCATGCTCTCCCTTGCAACTCTGCCGCTGATAATCGTCTCAACGATTGTCTTTCGAACAAGGGCCAGGCAAGCTTATAGGCGACTGCGCACTACGCTCGCACGCATCAACGCCACACTTGCCGAGAACATCTCAGGCATGAAGGTAGTGCAGATCTTCAATAGGCAGAGGAAGAATTACGACCAGTTCGTGGAGGTCAACCGCGAATACTACCAGGCCGGAATTGGTCAGATGATGGTTTACGCAATCTTCAGACCGATAATAGAGCTCATCAGTACAGGAGCCCTAGCACTCATCGTATGGCATGGAGGCAGGAATGTTATTGCCGGAACTATGCAGTTTGGCATGGTTTATGCCTTCATCAACTATATTGGCATGTTCTTCCGTCCCATCAACGACTTGACGGAAAAGTACAATATCATGCAATCAGCAATGGCATCATCTGAGAGGTTGTCGCAGCTCATGAATACCAGAGCCGTAGTGGCAGATACGGAGAATCCCGTCTCCGTTGATCGCCTGAACGGCCGGATAGAGTTCAAGAATGTGTGGTTTGCCTACAATGAGACGGACTGGGTACTCAAGGACATCAACTTCACCATTGAACCAGGCGAGGTAGTAGCATTCGTAGGGGCCACCGGCGCGGGCAAAACCTCAATAACCAGCCTCATAAACCGGCTCTACGATATTCAAAAAGGGCAGATACTCATAGACGGTGTTGACATAAGGAATTACAAAGTTGACGACCTGCGCCGGAATATCGCCGCGGTCCTCCAGGATGTCTTCCTTTTCACTGGAGACATGAAGAGCAACATTAGGCTGAACAACGAAGAGATCTCCGATGAGAGGATCAAAGAAGTAGCACGGTACGTCAATGCCGACCATTTCATATCCAGACTGCCCAAAGGCTATGACGAGCCTGTCACTGAACGCGGTTCGACATTGTCGGCCGGCCAGCGCCAATTGCTTGCATTCGCGCGAGCTCTGGCCTTCGATCCTTCAATACTAGTGCTTGACGAGGCAACAGCGAACATCGATACCGAAACTGAACTGCTCATACAGGATGCACTGCCCAAGCTGATTGCAGGCCGTACAACGATAGTAGTCGCACACAGACTGTCTACGATCCAGCATGCAGACAAGATCATCGTAATCCACAAGGGCCGGATACGGGAAGTGGGCACTCACCAAGAGCTCCTGTCACAAAGAGGGCTCTACTATGATCTTTACCGTCTCCAATACAAGGACGAACTCATGCCCGAGGAGGAGCCTGATGACTACATCGCCTCAGCTTCGGCCTGTGGCGGAACTAGGGGAATCGCCAGTTCCGATTTGGCTGACGAGTCTGACAACATGGCATAAGCTCGACACACATATGACATCTGGGACTGCCGCGGCAACCTTCTCCCGGTTCTCCGGGGTTGGCGCCACCAAGATGGCAGTCCCTGCTTGCTGTAGCATGCCTATGTCACCCCAATTGTCTCCAATTGCCCACGTCTCATTGGTCGCTACTCCCAGATCCATCTTGAGCTTGCCCAAGGCTGCCTCCTTCGTCATGTCGGGTTCATCTATGGAGATGTTTATCACTACCTCCCCGGTCAACACCCCGTCCCTCGACACCAGCTCATTTGCGAAAACATGCTCTATCCCAAGATCGCCAGCAACACGTCTGGCCAGCACCGAAATCCCGGATGATATCAGCGCCGTGGACGCGCCCGCAGATTTCGCCGCGGCCACTACCTCCTGCGCACAATCGGCATAGCGAATCTCCCTCAGCACCCGGTCCATTTCAGCACACGACACGCCCTGCCACTCCCGCGCATCCAGAATGGAGAATTCCTCGTAAGTGATGTTTCCTGCCAAGAAGTGTGCCATGTGTGCCTCGGCCTTCCCGGTCCAAACCCCGAAGCGCCGATGTATGTACTCCCACGAGCTCGACTCCTGAGTCAATGTCCCGTCCATGTCAAACGCTATTAGTTTCAATCCCATCTTGCAGCTACACCCCATCTTCATTCGTCAATGACTCCTAAATCGGGCTTGAATCTATGCCTATCATACACCTGTAGGAGCCGGCGGCCGGATTTTCCTCCGGCCGCCCTGTTCAGCAATATTCAGTTGGCGCACATGCTCTTTGCGCACACTAAGTCCGGGTTACGTCCCCCTCCCGGGCCCGGTTTGAGGCGGCTGGTACCAGCCTTTTGAGTACATGGTCTGCCAGAGCCCACGTTGCTCGTTCATCCAGTCATCATGACTATTTTTGAACGTGTTGCGAACAGTCTGGTTTGACGCTTCCACTGTAGCCATATGGTATCCAAGCGCCAGCTCCTTCAGGTCGCTTAAGAGATCTGCAGCAATATCCTTGTCGCTCAGCCTGTTTTGATCCATGTGCTTTCCTCCCTTCGAACCATGCTCAGATCATCACATTTGTGTCTGCCCTGATTGACCCACAAGCCCCGACAGAGCATTGACATGGCGCTCGCATGACGCCATCATCCTTTGAACGCTCCCCTTTAGCTGCGGATCCTGGATCTGGTTCGAATAGAAGCTGCACTTCTTCAGACACAGCTGCTCCTTGCTGAGCTGATCTTGAGCGTACAGAATCTCACGAGGCGTCAGCCCTTGCTGCTGAACCAATCCCGCACCCCCCTTCGTCCAGAAGAATCTACGGATTGCTGTCCATATCATCTCTCAACTGGGGCGTGCGTATTCGCAAAATGCAGATTCCATTAGCGGGCTGGGCTGAAACGGAAATTGACAATATCCCCATCGGCCATTACATATTCCTTGCCTTCAAGCCTTACGGTCCCAACAGATCGAGCAGCAGCAACAGATCCCACGGCCATCAGATCGTCATACGCCACAACTTCGGCCCTAATGAAACCTCGCTCAATGTCGGAGTGGATTTTCCCCGCTGCGCGTTTGGCTGTCGTCCCCTGTTCAATGGGCCATGCGCGCACCTCATCTTCGCCTACTGTAAAGAAGGAGACCAACCCGAGGCCCTCGTAGACTGCACGCGCGACTTGCTCAACTCCATTGGTCTCGATGCCATATGCAGCCATGAACGGGCCTCTGTCGTCTGGATCAAGCTCGGCTATCTCCGCCTCTATCCCGGCTGCCAGCTTCACCAGGGGGATGCTTCGCTCACTGCAGTACGCCTCGAGTTCGCCATCGCGTGGAAACTCCCCTGCTCTGAACTGCTCTTCACTCATGTTCGCAACTACGACGACAGGCTTCACCGATAGCAACCCATACCCTCGAAGCCTTGCTGCCTCCTCAGGCGTAAGCTCAATATCTCTGAGGGAGCAGCCGTTCCCAAACTCCTCGTCTAGGCGCTCCATAAGAGCGAGCTCCTCTTCCTCGTCCTCTGTGCGTTTCTTGGACGAGCTGAGCCGCTCTACGCGAGCCTCCACAATGGCCATGTCAGCCAGGATCAGTTCATCCGTAAGCCCAGACGCATCAGCAAGAGGATCAGGCTCCCCGATTCCCAAAGCACTGAACGTTCGAACTACGTCTATGAGAGCATCGACATTCCTCATGTGGTCAATGAGCAATGTCAACCCTCGAGACAGAGCACGCTTGTCAGCACGGGAATTTTCCCCCAAGGACCCCGATGACGTCCCTCCGGCAAGATCCACCACCTCAATCTGGGCATAGATGGTTTTCTTAGGCCTGTACATCTTACTCAAGAGATCGATGCGAGCATCCGGAACCCGAGCCATTCCGATGCTCGCATCCTGCCTACGCGAAGGGGCGGCGCCGGTCAGGAGACGAAACAGAGTCGTCTTCCCTGCCCACGGCAGCCCCACTATACCAACTTTCATACAATCTACACCTTCTCGTTGTGTGCATTATCTCTTACTGCATCTGTCGCTTCGTGCCGCCCCAGCCTGCTCAAGATTGCCAACGGCCAAACCAAGCCTTATCTTACTCCTCATGCTTTCGACTGAAACATGACCCTCCAAGAAACTCGCGCATGATGGAATTCGGAGGTATGTTCGCCTTCTCCACGGGGCGAATGTACGCGAGGAATTTCCTAAGCCGCTTGGCCTCGATGTACTCAGCATCATCCTCCCCAATCGCAGCAAGCAGGGGATCAGCATATGGCTTCAATACAGCAAGTTCATAGGCTAGCGCTGTATTTACCATCACATCCGCAGTCTCCTGGAACGGAAAGATGTTCCTCTCTTCCCCTGCCCTAACCTTGGGCCACATCCGTATGGTATCCTTGGCGCTGTGTCCGCGAAAGAGATTATCCCTTACCAACCGCCTGAGGACCCTTACATCAGTAGTGGGGATCCGATTGTGGTCATCGATGTTGAGATGGGTCAGAGCTGACGCATATATCTTGAATTTCCGACCCATCGGAATCGAGCTGGTCAACTCGTCATTAAGACCGTGTATTCCCTCGATAATAAGCATCTGGTCCTGTCCTAGTTTTATACGCCGACCCTTTGAAGATCGCTTCCCTTCGACAAAATCGAAGACTGGCACTTCAACTTCTTCGCCCTGGATAAGTCGTGTAATGTGCTCATTCAGAAGCGTAATATCGATTGCGTCTATCGACTCGAAATCATATTCGCCCTCTTCGTCTACAGGGGTATCTTCACGGTCGACGAAGTAGTCGTCAAGTGAAACAGGAACGGGATTAAGCCCGTTCACTCTCAGCTGAACCCATAGCCTTTGAGCAAAGGTTGTTTTCCCTGATGATGAAGGGCCTGCAATAATTACAACCGCTATCCTGTCGCGGTTCTGCGCAATCACATCGGCGATCTGGGCGATCTTCTTTTCGTGCAGCGCCTCGACAACTTGAATGAGGGCGTCGATATTTCCTGCGTCAATCACGCTATTGAGCGAAGCAACATCAGTTACCCCCAAAACGCGTCCCCATTTTTCCGCCTCATAGTATACATTGGCGAGCTTGCCCTGTTCAACGTACTTGGGCAGTTCCAGCGGGTTTTTCCTCCTCGGCAACTCTAAGATGAATCCCGGAAGGTAATGACGAAGCCTGAAGGTTTTGAAATACCCTGTGTTGGGCGCCATGTACCCGTAGAGGTAGTCACTGAGCCAACCACATTGGTATATGTTGACCGTTTCGGCTTCCCGGTACTCGAGCAAACGAGCCTTGTCCATCTGCCCATCCACTCTGAACAGCTCTATGGCATCCTCCACCAACATGCGCTTTCTATGTATGGGCTTTTCGGCTTCGACAATCTCGCGCATCCGTTCTTCAATAGCACGAACATGTGCCCCAGTGAGGGGCCCGGTCCACTTGATCTCACCGTAAAGGCCGTTTGAGAGCGAATGCTGTATGATAACGCGACAATCCTTAAGTACTTCACGAGCAGCCATCACCAGCACAAGGATGCCGGTGCGGGTATATACCCTCATTCCGTCGGCATCGCTCATGTCGACAAACTCAACATGTGCATCCTCATCGAGCACATACGTAAGCTCCTTGAAGTTGCCTTCGACCTTGGCGGCCATCACAGGCCAACGAAGCCTATGCGGAACGATCTTCGCGAGTTCCTCAAGGGAGATGCCTGAAGCCACATTGTGTGCGCTGCCATCCGGCAGGGTTACCCTTATCGAATTCTCCATGTTTTCCATGGCCATCCTCCCCTTGTCTTCGGCAGAGACGTACCTATATTAGTTCAACAATGCGGCTTGGTTCCCTCCCATACTAGGACTTGCCCAGTGCCCCGCGATCAAGAGCAATGGCGAAGGCCTTGTTGAATATGGCGACTCCTGCCATGAAATATGATGCTGCAAGGATTGCCGTAGATACCAATGCCCCGCTGGCCAAGTAGTCTCCAATCGCAGCTCTGCCAAAGGCTATTTCGTGCGCCATGTGATAGCATCTTCCGTAAGGCAACATGCTTCTGATGAGCCCCATGGCGCCTGTTGTAGCGTCAGGCGGGGCAAAAGCCATGGCAAACAGGCCCACGGAAACCAGGTTCACAAGACCACCTATTCTCGCGGCAAGGAGGGCGATGCCGCCCAAAACATACCCTATACCCAACATGCCCATGCGCATCAAGATCAAAGGGATGAGAGCCGATGGCCTGGGGGATG
>JAQVXE010000004.1 GCA_028709305.1 Bacillota bacterium | reverse complement strand
TGTGCAGTTCTTCCACAACGACTTCTACTGCTCTGTCGATGCCGCGCTTCAGGAACATAGGATTGGCCCCGGCCGTAACGTTGCGCAGCCCTTCGTTGACTATGATCTGCGCCAGAACAGTTGCCGTTGTGGTGCCGTCTCCGGCTACGTCGTTGGTCCTGGATGCAACTTCCTTAACTAGCTGGGCTCCCATGTTTTCATAGGGATCCTCCAGCTCGATTTCCCTTGCAACGGTTACGCCGTCTTTTGTTATGACCGGCGATCCGTACTTCCGCTCAAGCACGACGTTGCGCCCCTTAGGACCCAATGTTACTTTGACAGCGGTTGCAACAGCGTCAACGCCTTCTTTCAGGCTCGAGCGCGCTTCGCCCGCATATGCTAACTGCTTAGCAGCCATTATCGATTGCCTCCTTCATACGCACTAGTAATTTCATGTTGCCCTTCGCGGAGCAGCAAGTTCTACTTGACGGCGAGGATATCAGACTCGCGAAGAATCAAGTACTCTTCATCGCCGACCTTGATTTCAGTTCCACCGTATTTGGCAAAAATCACTTTGTCTCCTACTGATACATCCATGGGGATGCGGCGCTTGCCCTCATCATCCCACTTCCCGGGTCCAACAGCCTTCACTTCGCCCCACTGCGGGCGCTCTTTAGCAGTATCCGGAAGAACTATTCCGGCCGGAGTCTTTTCTTCTTCCGCACTAGGCTTAACAAGCACTCTGTCAGCACAAGGTTTTACCATCGACGTTTACCTCCTTCACGGCATTGCTCTTAGCACTCAATTGAGGCGAGTGCTAACAAAGACATGATATACTCCTTGTTTTGGTGTTGTCAAGGCTTATGATAGAATTATTTCCGGGTTAGGAGTCTATATACAGCTGACTACTCCTACTTGTCTGGAGATACTCTTACGTAACTGGCCACGAAGGATGGAGTGAGCATTATGGCAGCAATTTCTAAACTCCTTGCGGTCTCCCTGATTCCTGGGATTCTATGGGTTATCTACTTCTACCGAAAAGACATATACGACAAAGAACCGGCGCGTTTGGTCGCCAAAGCATTTGTTGCAGGGGCGTTGATGATAATTCCGGCAGGATTGGTTGAGGCGCCTCTCCGAGGCGTATTCACGAACCCCCCGAGTTTGCCCATTCTTCTGCTTGCATCTGTTTTTGGAATAGGCTTAGTTGAGGAGTTCTTCAAGTACCTGGCTGTGCGAAAGACGGTGTATGATCTCGCCGATTTCAACGAACCAGTGGATGGCATCATCTACGCGGTCTCAGCCGGGCTGGGCTTTGCCGCCTTCGAGAATGTTCTGTATGCTGCCTCATATGGCCTTTCAGTTGGAGTCGTGAGAGGCGCTCTCACATCTTTGGTGCATGCGTCGTTTTCTGGGATCGTTGGGTTCAACATGGGCATTGCCAAGTTCGTTCCGAAGTCGATGGAGGGGCCGCTGATTGTGAGGGGTCTGATGGTTGCATCCGTCCTTCACGGGCTGTATGACTTCCTTCTTATGACCGGGTTGATGAACTTCTATCTTACTCTGCTCGTGGTGGTTCTGCTCTATGCCGGGCTCATCGGGAAGATACGTACTGCGCTCCATGCCTCTCCGTTCAGAGTGTCTGTGGGTGGGGGTGAAGCTGACGAATTCTCCGGAGACCGAGGCATGACGGACGGAGATGAACCGGATAGCTCGAACCGTGCCTGATGGCGACTGTGCATCCCTTGCTACTGCGCTTTCACACTGAATCCTTTCCAACGAGCTAGGGCTGTGTTAGAATGTACGCGACTTAAGCTACTGGAGTTCCTACGGAAGGGGGTAGGCCAAATGTCTGGACATTCGAAATGGGCCAACATTAAGCATAAAAAGGCCAAAGCTGACGCTCAGCGAGGTGCCGCTTTCACGAAAGCATCGCGCGAACTGCACGTTGCCGTCAAACAGGGAGGGCCTGATCCAGAGACGAACTTCAGACTGAAGATGGCTATTCAGGCTGCACGGTCCGTCAACATGCCGAACGACACGATTAATCGGGCTATCAAGAGGGCGGCCGGCGACGCAGACGGCGAAAGCTACGAAGAGGTCGTTTACGAAGGCTATGGCCCCGCTGGGGTTGCACTTATTGTAGAGGCCATGACTGACAACAGGAATCGCACTGCATCTGATGTTCGCTATCTCTTCTCACGCCACGGAGGCAATCTGGGAGAAACGGGATGCGTGAATTGGATGTTCAACAGGAAAGGCTCTATTACAGTTGACACCGAAGCCTTTGCCGGCGATGAAGATGACATGATGATGATCGCGCTTGAGGCTGGAGCCGAGGATCTGAAAGTGTACGATGACTACTTTGAGATCATCTCTTCACCTGAGGATCTTGACGCAGTAAGGAAGGCTATGGAGGCTGCCGGCGTCGAGTACTCCGGAGCTCGGATAATCCGGATGCCGCAGAATGTGATGGTTCTTGGGGTGAAAGAGGCGGGCACGGCTATGCGCCTCGTCGATGCCCTTGACGAACATGACGATGTGCAGCACGTATACACGAATTTCGATATTCCTGACGAAGTGCTTGAGGAGCTGGAGAAGGAAGGAGCTTAAGCGGGCGCTTCTTCCTTTCCACAGCGACCACGCACTAGGCGTGGCCGCTTTTCTATGTGGGCAAGCATCAGTGAAGGGCTTGCTGTGCTTTCCAAGTTGACGTGCTGTTACGATGGGAGTGGTGGTAGTGCTTGTGCTTGGCATCGATCCTGGAACGGCCATCACAGGGTACGGTCTTGTTCGCGAAGAGAACGGCAAGCTTGCATGTGAGGACATGGGCTGCGTTCTTACCCGGTCAGAGCTGCCCCTTGCTACTAGGCTGCTGCAGATCTACGATGAACTTCGCGAGATCATAGAACGGGACAAGCCGGATTGTGCGGCAATTGAGCAACTTTTCTTTAACGTTAACGCTAAAAGCGCCTTAGCAGTAGGACATGCGCGTGGCGTCGCTCTCTTGGCGTGTGCGAAAGCAGGCATTCCAGTAGCGGAATATACTCCGCTTCAGGTCAAGATGGCGGTTGCCGGGTATGGCAGGGCAGACAAGAAACAGGTGCAAAGCATGGTGAAGTTGCTATTGGCTTTGGATCAAGAACCAAAGCCGGATGACGTTGCAGATGCATTGGCGATAGCCATCTGCCATCTATCCACTGCTCCTTATCTTGAACTGATTTCCAGGGATGGTGAGCGTCGATGATTTCCCGGCTTCGCGGAAACGTAGTTTCAGTTGAGCGAGAGGCTATTGTTTTGGATGTAGGGGGCATCGGGTTCTCTGTGTCGGTGCCATCCGGAACGCGAGCGTCGTTGGGCCGAGTGGGAGAGGAAGTGCGACTCTTTACTGCAATGGTGGTTCGCGATGATTCTATGGACCTCTACGGTTTTGAAAGCACAGAGGAACGCGAGTTCTTCCACATGCTATGCGAAGTCAAAGGGATCGGCCCCAGAACTGCGTTATCGATCTTGTCGTCGCTCTCTCCGGAGAGGCTTTCCATGGCGATCTCTGCAGGAGATATTGCGATGCTAGCCACTGCTCCAGGCGTGGGCAAGAGAACGGCAGAGCGGCTTGCAGTTGAGCTCCGGGGGAAGGTTGGGCAGTTTCTGTCTGGCGAGTCTGCGATGACGGGCACACCCGTGGACACAGATCAGACAGCTACTGGAGATGCAATCAGTGCGCTTACGTCATTGGGCTACTCACCGCTTGAAGCAGAAAGAGCGGTGGCAGCTGCTGTGGCGGCGGGCTATTCAGATGATGCTTCTGCTATTATCCGTGCGGCGCTTTCCAGAATGTCGCGCGTTGAATGACTGATCGGAGGGCATTCCCATGGAACAACGAATGGTGACGGGGGAGAAGACAGATGAAGATCGTGGGTCTGAGTTAAGTCTCCGTCCAAGGCGGCTCTCTGAGTTCATAGGCCAGGACAGGGTGAAAGAGAGCCTATCAATTTTCATAGAAGCTGCCAGAAGCAGGGGTGAACCCCTCGATCATGTATTACTCTATGGCCCTCCAGGCCTTGGAAAAACGACACTGGCAAGCATAATCTCTGTGGAGATGGGGGTTAGGCTTCGAGTTACGTCGGGGCCGGCCATAGAGCGCGCAGGTGACTTGGCCGCCATACTCACCAATCTGGCCCCCGGCGAAGTGCTGTTCGTGGATGAGATTCACAGGCTAGGCAAGCCGGTGGAGGAGATACTCTACCCGGCGATGGAGGACTACGCGCTTGACATCATCATAGGCAAAGGTCCATCGGCAAGGTCTATTCGAATAGACCTTCCAAGGTTCACGCTGATAGGCGCCACAACCCGGGCAGGGCTCATTTCTTCTCCCTTGCGCGACAGGTTTGGAGTCGTCCACAGACTGGAGTTCTACTCTGTGGAGGATCTTGCGACGATTGTCTCAAAGTCGGCTCAGGTTCTTGATATCGGGATTGACAGCGCGGGAGCATACGAGATAGCCAGCAGGTCTCGAGGCACTCCCAGGGTTGCCAACAGGATACTGAGGCGTGTTCGCGACTATGCAGAGGTGCGCGCTGATGGCGTTATTACTGAGGATGTTGCTTGCGATGCCTTGGCCATGTTTGATGTGGATGAATTGGGCCTCGACAGGCTTGACCGTAAGATACTGTCCACCATAATCGACAAGTTCGGAGGCGGCCCTGTAGGGGTTGAGACTATTGCGGCTTCTGTCAATGAGGAGAGAGATACAATCGAAGATGTGTATGAGCCTTACCTGATGCAGCTGGGGTTGATCGACAGAACTCCGCGCGGGCGGGTGGTCACAGTCAATGCGTACCAGCATTTAGGCAGGGAGCTCCCGGCAGATGATACAGATGGGCAGGCGAGGTTGTTATGAGGTTGCTGCTACATTCTTGTTGTGCGCCGTGCACTACTTATTGCCTTGAGAAGCTGAGATTGGACGGGCACGAAGTGCACGGGTATTTCTGCAACCCGAACATACATCCATATACTGAATTCAGGCGAAGGCTTGATGCATATAGGGACTACTGCGCACTGGTGGGGTTGGATGCCGATATTGATGACGAATATGGCCTCAGGCAGTATTTGGCGGAGATCGGCGGAGACGTCAAGGGCAGATGCGTTGCGTGCTATCGGATGCGCCTGCTTTCTGCAGCGAAACTCGCACTCCGGAGGGGTGCTGATGCGTTCACTACCACCCTCTCCATCAGCCCGTATCAGGATCACAAGCTCCTGGTGGGAGTGGGGGAAGATGTGTCGAAGGAAGTGGGCGTGCCCTTTGTGTACTACGATTTCACGCCGGGATACAGGCGGAGCGTTGAAATCTCTCGAGAATTGGGCCTTTACAGGCAGCCATATTGCGGGTGCATATTCAGTGAAGAGGAACGCTACTCCCCGAAGCTCCGCAAGTCGAAGAAACGAGATAGCAATGCCGCTTCCAACAGGTCCTGAACCAGACAGGAAGCAGCCCGGTTCTTGCATAGCGCGGAGCACCGATGGGAACGTTACATTACGAAGCCTCGGTGATCCGCATATTGAGGATGATGCGGATTGTCGTTATTGAAATGTGAAGGAGTTGTCCTCCGGGTCAGGGATTTCGGAGAAGCCGACAGAATTCTGACGATCCTCTCTGATACAGATGGAAAGTTCGATGCCGTAGCCCGTGGCGCCCGGCGCCCTCGAAGCCGATTGGTAGGTGTTACTCAGCAATTCTCCCGGGGAAACATGCTGTTGTTCCGTGGCAGAAGCCTGGATACGCTGAACACTTTCGAGTTGATATCCTCCTATCCCAGCCTTTCATTGGATGTTGCCAAGATGGCTTACGCATCGTATGTGGCTGAGCTCGTGGATCGGATGACAGGCGAGAGGCAGCGCAACGAGTTACTGTATGCTTTGGTGGTATCGACATTCGAAGCGCTCGATACAGGGCCTGCAGATCTGGAAATGGTGCTGAGGGCCTTTGAAATCAAGTTCATGTCAGTGTCAGGGTTTCGTCCCGAGCTTTCAAGATGTGTTTCGTGTGGTGCTTCTGAGGATGAGGCTTCTTGGTTCGGTCCGGAGGCCGGCGGATTGCTGTGTGATCGATGCCGGAGTGTGGATGCCGGGGGTACCAGATTCTCTGCTGCAACTCGCGAATTGGCGAAGCGCCTTTTGCTATGGGACTACAATAAGTTAGCAGTGCTCAAAGCTAGTCGCGACAGCACTGTGGAACTGGAGACGGCCTTCAGGGCTTATGTGGATCAGCGAGTAGGCCGCAAGTTGCATTCACTTGACTTCATCTCTGACCTGAAATCGATGGAGCGAGGAGGCAGGTAGGGCAGTTGAAGGTTGATCTAGAGAAGATTGACAGTCTCCGCGCGAGGGTTGATCTCACCTATGAAGAAGCCAGTGCATACTTGGAAGCAGCAGGAGGCGACCTTGTTCGGGCCCTGATAATGGCAGAACGGGACTTCGGATCTTCTGTAGATGATGGATACGATGGCTCCGGCATAGAACCTGATGGTTACGAGTTTGAAGAGGCCTCAACGTGGGCCGCGCGCCTGGCAGAGACTGTGAGGCGCGGTTCTGCAATGAGACTGGTCGTGGAGCGTGATGGAACTAGTGTGGCTCATATGCCGGTCGCAGCGGGATTGGTTGGCGCCATATTCGCGCCTGAGCTGGCAGCAGTGGGAGCCATTGTCGCCCTGGCGACCAGGTGCACTCTGAGGCTGGAGCAGAGTCAGAGCGAGTGAACTCCACTGACACCGCGCGTAGAGAAGATTTCGGGTCTTGTGTGTGCGTATGTCAGGCGCTGGGGTTCCTGAGAAGCCTTTGGATCTCGGAATTGACATGTTGTAGAGCTATTTGCTATAGTTAGGTCAAATGACAGCGTGCAAATTGACGCGCCCGGCGCTTCGGGAACATAGCCTCCCGTGCCCCCATGAGCCTCTGGGGCGGAGGCTTTTTTTCATGGAGGTGAACTTCTTGAGGGTGCTTGCCCACGTTTATGCTGAGGCCTTGCTCCGAGCATTCCGCAGTTACAGGCGGTACCTGCTCTTTGCGGCCATGCTTCTTACAACCTGCATCATGGTGGGCTATCGAGGTTTCAACCCCTCTGCTGATTCGCTTCCATGGATATTCGACAATCTGGTGAAGCTTAGGGATTCCATGGCAGGCGCCTCCGAACTGGAGCAGATGGCGATGCTGTTTTGGAATAACCTGAAGTCCACACTTATTTCCATCGGATTGGGATGGATTTTTGGAATCATCCCTATGGTCAGCATTTGCCTTAATGGAGTTATTATAGGGGCCGGCGCCAAACTGATGGTGGCCAAAGATGCTTTGCCTATGCCTATTGTGATTGCGTCATTTCTTCCACATGGAGTATTGGAGCTGCCGGCCTTTTTGGCAGGGCAGATCGTAGGGCTCAGGCTGGGCTTTTTGATCCCAGTAGTATGGCGAGGGCGTGCAAGCAGAGACGACTTGGGACGCGCGGCGGCTGAAGGGGCGATCATCCTTGGCCTGTTTTGCCTGCCACTGCTTGCCATAGCTGCTGTAGTGGAGCTCAAGGTTACGCCTGCAATCATCCGGGCGTTGGCTCCGCACTTGTCGACGCTGCCTCTATGACGATGAGACGGGAGGGACCGCGCTTGAACTTTCAGGAATTGATATTCACTCTGGAGCAGTACTGGGCGCGCCATGGCGCCACGATTCAGCAGCCCTATGTGATAGAGGTGGGCGCAGGCACCATGAGCCCCCACACTTTCTTGCGGGTTTTGGGGCCAAAACCATGGACGGTTGCATATGTTCAGCCATCGCGCAGGCCTGCTGATGGCCGATACGGAGAGAACCCCAACAGGCTTTATCAACATCACCAGTATCAGGTTATACTCAAACCCAATCCCGACGATGTGGTCGACATATATTTGGGGAGCCTATCGGAAATAGGAATAGACCCGAAGGAACATGATATCCGACTTGTCGAGGACAACTGGGAAGCCCCTACCCTCGGTGCATGGGGCACGGGGTGGGAGGTATGGTTGGATGGGATGGAGATCACGCAATTTACCTACTTCCAACAGGTTGGCGGGATTGACGCAAGGCCTGTCGCAGTGGAACTCACCTATGGCCTTGAAAGGATAGCCATGTATCTCCAGGGTGTTGACAACGTCTATGATATGGATTGGGCCGACGGCATTTCCTATGGAGACATGTATCACCAAGCTGAATATGAGTTTTCCAAGTACGCCTTTGAGCATGCCGACATAGCTGCGCTCAGCGATTCCTTCGACAACTATGAGCATGAAGCCTCTCAATGTATTGAGTCTGGCTTACTGCTCCCCGGGTATGATTATGTACTAAAGTGTTCGCACGTCTTCAACCTTCTCGATGCGCGGGGTGCCTTTGGGGCTGCCCAGCGCGCTGAATACATGGGACGCGTCCGAACGTTGGCGAGGAAAGTTGCACTTGCATGGGTAAGGCGTGAGGAAGAGGAGGCGGCAGAGAATGGTTCGAAGTGATCGCAAGCAGGCGGTCCTCGAGATAGGAACTGAGGAATTGCCTGCCAGATACATGCCACAGGCATTGGAAGATTCCAGGAATATCGCTCTGTCGGTCCTTGAAGCTGCTCGCCTTGATGTTGCCCGGGTTTCTGCGTATGGCACTCCCCGCAGGATCATTGTGAGCCTAGACGGTGTTGCACCGGCCCAGGCTGACCTTGTTCGTGAGTTGCGCGGCCCTGCAGTCCGTATTGCTTATGATGAAGACGGGAACCCCACTCGTGCGGCTCAGGGATTTGCCCGTTCAGCTGGTATCCCGGCGACTGAACTAGTGCGTAGAGATACGCCTCAAGGCGAATATGTGTATGCCATAGTCCGAGAAGGCGGCCACGATGCAGCAGCAGTGCTCGGTGAGGCATTTCCCAAGATCATCGATTCACTGAGATTCCCGAAATCCATGAGATGGGGTTGGGGAGACTTGCGTTTTGCCCGGCCGATCAGGTGGATACTGGCGTTGATCGATGAGAATGTTGTGGACTTCGATTATCACGGCGTTCGCAGCGGACGTGCTACGTGGGGACATCGTACTTTGGCTCCGGGTCCTGCGGAGATTGCTTCTGCTGCAGACTACTGGACTCAGTTGCGCGAGATTGGGGTCATGATCGATCCCAAGGAACGTGCGGCCGTAATTCGTAGCCAGGCACAATCTCTTGCAGAGGCGCATGGAGGAACCGCGGTTGTAGAAGACGACCTTCTTGAGGAAGTCACGTTCTTGGTCGAATGGCCAACGGCTTTTGCGGGAGGGTTCTCCCGCGACTACCTTGACCTTCCTGAGCCGTGCGTCATAACTCCCATGGTGGGGCATCAGCGCTACTTCCCCGTTCGAAAGAGCGATGGTCGCCTTATGCCCGTCTTCATCGGAGTGAGGAACGGTGACGACTACCATCTTGACCTGGTGACTGCCGGAAACGAAAGGGTGCTTGCTGCAAGACTAGCCGACGCGCGTTTCTTCTATGAGGAGGACATGAAGGTTCGCCTCGCAGAGAGAACACCTGATCTGGAGGATGTGGTCTTTCAGGAGAAGCTGGGCACAATGTACGAAAAGGCAGAGCGCATTGGAGCCCTCGGACGTCGGCTGGTAGAGGAACCTGATGAGGCTGGAGTCTTGGAGCGGGCAGCGCTTCTAGCCAAGTCTGATCTCGTTACAGCGATGGTGCGCGAGTTTACTGAGCTCCAGGGTGTAATGGGAAGAGAATACGCTCTCAGGCAAGGTGAGGATGACAGGATTGCTCAAGCCATATTCGAGCACTACTTGCCGCGACATGCAGGAGATATCCTCCCCAGAACTCGAGTGGGCGCTGCACTCAGCGTTGCAGACAAGATGGATACTCTAATGGGCTACTTTGCCATAGGGCTTGTGCCATCAGGGTCGGCTGACCCGTATGCCCTGAGAAGGCAAGCAGCAGGGATGCTCGCTGTTCATGCCCAGTGGAAGTTCGTCAGAGGATTAGATGATCTTGCTAGGCTCTCTGCAGAGCTGTATCGGGAAGCGGGAGTAATACAGGATTCCGGTGAACGGCTGGTTCGGGATGTCCTCGAATTCCTTGGGATCAGGCTCAAAGTGTCTCTGCAGGATGCGGGGATTCGCCATGACATTGCAGACGCCGCAATTGCTTCAGGTGTTGGAATGCCTGCTTGTGTCTGGGAGAAGGCACATGCAGTCGCCTCTGTAGTTGATGAGGATTGGTTTGCACGCCTGGCCACTGCAGCAACAAGAATCAGGAACATAGCCGGAAGCTTTGAGTCAGACGAATGCGATCCCGGGCTTTTTGAGGATCCCGCTGAAATCGGTCTATATGACGCGACTAGAAAGCTAGGGTTGGATTTGGCAGTTTGTGAACGGGAAACCTCTGCCGGTTTCGTGGAGAGGGACGCGTATGTAGGTGCCCTGAAGAGAACGGCAGAGATCTGCGGCGACATAGACAGGTACTTCGATGAGGTGCTGGTAATGGTGGATGACGACCGGGTAAAGCGTAACCGGCTTGCAACCCTCAAACAGGCCTTGAATGTAGCGTCTTCGGTGATAGATGTAACCCGAATAGTCTTTGCCGGAGACTAACCCAGATGACCAAGAAGGAAAAAGCGCGTGGATGTAGAATTCAATTCCACTTGATGCGTATATTGCTGCATTAGAATGGGGGATCAGCATGGGAAAGAATAACGTTCCAAAGTATGTATACTACTTCGGAGGTAAACACGCCGATGGCAAAGGCGATATGAAGAACCTTCTAGGCGGCAAGGGAGCAGGTCTTGCCGAGATGACCAACCTTGGGATTCCTGTTCCGCCTGGATTTACTATTACGACCGAAGTATGTACTGCCTTCTATGAACATGACAGGAAATGGCCAGAGGGGCTCGAGGAGGAGATTCGCGAGAATCTGACGCGACTCGAGGAGGAGATGGGAGCCAAGTTCGCAGATCCCGTCAATCCGCTCTTGCTTTCGGTGAGGTCGGGCGCTCGTGTTTCAATGCCCGGAATGATGGACACAGTCCTCAACCTTGGCTTGAACGATACTACTGCCCAGGGTCTTATCAAGAGAAGCGGAAATCCTCGGTTCGTCTATGATAGCTATAGACGGTTCGTGCACATGTACTCCGATGTTGTTCTAGAGGTTCCACACGAGGCTTTTGAGGAAGCTATTGCTGCCAAGAAAGCGGCTCGCGGAGTCAAACTTGACATGGATCTCACGGCAGACGACCTCAAGGAACTGGTGGAAGAGTACAAGGATATTGCACGGAAGCATACGGGCAAGGAATTCCCAGAGGATCCGTGGGAGCAGCTTCGTGGATCGATCAATGCCGTTTTCAGTTCATGGAACAATCAGCGTGCAATAACTTACAGGAAGATAAATGGTATTCCGGGAGATTGGGGCACTGCAGTTAACGTCCAGACCATGGTCTTTGGAAACATGGGCGAAACTTCCGGCACAGGAGTCGCCTTTACGCGCGACCCCGCAACCGGCGAGAATGTTTTCTATGGCGAGTACCTCATGAATGCCCAGGGCGAGGATGTCGTTGCAGGCATCAGAACTCCACATCCCATCAGCGATCTGAAGGCGGCAATGCCGGAGATATATGCTGAGCTAGAGCAGATATATCTCACTCTGGAGCGGCATTACAAGGACATGCAGGACATAGAGTTCACGATCCAGGATGGTAGGCTCTTCATGCTCCAGACGAGAACCGGAAAGAGAACTGGAACCGCTGCAGTTCGAATTGCCGTGGAGTTGGTTGAGGAAGGTTTGATTGACAAGAAGACAGCGGTGCTCCGTGTGCCCCCCGCCCAGCTCGATCAGTTGCTGCACCCGATGATAGACGCTAAGGCCAAGACCAATGTGATTGCCAAGGGCTTGCCGGCATCGCCAGGGGCCGCAGTAGGACGCGTAGTTTTCACTGCCGCAGCTGCCGAGGAATGGAATTCCCGTGGGGAGAAGGTAGTGCTTGCGAGGACCGAGACTTCGCCTGAGGATATCGGTGGCATGCACGCTGCAGCAGGCATCCTTACCAGCCGAGGCGGCATGACGAGCCACGCGGCTGTTGTTGCCAGAGGCATGGGGACTTGCTGTGTGGCAGGTTGTGGTTCTCTCATTATTAGTGAGAAGGACAAGAAGATAACCTGTGGCGACCTGACCATCTCAGAGGGTGATTGGATTACTCTGAACGGGTCTACAGGTGAAGTCATACTTGGGCAAGTGCCATTGGTGGAACCTGAGCTTACAGGAAACTTCGGGAAAATGATGGAGTGGGCCGACGAGTTCCGTGCTCTGAACATCCGGACCAATGCTGATACGCCGCAAGATGCTAAGCAGGCGCGAGTCTTCGGAGCCGAGGGGATCGGGCTGTGCCGAACTGAGCATATGTTCTTTGCGGAAGATAGGATACGCGCCATGCGCGAGATGATCCTGTCTGATACAGAAGAGCAGAGACGTGCAGCTCTAGCCAAGTTGCTCCCTTACCAGAAGGGTGACTTCATGGGCATCTTCCGCGAGATGGACGGTCTGCCTGTTACCATCAGGCTGCTGGATCCGCCGCTTCATGAGTTCCTGCCAAGCCTCGACCAGACCAAGCAGATCGAGGAGCTGGCATCTGACATGGGCATTCACGTGCAGAAAGTGCGCGACAGCATAGGCGCATTGCATGAGCTCAACCCGATGCTGGGATTCAGAGGCTGCCGTCTTGGCGTTGTTTTCTCTGAGATCTACGAGATGCAAACGAAGGCCATATTCGAGGCCGCATGCGAGCTAGTTCGTGAAGGGGTCAACGTGATGCCCGAGGTGATGATACCTCTCGTGGGTACAACAGGCGAGATCGAGATGATCCGGGAGTACGTTGTGCGTGTGGCAGACGAAACGATCGAGGAATACGGAGTGGATCTTGACTACATGGTCGGAACCATGATCGAGGTTCCCCGCGCAGCATTGGTGGCTGACAAGATAGCCGAATCTGCCGAGTTCTTCTCGTTCGGCACCAATGACATGACGCAGATGGTCTTCGGCTACAGCCGGGACGACGCAGGAAAGTTCCTCGGTGAATTCATTGATCGTAACGTGCTCAAGCATGACCCGTTCCAGTCCTTGGATCAAGAAGGCGTGGGCCAGATGGTGGCTATGGGTGTGGAACGCGGACGATCCACTAGGCCAAACCTGAAGATAGGTGTATGCGGTGAACATGGTGGAGACCCTGACTCTGTTGAGTTCTTCCACGAAGTTGGGCTTGATTACGTGAGCTGCTCTCCTTACCGTGTGCCGATTGCCCGTCTTGCTGCAGCACAGGCCGAGATCAAGCAACCCAGGAAGTAGGGAGAGCTGAGCGAAGCTCCAGCTAGAAATCGCAACGCAAGATGTGAAGCTCCCTATCTAGGAGTTGTCTGTGGCCCACGTGGTAGGCATGCCGCGTGGGCCACTTACGCCGGCAACATGAGGGAGGAGGGTGCGCTGTGACAATTAGAGAGCGCTTGGAAAACGAGGAAGTGGAGAGGCTTTCTCCATACGCTGCGCTTTCACTCAATACCCGGGGGCGCGATCGGGAGGAGAAACCCGATAGGTTTCGCACCTGCTACCAGCGGGATAGAGACAGAATTGTGCACTGCAAAGCTTTCCGGAGGCTTAAGCATAAGACGCAGGTCTTCCTTTCGCCAGAGGGCGACCACTATCGAACACGCTTAACCCACACCCTAGAAGTCGCCCAGATAGCCCGGACCATTTCTCGGGCTCTCCGGCTAAATGAAGACCTGACCGAAGCAATAGCTTACGGGCACGATTTGGGGCATACGCCATTCGGGCACTCAGGGGAAGCTGCCCTCAACGAGGCGGTCGAAGGCGGGTTTCGCCACAATGAGCAAAGCTTGAGAGTTGTGGAATTCGTCGAGCGCAGAGAGGGCAAGTCCGCACCCGGCCTTAACCTCACGTGGGAGGTTCGCAATGGTATACTCTGCCATTCTGCAGAATGGCCGGAGGAGGCTGCGACCTTGGAGGGACAGGTCGTGAAGTACGCCGACAAGATTGCCTATGTCAACCATGACGTGGATGATGCGATGCGTGCAGGGATTATCACAGAAGAGATGATTCCCGAAGAGGCGCAGCAGATCCTGGGCCGCACGAGATCCGAGCGCCTAGATACACTTGTGAAGGATCTGATCGACGAGAGCGCGAACAAGGAAAGGATACTGATGAGTCCTGAGGTGGCTCGCGGCATGGCTGCATTAAGGGACTTCATGTTCGAGAAAGTTTATATCGGGTCCATCGCCAAGGTTGAGGCTGACAAGGCTACGCGCCTCCTGATCCAACTCTACTACTACTATCTGGATCACGTTGACGAACTGATTGATGAATCTGGGGAATCTTTGGAGGACTGTGACGTTACAAGGATTGCTGTAGATTACATTGCAGGCATGACAGATAGGTATGCCATGAGGCAATGGACGGCGAAGTTCGTCCCTGCGCCCTGGGGTGTCTACTAAGGCAGGCGAAGGGCACTCATGCATAACCTGGATATATTGAGAAACATTATGTTCTGCGTGAATCCTCTGCCCGGGGCGGAGAAAGATTGAGTGCTTCAGAAGGGAAATTCGATCATAGGTAGAATTACGGATGTGCAAGTGGCCTTGTGGCTATGTGGTTCGGATGCCCTCGCTTCCGCCAAGTCGCAGATTCGGAAGCGGGTTTTTGTTTGACATCATGAAACAGGCGTCAAGCAGGAGAATACTTATTGCCGGCGAAAAGTACCCCGGCAGGGGCTGGTTAGTTTGAGTTCCAAGTACAGTGATGATCTGATAGATAAGGTCAGAGAGGCAAATGAGATCATATCAGTAGTGTCAGACTATGTGCAGCTAAAGAAGGTGGGCAACAGATTCGTCGGCCTTTGTCCGTTCCATACTGAACGGACGCCCTCATTTTCTGTTTCGCCTGACCGGCAGCTTTTCTATTGTTTTGGATGCCATGTAGGCGGAAACGTTTTCACTTTCATAATGAAAATGGAAGGGCTCACGTTTCCTGAGGCAGTACGTCGTCTCGGACAGCGCGCTGGAATTGACGTGTCAACAGATGCGGAGTCTCCGCAGGAACGCGCGGCGCGTGAGCGAAGAGAGTCAATATACAGAGTAAATGGGCTTGCCTTGGCATACTATAGGCAGATACTGATGCGCGCACCGTACGCCCAACGTGCAAGGGATTATCTGAAGCGGCGGCGAATAGAGAGCGATACCCAGGAAAAGTTCAAACTGGGTTATGCGCCGGCGTCGTGGGACTCGCTCCTATCGGTGCTCGCCAAGAAGGGAATCCAGCCGGCTTTGGCGTATGAGGCCGGATTGGCCAGCCGTGCATCGGGCACGACCAGGTATTACGACCGATTCAGGAACCGTTTGGTCTTTCCCATCGTCAATGTATACGACCGTATTGTGGGATTTGGTGGCAGGGCGCTGGATGACTCAATGCCCAAGTATCTGAATAGCCCCGAATCAGCAGTCTTCAGCAAGAGGTCGAACCTTTACGGGATCAACCTTGCATCTGACTCCATACGAAGAAGCGGAAAGGCTGTTTTGGTAGAAGGATACATGGATGTGATCTCTGCGCATCAAGCAGGTCAGACTAATGTAGTGGCCACACTGGGAACTGCTCTCACTACCGAACAAGCGAGAGTTGTCTTGAGATACGCGAACCAGGTTGTCCTTTGCTACGATGCTGACACGGCAGGATTAGATGCCACGGTCAGAGGGGTGAATACCACCACGGCTCTCGGGCTTGATGTAAGGGTTGCCGTTTTGCCTGAAGGGCATGATCCTGACAGCTTTATTGGAGAACACGGGGGCAAGGCGTTTCAGACGTCTGTTGATGAGGCTGTCGTGTTTACCAGGTATCAGCTGGATAGGATAGTAGCCGAGACAGATTGGTCTGATCTGGATAGCCGCCTGCGCGCTGTTGAGAAAGTAGTTGGCGTTCTTGCTGAAGTCGACAGCGAGATTGAGAGGGCAGAGTACGTAAGGCAGCTCTCAGGGAAACTTAATGTGGATTCCGGGGCTCTGGCCATGGACATTCAGAAGGCGCGCATGTCGGCAAGGAGGACGGCGGAAAGACCGGGTTTGGGGCAGGGTCTGCGGTCTGTGGCCCATGCGATTCCTTCGGCCCCAAATGAGGCACTTGAGGATCCAGTATGGAGCAGCAAAGCATATCTTGAAGTCGAGAGAGCGTTGATTAGGTTAGCAACTGTGTCGTCCCAACATAGGGCGCGCATTGTGGAAGTGATTGGACATGACGGCTTCAAGATGCCGGCACATGAAAGACTGTTTTGCTTATTATTGGATGCAGGCGGAGACGAGTCTGTTGCCCCTGCTGAGCTTGTGGATTGTGTAGATGCTGAGCTCAAGGATTATGCTTCATCTGTAATGTTCGGCGCCAAGCCGTGGGAGGCACAAGATGACGCATTGGAGAATGCACTTGAAGCATGGCAGCAATTTTCGATAAAGCACAGGCTCAATGAGATTGACGACGAGATCAAAGAAGCCGACGTATCAGGCGACTACGAGCGCGTGCGCGAGCTGCAGGTGGAGCAGAAGCAGTTGCGACGCTCGCTTGGAAGCAATGTCGCACTGTACTAGATGCTACAGGCTTTGGCATGCGGGTTGGCTTCGGGTAAGGCGATTCGGAAGGTGAGGAAAATATGACAAAGGAATTGAACGCGCCCGAATTGAAGAACCTCGTCGCTAAAGGTAAGAAGCGAGGCTTTCTCACTGAACGTGAGATAGTGGATGCGTTGCAAGATGTAGACCTCACCCCGGATCAGATCGAGGAGATGTACGAGGTGCTGGGGGAATTCGGGGTAGACATCGTTGCAGACAACGACGATAGCGACGAAGGCAAGGACATGGTCGTTGATGTTGATGATGATTCAGCTGAAGAAGAGGAAGAGGAGGTCGAAGTAGACCTATCCGTTCCTGAGGGTGTTGCCCTGGATGATCCAGTGCGAATGTACCTGAAAGAGATAGGCAGGGTTGCCTTGCTCACAGCCGAAGAGGAAGTAGAGCTGGCCAAGAGGATAGAGCAGGGCGATGAAGACGCAAGGCGGGACTTGGCTGAGGCAAACTTGAGGCTGGTTGTTAGCATAGCCAAGCGGTATGTAGGACGTGGCATGCTCTTCTTGGACCTGATACAAGAGGGAAATCTGGGCCTCTTGAAAGCGGTGGAGAAGTTTGACTACCGCAAGGGTTACAAGTTCAGCACGTACGCTACATGGTGGATAAGGCAGGCCATTACCAGGGCCATAGCTGACCAGGCCAGGACGATCCGTATTCCTGTCCACATGGTTGAGACAATAAACAAGCTTGTGCGCGTGCAGAGGCAATTGCTGCAAGAGCTAGGCCGGGAGCCCACGGCAGAGGAGATAGCTGAGGTCATAGATTATCCGGTCGAGCGTGTAAGGGAGATCATGAAGATTGCTCAGGAGCCCGTTTCTCTGGAAACACCCATTGGTGAGGAAGAGGACTCGCATCTTGGCGACTTCATAGAGGATGAGGAAGCGATAGCTCCGCCTGACGCAGCTTCATTCCTTCTCATGAAAGAGCAACTGGAAGAGGTGCTATATACGTTGGCGCCCCGGGAGGAGAAGGTCTTAAGGCTTAGATTTGGAATTGATGACGGACGTGCGCGCACCCTGGAAGAGGTAGGGCAGGAGTTTGGAGTGACGAGAGAGCGCATACGGCAGATAGAGGCCAAGGCTTTGCGCAAACTGCGCCATCCCAGTCGAAGCAGAAAACTCAAGGATTTTCTGGAGTAAGCAGGCGTGGGTGGGCTGAAACAATAGGCAGGAAGATACTATGGCTTATGTTGCGGCGTCCTGAGGGTGCCGCTCTCCTTCTTTCTTGAAGCCTGCGTTTAGCATGCAAGTCCTGCCAGGATTCGCGTTTCTGCGGGTGTTGACCGCAAATGGCACGTACGGTATAATACATTTTGCAAGTTAGTTCCTCGATAGCTCAGCGGTAGAGCAACCGGCTGTTAACCGGTGGGTCGCAGGTTCGAATCCTGCTCGGGGAGCCACGGGCCCATAGCTCAGCGGTAGAGCGGTCGGCTCATAACCGATTGGTCCCAGGTTCGAATCCTGGTGGGCCCACCATATTATCACATATAAAGGCTGAGGCGGACGATTTGTCTGCCTATTCTTTTTTGTGAAGCAAGTTACGTGCGCTAGACAAAAGGAACTTTGCGCGAGGTGTAGAAATATAATTAAGAGGGTGCCAATTCTCCAGATCCTGCATTGGAGGCGAACCATGTTGTGAAACGCAGATGTGAGATTTGCGGGAAAGTAATACCCAAGGAACGTCTGGAAGCTCTGCCTGGCACCAAGCGCTGCATAGAGTGTGCAAGGAGTCGTGGCACCGATATCAGCGCAAAAAGAAGTGAAGTGGGCATGGATCCTGACACGTACAAGGATCTGCTCGGAGCCGTGCGGAGTTGACTACGACGCGATACGGTGTTAACATCTTGATATTGGAAGCGCAAGTAGCCTGAGTGGTCGCAGGCGGCGATGCCGCCGCTTGAGGAAAGTCCGAGCTCCAAAGGGCATAGTGCTGGGTAACACCCAGTGAAGGTGACTTCAAGGAAAGTGCCACAGAAATCAAACCGCCTAGCTTTCCGTCTACGTGAACAGCAGGGCAAGGGTGAAACGGTGCGGTAAGAGCGCACCAGCGTCTGGGTGACCAGGCGGCTAGGCAAACCCCACTAGGAGCAAGACCAAATAGGAGGAACATAGAGTTGCCCGCTCTTCCTCGGGTTAGGTCGCTTGAGGCCCATGGCAACATGGGTCCCAGATAGATGATCACTCACGACAGAACTCGGCTTATAGGGCTACTTGCTTCATGTGATGCCCGGCTTTACGCCGGGCATCGCCATCCCATGCATCAGGCGGCGAATCTCGACGAACGTTGCAGACGAGGCTTTACGTATGGGAACAGCTCCATTGATCCCCGTTTGGGTTGCCCTTTTGCGAGTGAGGGTCGGTTCATGCATTCAAAGTAACCACAGAACAGTACCGACTGGCTTGCGCTCGAAAGTGCCAGTTGCCGATGGAAGTGGCCTTACTCACAGCCGTGATGATCTTGTAACTTCTTCATTGTGGCGGAGCGGGATGACCTGCTGGCGGGTGGCTTTCGGGGGCAAGTGACCCGCCCATGGGCCAATCATGAAAAACATCGGCCCACTGATGGGTCACCCGGCTAACTACTTGTACTTTATCCCCAAATCCCCATCCCAAACTCTCATAGTCGCATTCACATGCGCATTCAAGTGCTTGAAATCGCCATCAAACTAGGTGGCACAGGGTTCGAAGCCATTGGCGACTATCCGCTTCAGGCGAAACGCATCCCCTCGGAAGCTCGTGATTCAACTCAGTTAAGCCTTGAGCGAACATTGAGTTACCATTGCTCACGCAGGTGTGGCCGGGCGGGGACGATGGCATGAGGCTATTGACAAATATACCCCATGATGGTATACGAATAGTGTGGGCCCGAGCGGCATTAACGCGTCTGTATGGATCGATAGAAGGGGGGAAGAAACATGGAGAAGTGGGTATGCACAGTTTGCGGTTACATTTATGACCCCGGTGCGGGAGATCCAGACAATGGAGTGGCTCCAAGCACGGCTTTTGAAGATGTGCCTGATGATTGGGTATGTCCTGATTGTGGAGTGGGCAAAGACCTCTTTGAAGAGGCGTAGAAAAGATACTGGAAAAGATACTATGGAAGCATAAGAAATTGCTGAACAGGGTGATCGTTCCACTCTCAGCAAGCTTGAACTGAGTTTAGGATCTACTTATGGAGGATGATATCTTTGGGCAAGAAGCTGGAAGGAACTAAGACGTATGACAACATCATGGCTGCGTTTGCCGGAGAGTCGCAGGCACGCAATAAGTACACCTTCTTTGCCAAGGTAGCGAAGAAGGAGGGTTATGAGCAGATCGCAGGGGTATTTGAGGAGACTGCTGAAAACGAGAGAGCTCATGCAAAGAGGCTCATTGACTACACAGATCTAGTTGGCGGCACCGCGCATAATCTGGAGCATGCTGCGGATGGAGAGAACCACGAGTGGACAAGCATGTATCCAGAATTTGAGAAAGTAGCCCGCGAAGAGGGATTTGATGCGATAGCCGACACCTTCAGGGAGATCGCAGAAGTCGAGGAAGAGCACGAGAAGAGGTTCAAGGCTCTGCTGGCTAACATAGAAAACGGTACAGTTTTCAAGAAGAGCCAGCCCGTTAAGTGGAAGTGCCGGAACTGCGGCTATGTTCACGAAGGGGCAGAGGCGCCAAAGGCCTGTCCTGCATGTGCCCATCCGCAGGCATACTTCGAGCTGTTTGTGGCGAACTATTGATGGGTTGTCCTGGACCGATATGTGGTAAGAGGAGGGTATAAACATGAAGCTGTGGAGATGCAGTGTATGCGGCTTCATCCATGATGGCAACACTCCTGCCGAGAGATGCCCCAAGTGTGGAGCCCCTAGGGAGAGATTCTCTGAAGTAGGTAGCAAGGAAACGGAAGCCATCAAGAGGTCTCGTTTCACCAATGATCTTCACTGCAGGCTTGTTGCGCTCATGGAGGAAGTTGAGGAAATTGCCGAAGCCGGCATCGATGATGATCTCGATCCTGGTTGCGTTGCTGTATTCAAACGCGCGCGCGAGCAGGCCTGGATAATCGGGCAGTCGGCTAAGGCTGAGATCCAAGCTCATGTTGGCAAGGGCAAGTGGGGATAGAACTTGCGCCATTGTGCCGTGACTGACATGTGGGCCGCTCCCAAGGGGGTGGCCCACAGCAAGAGCAAATATCCATACTCATATTGCCCGCTTTCATGCTGCCAGGCGTGCCAGGACCACCAAATGGAAAAAGATGACTTGATAGGCGTTGTCATGTCAAAAAGGTTTAACATACCACGGCGGCGGCGCATATAACCACAGCAATAGGTCATTATATGTAACGAGGTTTACGGCGGTCGAGCGAAGACCCACAATGGATCTGACCATATCGCAAGATGTCGGGTCCATTGTGCGTCGAGCAAAGGTCAGTTACAGCCTAAAGTAGGACTGTAACTGGCCGGCGCGAAGATCGTTGCAGGTTGGCCAACTTATGGCGGCGGTTGATGAGATCGTCGTTGTAGGGAAACCTATCTGCAGCGGTTGAGCTAAGATCAGCGTACGAGCGAAAGTGTGGTGCTGCAGTCGAGAGACTGCAGCATGATGCCCAAGTTCGGACGTTGGTCGATCAAAGGTTGTTGCATTCCGTGCACCGGCTGCTCAGTGCCGAAAGGTGTTGGGTAGTCGCAAATCGGGATGCAGCAGCCGGAGAGCAGATCGTCGTAAGCCTCTTTTTCTGTATTTCCTTGCCGCTCTGGGTCATACGGCCCCTGCCTTCACGATTCCATCCAGATTTGACCGAAAGCGGAACTGGTTATAGAGCATAAGCGGAGTTAGGCCAAGGTAAAATAATAACAAGGGAGGGATGTGCGTGAAGGCGACAGGGATAGTAAGAAGAATCGATGACCTCGGTAGAGTAGTCGTGCCCAAGGAGATCCGGAGGACCCTTCGAATACGTGAGGGAGACCCGCTTGAGATATTCACCGATCGCGAAGGCTCGGTGATCCTTAAGAAATATTCCCCTATTGCGGACCTTGGAGAGTTTGCTCAGGAATACGCGGATTCACTGTACGAGTCAACGCGGCATGTGGCGCTCATTGCAGACCAGGATGAGATAGTTGCTGTAGCGGGAGCATCAAGGAAGAGTTTCTATGAACGTCGGATCACAGAGCACGTAGAGGACGTAATGCGCAATAGGAAGCCATTCCTTTCGAATACTGCTAATGAGAATCCGCCTGTAGAAGATGTGGAGTTGTCGAGCCAGGTGATTGCCCCCATAATAGTCGAAGGCGACATTGCGGGCGCGGTAATCCTGTTGTCTCAGGAAGGCAAGTCCATGGGCGAGCTCGAGTTGAAGCTTGCAGAAACAGCTGCTGGGTTTTTGGCCAAGCAATTGGGACAGTAGACGAAGAGATCGTCAGCTAGGGTAGAGCGGGATCGCTATGACCGCGATCCCGTGCTTTCGTATATCCCCAAGAATCGGACATATTGCTAGGCATGACTCCACCGTGATCTTCCGAGGAAGCCGGCGCTATTCGACGCGAAAGGTCAAGACCGAAAGACAGTCGAGCTTATTAGGCGTCATGCAACCATATTCCCTGTTCGCCGTTGTTGCATATCGAAAAACCGCTGGACGAAAACCGCAGGATGGCCTCTCTGTACGTCGAATCAGAAGCGTGAGACGGGAGGAGGCAATCTGCATGGAAGTTACCCATATTAAGGGCGTACTCGTGGCAACCCTGGTGATGGGGAAGGATGATGCCCAGGAGATAGCACAGATGTCGGAGAGCGAGATAATCCGGAGGGCTCGGAAGGCAGTGGGAGCCGTAATACCCGAGCATCTGATTGGCGAAATCCTTATAGGGCATGATGGAGACAGCCTGCAAGTGGCGTTCAGTATTTAGCACGCAAGGAGGATTTCTTCGCAACGTGTCAAATAACCTAGTTGTACGCCACATTCTACTTTTATATTGTGCCGATCCGCTAGGGGAGCCGACAGGCTGAGAGCGGGAAGGTGTGTTGCAGGAGCCTTGATTAGTCCGGGCCATGTGAGCAATTCACCCCCCGATACCCTGGAACCTGATCGCGCGGAGGAAGTTCCTTCCGCCCTGGGTAATACCAGCGTAGGGAAGCGGTTAAGTCTCTATGTGACTGCGGATCATCATGTATGAACCCGCAGTTTTTCTGTTCGATGCCCGGCGGCACGGTGCATGAGGAGGTTAGCATCATGTCAAGTGCTAGTTCACGCAAATCCATCCCGACGAAAGTAATTGCAGAGATAGGCGTGGCTGCTGCGCTGTCGTGGGTTCTGGGAATGGTAAGGCTTTTCAAGATGCCGCAGGGAGGCTCTGTATCCCTGGAAATGGTCCCCATACTCTACATGGCTTTTACGAGGGGAGTCTATCCGGGCTTGCTCTCAGGCCTGATAGCAGGCGTGCTTGATCTTGTTACAGCTACATCTGAGATCATCCATCCCATGCAGGCTGTTCTCGATTACGTTCTGGCTTCAACTGCTCTCGGGATTGCGCCGTGGCTTTCGTTTGGGCGAGGCTGGTGGCGGAACTTGACCGGGGCCATAGGGGGAACACTGGCGGGGTTTGTGTTTCATTTCCTCTCCGGGTACATCTTCTTCGGGCAGTACGCACCAGAGGGAACCCCTGCCTGGCTGTATTCACTTACCTACAATGCCACCTATTATCTGCCCAAGATCATCGTAACAGTCATGGTTGTGGTCATTCTGATGCAAAAAGGCGTCTTGCGTCCGGAAGATGGCGATTCTAACAAGCGTGGTGGGAACGGAAGAGGATGACTGTGGAAGGTTTGAGGGGGCAGGCTGCTCCCAAACGGTTGCAGTGCGACTGGATTCTGCAGACTTCGAGACTTGTGCGAGTTGACGCTGGATGTAGCTGTATGGTAGATTGATTCTAGCTGAATGAAGGAAAAAACGATGATGGGGAAGAGTAGCGACCAGGACGGCTCCAGAGAGCGGGGGACGGTGGAATCTCCGCGCAGGTCACGTCGGAAAAATCACCCCTGAGTTGCAGGCTGAAAGAGAGCGAGTAAGCTGTGCCGCACCCCGGGCGTTAGCCGGGCTAATGAGTGGGCCGACATTTGAGTTGATAGACGCTGGATTGCTTGCTTTACGCAGACCAAAGGTCGGCCAACTAAGGGTGGTACCGCGAGTTGACCCCTCGTCCCTGTGGACGGGGGGTTTAAGCTTTTGCCGTGTTCTGCTGCGTATCTGTCAAGTAGGAGTCAAGGAGGTTGTGTCTGCGGATGTTCAAGAAAGTCGATTCAGCTATGGACTTCCCCCGAATGGAACAGGAGATCCTGGAGGCTTGGCGGGAGGAGAAGATATTCGATAAGAGTGTGGCTCAGAGGGAGAGCGGACCTCGATTCGTCTTCTATGAAGGGCCTCCTACAGCCAATGGTCTGCCTCATCCAGGCCATGTTCTGACGCGTGCCATGAAAGACGTTGTGCTCCGGTACAAGACCATGAATGGGTATTATGCGCCGCGCAAGGCTGGCTGGGATACTCATGGCCTCCCTGTCGAGCTTGAAGTGGAGAAGCAGTTGGGGATAAGCGGGAAGCCCGAGATCGAGAAGTACGGCGTAGAGGAGTTTGTCCAGAGGTGCAAAGAGTCAGTCTTCAAGTATGAAGGCGAGTGGCGTCGCATGAGCGAGAGACTGGGTTTTTGGATAGACATGGACGACCCCTACGTGACTTTTCATGACTCGTACATCGAATCTGTTTGGTGGGCGATAAAGACCATTTGGGATAAGGGTCTGATGTACCACGGTCACAAGGTCGTCCCCTACTGTCCTCGGTGCGGAACTGCGCTTTCCAGCCACGAAGTTGCACAGGGCTACAAGGATGTAGAAGAGCCTTCCATCTTCGTAAGGTTCAGGGTCCGGGGCGAGGAGAACGTGTCGCTGTTGGCGTGGACGACCACTCCGTGGACGTTGCCTTCCAATGTAGCTTTGGCTGTGTCCGCCGATTACGATTATGCGTATGTCCAGTCCAATGGGGAGACGCTGATCATGGCTAAGGATCTTGTGGAGCCCAGATTGGAAGGGGACTACCGCATCCTGCGCGTGGTCAAGGGTTCTGAGCTTGTAGGCATGGAGTACGAGCCGCTCTACACATTTGCAGAGCCTGAGGCGCCTGCGTATATGGTTGTGGAAGGCGACTTCGTCACGCTCTCCGAGGGAACGGGGATCGTTCACATAGCCCCGGCATTTGGCGAGGATGACATGCGCGTTGCACAAGAACACAACCTGCCGGTAGTGCAGCTTGTGGATGCCCAAGGCCGATTTGACGACAGAGCCTGTGATTGGTGCGGGATGTTTGTCAAGGATGCTGATCCGCTAATCGTAAAGGACCTGGAGGTTCGTGGCCTTCTGTTTGAGGAGATGGATTACTCGCACAGCTACCCGTTCTGCTGGCGATGTGATACGCCTCTGCTCTATTACGCGCGAAGCTCATGGTTCATTAGAATGTCTGACCTGCGGGATGAGCTCTTGGAAAACAATGCGAAGATCAACTGGTATCCCAAGCACATCCAGGATGGCAGATTCGGCAACTTCCTCGAAAACGTCATAGACTGGGCCGTAAGCCGTGAGCGCTACTGGGGCACGCCGCTGCCAATTTGGGTGTGCGAGGAATGCGGACACGAGCATGCTGTTGGAAGCGTGAAGGAGCTCAAGAGCATGGCCAAGTCCTTGCCCGACCACTTCGAGTTGCACAGGCCATACATCGACCAGGCAATCCTGGCATGTTCCCAGTGCGGAGGAGACGCCAGACGGGTGACTGAGGTGATGGACTGCTGGTTTGACTCTGGCTCCATGCCTTTTGCACAGTGGCACTATCCATTTGAAAACGCCGAAGTGTTCTCTGCGGCATTTCCGGCGGATTTCATTACTGAAGCAGTGGATCAGACTCGCGGATGGTTCTATACGCTTCTTGCCATATCCACGCTGCTGTTCGGCAGGTCGCCATTTGAAAACTGTGTCGTGCTGGGCCTTGTTCTCGACGAAGCCGGGCTGAAGATGAGCAAGAGCAAGGGCAACGTAGTGGATGTTTGGAAGCTCTTCAATGAGCACGGGGCCGATGCCGTCAGATGGTATCTCTATACAGTGAACGCTCCATGGAATCCGACGAGATTCTATGAGGACGGTATCGTTGAGGCCAAACGGAAGTTCATGGGTACGCTCTGGAATGTATACGCATTCTACGTATTGTATGCAAACATCGATGAATTCGATCCCGGCCAGTGCAAGGTTTCCTATGAGGATCGCCCGTTAATCGACAGGTGGCTTCTTTCAAGGCTATCCGGGCTTGTCAGTGAAGTGACTGATGCAATGGATGCATACGACATAACTCAGGCCGCAAGAAGGATTGAGGAATATGTGGACGACTTGTCCAACTGGTATGTGCGCAGATGTCGCAGGCGATACTGGGCAAGTGAAATGACCGTTGACAAGCAGGCTGCATACCTCACTCTACATGAGAGTCTGACGACAATTGCCAGGCTGATTGCGCCGTTTACGCCTTTCCTGGCGGAGGAGATATTCACCAATCTCGAGCCAGCCTTAGGCAGTGTCCACCTCCAGGACTATCCGAAAGCAGATGCATGGAGCCGGGATATCGATCTTGAAAGGCGAATGGATCTGGTCAGGCAGGTTGTGTACCTGGGCCGGGCAGCCCGAAACGAAGTTAGCATCAAGAACAGGCAGCCGCTGTCGAAGATTGTGGTGAGAGCCACTCGGCAGGAGGAAGAAGATCTGAGGCTGCTTGCAGACCTTGTGGAGGATGAGCTCAACGTAAAGGAACTGGAGTATGTCAGGGACATGGGTAAGTTTGTGTCATACAGAGTGAAACCAAGATACGATCTTCTCGGGCCGAAGCATGGCAATCTGATGAAGGCGATCGCTGCTGCTGTGGCTGAAGCGGATGCGTCAGAGATTGCCGAGAAGTCTCTTGAAGGCAGAGAGTTCAGCGTGGCTTTGAGGGATGGAACAGAGGTTTCGCTGCTTCCTGAGGAGGTTTCCATTGAAACGGTGGCTTCTGAGGGATACTATCTGCAGTCAGAGGGTGGACGCGCGATAGCCCTCGACACCGTCATCACCGAGGAGTTGAAGCTGGAAGGCTTCGCCAGGGAGTTGGTGAACAAGATCCAGACAACGCGCAAAGAGGCTGGGTTTGAGGTGTCTGACCGGATAGATGCGATAGTCTCAGGCGGACCCGACTCCATGAAGGCTCTGCAGGTTCACAGGGACTACCTCATGAAGGAGACCCTTTCAACGTCGCTTGCCCAAGGCGAGCCTGAGGGTGAATACGTTCGTGAATGGGACGTTAACGGCGAGAAGGTGATTGTGGGTGTCAACAGGGCGCGCTGATCTGCACTGCCATACTACCATGTCAGACGGCACGTTCACGCCAACTGAATTGGTGGAGGAGGCCGCTAGGCGCGGCCTCGCCGCCATAGCCGTAACCGATCACGATTCAGTAGATGGCATAGAGGAGGCGCTTCAGGCGGCAAAAGGGACTGAAGTGTACGTAGTGCCGGGAGTGGAGATATCCACAGACGTCAGCGACGGGGAGGTTCATATACTCGGGTTTTGCATAAACTACAAGAATGAGGGTCTGCTCGGGCTCTTGGAATCGCAGAGAGAGAGCAGGATGCGACGGGTAGAGCAGATGCTCAAGAAACTTGCTGCTCTCGGAATCAGCCTGAACAAGGAGGATGTGCTGGAGCATGCAGGTGAGGGCGCAGTGGGCAGGCCGCATATAGCGGCTGCTATGGTAAGAGCAGGATATGTGCTTACCTGGGACGAAGCTTTTGCCCATTACATAGGCTTTCACGCTCCGGCCTATGTTAGCAGGTCGAAGCTGACTCCATTTGAGGCAGTTGAGGCCATCCTGACTGCTCAGGGAGTGCCAGTGTTGGCCCATCCAGGCTTGGCGGACAAGGATGAGATGATACCTGGGCTGGTGGAGTGCGGGTTGGGCGGAATAGAGGTGTTCTATCCCCATCACACGCAGGCCCAGCAGAAGCGGTACGAGAGTGTAGCTGATGAATACGGGCTTATTGCCACTGGAGGATCTGATTGTCATGGACCTCTTTCACAGTCAGGAGTCGTTCTCGGCTCGGCGACAACTGATTATGGAGTTGTGCTGAGCCTACACAGGCGCGCGTTGGCTACTGGGGGCCGCGAATGAAGGAGGGCCATTTGATTCTTGAATCCAGCCTTTGAAAGGCGAAACGCCCCCATGTGAAGGGAGCGTCAGTAATTGTGAATATGCAGATCCATATAGCCAGCTCACGATCAGATAGCTCGGGTTACTTTTCCTGACCTGAGGCACCTGGTGCAGACCCTTACGCGGCGAGTGCTGCCGTTGATCTTCGCCCTTACTTCGTGAAGATTCGGGTACCATCTGCGCCTTGTTTTGATCTCTGAGTGGCTGCGAATATTCCCGGAAGCGGGGCCCTTGCCACATATATCGCATACTTTGGCCATAAGAATTCCTCCTCATAGCGCCTAAAACGCACAAAACAAATGATAGCATACGTGGAGAGACTACGCAAGGGTATTACGAGAAGGAATATGCGGAGAGCGCGGAGAATACACAGAAAATGTCCACTTATGTCTTAATCGCTTTGCAGGCTGGAGGTCAGTATTGGGGGTTTCACGATGGGCAAAGAGATAAATACAAGGTATGGCCAGATTACTATAGCTGATGAAGTATTGGCGGCCATAGCGGGAATGGCCGCAACTGAATGTTATGGCCTTGTTGGAATGGCGTCGCGCACCTTTACTGATGGAATTGCGGAGCTCTTGGGGATGGAGAATGTCGCCCGCGGAGTTGAGGTGGATGTGCAAGGCGACGATGCAACTATTGATCTTTATATCATTGTGGAATATGGCACCCGTATCACCGAAGTAGCCAACAACGTAATGGATAAGGTCAAATACGTTCTGGAGTCTACCACAGGCCTCAACGTATCCGAAGTCAATGTTACTGTTCATGGTGTCAGAGTGGGTGCTGGCGGAAAGGAACGGCAGAAATAATGTCTGGAATAAAGCAGAGTCAGGCCTCGCACATGAAGGCTATAGACGGACCGGTGCTTGCGGCTGCCTTCGAGTCCGGTGTGGCTTGGCTTGGTGAACATAAGAGTCTGATCGACTCGTTGAACGTGTTTCCAGTCCCAGATGGCGATACTGGGACAAATATGTATCTCACGGTCTCCGCCGCGCTCAAGGAAGCGGAGAAGGCGGGTCCGGCTTCAGTGGCAGACGTAGCTGACGCCATAGCTTTGGGCTCTCTTATGGGTGCCAGGGGGAACTCGGGTGTCATACTATCTCAGTTGCTGCGGGGGTTTGCTAAACGCCTGCACGGGCTGAAAACGGCCGAACCGATGGATTTGGCAGCGGCTTTCCAGGAGGCCTCTAATGTAGCTTACAAGGCAGTAATGAAGCCCGTGGAAGGTACAATTCTCACTGTGGCGCGGGTAGGTGCCCGCGCCGGGGTTCAAGCAGCCAGGAGCGGCGCAGACATCTTTGGAGTAGTCGACGAAGTCCTGAAGCAAGGAGAGATTGTTCTCGAGAAGACGCCAGAGATGTTGCCGGCGCTGAAGGAAGCTGGTGTCGTCGATGCTGGAGGCAAGGGCCTGGTAGTGCTCTTTCAGGGCTTTGCCAAGGGGCTAAGGGGCGAACCCATAGAGCGTGTGGCAGATGTGCCTGCTGACGATAGAGTCGTCCTCAAGCCCGGGAAAGAGCCTGCGAGAACGAAACATGAGATCGAATATGCCTACTGCACAGAGCTGATAATTCGCGGAAGCGAGCTTGACCCTGATGCGGTCAAGCGTGCGTTGCTTGACGATATTGTGGGCGATTCAATGCTCGTCGTCGGCGACAGCAATACTGTGAAGGTGCACATGCATAGCAACACTCCTGGGCGCATCCTTGAAATCTGCATTGGATATGGTTCGCTTCATGAAATCGATATTGACAACATGGAAGACCAACATGAGGAGTTCGAGGGAGCAGCCGGCAAGGAGTCGGGATTGCCTGTGGAACCCCATGAAGAAGAGCCTCGTGAGCTCAAAGATGTGGGTGTTGTTGCTGTGGCTGCCGGGGATGGCGTCGAGAAGATACTCAAGAGCTTGGGAGCAGATGTTGTGATAACTGGCGGGCAAACAATGAACCCGAGCATTCAGGATGTAGCTGATGGCGTGCGCAGGGCCTATGCCAGGGAGGTTATTGTTCTTCCTAACAACGGCAATGTAGTTCTCACAGCCCAGCAGGCTGCGGGGGTGCCCGACATCGGAGATACCAAGGTGCACGTAGTCCCAAGCAAAACAGTGCCTCAGGGGCTGGCTGCGCTTCTCGTCATGACGCCGTACGCACCGCTTGAAGATAATGTCGCAAAGATGGTTGAGGCCATCGGCAGAGTGGTGAGCGCGGAGATTACATATGCAGTGCGAGACTCTACATTCAATGGTATTGAAATTCATGAAAATGACATAATCGGCATCATCGATGGCGATTTGCAGGT
Organism: Bacillota bacterium; assembly: GCA_028709305.1. Taxonomy (GTDB): domain Bacteria; phylum Bacillota; class DTU025; order DTU025; family DTU025; genus UBA10085. The sequence goes on along the minus strand of JAQVXE010000004.1, from coordinate 26,502 downwards.
GGTTGGAGAGAGCGTTGACGAAGTTGTTCGTCATACGTTTGCTGAGATCCAATCCGCGAATCATGAGATCGCCACTATCATCTATGGATTTGGCGTCACCCAGGAAGAAGCGGAATCGCTGGCGAGCGGTCTGGCAGAGGAATACCCTGACATCGAGTTCGAAGTCCAATACGGCGGGCAGCCCCTCTATTACTACCTCATCTCCGTTGAGTAGGTGGAGGTGGATGATGTCTAGAACAGCATTGGTGACCGGCAGTATCTCCGACTTTTTTTTGTACATGATTCGGGGCAGCAACATCAATGTAGTGCCTCTCACCATCCGGTTTGATGATGAGATCTACATCGACATGGTGGAGCTGACAAGTGCCCAGTTCTTCGAGGAGCTCAGGGCTTCGCGTGTGATGCCTATGACATGCCAGCCATCTCCTGCTGAGTTTGTGGAGGCCTACGAGGGACTCGTTCCTGAGGCCATTGAGGTCATAGATGGACAGGCAGTCGGAACACATGCGGGTCGTGGAACCATGGCCGTAACCTGGTTCAACAGCATAGTCAAGTAAGATGCGTGTGATTTCAGGCATCGCCGGAGGTCGCCGGTTAGCTACGATCAGCGGGCGCAATATCAGGCCCACTTCTGATCGTGTACGCGAGGCGATCTTCAATATTATTGCAGATCGCATTGGAGGTTCTGTCGTCCTGGACCTGTTTGCCGGCGTAGGCAGCCTTGGTATCGAGGCGCTTTCCCGCGGGGCAAGCTACTGCGTATTCGTTGACAAGGATCGGGCTGCTCGTGAAGTGATAAACAAGAACTTGCATGATCTGGGTTTCAGGGATATGGCCGCAGTCATTGGAGCAGACGCGCTTCGCGCAATTAGCGCCGAACGGGGCCCTGTTTCAGAGAGGGCTCCATACGACTTGATATTCGCGGATCCCCCCTATGCCTTGGACGTCTTCGACAAGTTGTTGCTCCTCATAGAGAATGCGGGAATTCTCGCAGGAAATGGCCTCGTCATCGTAGAACACTCATCACGGGATGCCACTCCCGCTGAATCCTCACGGATGATAAAGGTACGGCAGGAGCGTTACGGTGACACGCAGGTCGGTTTCTACATGTACTCGTCGGAGGGATAAATGTTGACCCTTGCAGTATGTCCGGGCAGTTTCGATCCAGTAACCATGGGGCACCTAGATATCATAACTCGCGCAGCGTCCGTTTTTGACAATGTAATCGTCGCGATCCTGGAGCATCATGCGAAGGTTCATGTGTTCTCCTTGGAAGAGCGATTGGAGATGCTGAGGGTTGCATGCGCCCATCTTCCCAATGTGCAGGTTGATCACTTTGAAGGGCTTTTGGTGGACTATGTGCGGAACCGTGGGGCACACGTGGTTGTTAGGGGCCTTCGTGCAGTATCGGACTTCGAGTTCGAGCTGACAATGGCTTTGATGAACAGGAAGCTTGACCCCAGCATAGAGACTATGTACATAATGACATCTATGGAGTACTCATTCCTCAGCTCGAGCATTGTCAAAGAAGTAGCAAGCTCCGGTGGATGTATTGACGGCTTAGTACCCGAGCCGCTGGCCGAACGAGTTTCGGCAAGGTGCAGGGGGAAGGGGTAAGGCAATGGTTAAGCAGTCGGTTGTGGAATATCTGAATAGGATGGAAACGATAATTGAGTCCAGTGGAAGGCTGCCTTTTTCAAGCAAACGCGCTATCGATGGAGTTGAGCTTCTCGAACTTATCGACAGGATACGGATTGCGCTTCCGGAAGAGATTAGGCAGGCAGAAACTTTGATTGCCGAGAGGACCCGAATGGCTGCGGAGGCAGGAGTCGAGGTGGCGTCGGCGCAGGCTGTAGGGCCCAACGGCGACGTAGTCGCCAGTGCACGAGAGGATGCCGAAGAGCTGCGTTCTCGTGCTGAGCGAGAAGCCATGGAGATCAGGCTTGGGGCAGATGAATATGCTGAAGCTACTCTTGCTTCTCTCCAGGAGACCCTCGACAGGACCTCGTTCGTAGTGAGGAAGGGCATAGAGGAGCTCAGGCGCAGGAAGGACAATCCTGTTGCCAGGTGATTCGCTGTCCTACTTGTTGACTTTGAAACTGAAAACGCGCGGCTTTGCAAGGAACGCAAGCGCCGCGGTGGCGGATGCTCCTATGGCCAGCACCTTGCCAAGCGTAGTGCACGAGTAGCGGATTACTGTCCAAAACCCAGGTGTAATGGCGACGCTGGGGACTGATGCTGTCTGCTGGGCCGTCCATGGAGCCACGTTTAGAATTACCAGAGCTGCTACGGCAGCCAATAGTGCGTGGCCGATTCTTGCAAAGAAGTAGGGCGTGAGCCGAACGTCTGTGCCAAAGAGCATGCTTGCTACCTGAGCGAATACTGAAAGTCCGCTCCATGCGATTATCGCGCTTGCCGCTACCGTTCGCTGCGCAATGGTGGCTGCGGCGCGGCTTGCCATTTCCGTTCCTATGGTGATCTCGAAGAAACCCCCTACCAGCGAAGCCACAAGGTCCCGTGGGACGCCGAAAGGAGCCAATATCGCGGTGAGTGGCGCAGAAATCAACTGAGTGACGCGGAAGACCGTGAGAACGCGAATAACTACGGAAAAAATCATTATACATCCGCCAATGAGAAGCAGCGTACCTACGGAGTCTTTCACTGCATCTCCGAAAATCTGACCGAATGACCTGTTATCCTGGCTCCTAGCAGTATACAGCTCGTGCGCTGCGCGGGATAGCATGGATTCTTCCCTGCGATATTCTTCTATCCGCCGCTCCCTTTCGCGCCTACCGTAGGACTTAAGCAGAAGGCCAACGAGTATAGCTGAAACGTAGTGAGAAGCCGCAAGGATCGGACCGAGGCTGGGAATGCGAAACATGCCCACTGCTACGGCGCCTACCATGAAAAGGGGGTCGGCTGTGTTCGTGAAGGAGACAAGGCGCTCAGCCTCCACTCTGGAGCATAGGCCTTCCCTGCGGAGTCTTGCCGTTATGCGTGCCCCGATAGGGTATCCGGATGCAAGCCCCATGGCCAAGGCGAATGCTCCGACTCCAGGAACTCCGAAGAGTGGCCTCATTAGCGGCTCGAGGAGTGCTCCGATGAAGTGCACCGCGCCGAGGCCCATCAGAGTGTCGGAGGCAATGAAAAATGGCAGAAGGGCAGGGAAGACTATATCCCACCAAACGCGTAGGCCATCAAGGGAAGCTTGGAACGCTTGTTCAGGGAGTGCGACAATGGCGATGGTGATGAGAGAGACCAGGGCGGCAACGACATAGGCGCTTCGCCGTCTCGGTTCCAGGCGCGGCTTCATGGGAGCACACACTTCCTTTCATGCTATGGGTCGTCCTCAGATCTATATTTGCCCTCGCTGCGCCGTATGCTGAAGGATTTTGCGGCGTTCAGTAGAAATATCGGTATGGCATGTTTTTGGGGGGAGAGAATGGTGCGATATCGGCTTCGCTTAGTCTTGATTAACTGGGCTATTGCATTCTGCGTAGTGATGCTTCTTGCGGTATCGGCCGGAGTTGGCGCGTCAGCGGCCGTCCTTCGCCGAGGAGATCGCGGCGAGAGCGTATGTGAACTCCAAGAGCAACTGGCGCTTGCAGGGTATCTCGACGGTGAAGCTGACGGCATGTTCGGCAAGCAAACTCATTCTGCAGTCATTCGGCTCCAAAAAGATGCTGGGTTATCAGTCGATGGCATTGTTGGCTCAAATACATGGAGTGCTCTTGCTCAGAAGGTTCAGGCGGAGTCATGCCGTACGTATGTTGTGGTCAAAGGCGATACGCTGTATGGGATTGCCAAGAAATTCGGAGTAACCGTGGAGGCGATAGCCGCTGCTTCCGGGGTTGCACGACCTGAGTTGATCAAGCCTGGGCAGGAGCTGACGATCCCTCTGTCGTCTGCTGTAGCTTCGCGCGCCATGTCAGGCCGGGCAGATGTGGAGCTCCTCCATTGGGATATAGCCAAGACGATATTCAAGACGCGGGCAACTATCATTGATTGCGCTACAGGGCTCTCTTTCAAGGTCCAAAGGCGCGGAGGCTACAACCATGCCGACGCTGAGCCGCTTACGGCCGACGATACCGCAACAATGAAGCAGATATGTGGCGGAAAATGGAGCTGGACCAGGCGAGCAGTCATAGTAGTCGTCGGAGGCAGGCGAATCGCTGCTTCGATCAATGGAATGCCGCATGGAGGCTGTCAGATAACGAACAACAATTTCGATGGCCACTTCTGCGTTCATTTCTTGGGTAGCCGAACCCATGCCAGCGCCTTGCTGGATCCGGATCATCAGAGAATGGTTCACGCAGCTGTAGGCTACTAGCTTGATTCTGTTGGCGGCTCCATGCATATGATAGCGCCTACGCGATGCGCCTGTTTGACATGGTGTATGCCATGTTTTCTTTTTGAAGGTTAAGGAGGTCGTCGGTGTAATGAAGATCCTGGTAATCAATTGCGGAAGCTCTTCATTGAAGTATCAGCTGTTCGACATGGATCAGGAAAAATGCCTTGCACGCGGAGGGGTTGAGCGGGTTGGCTCCCCGGATGCGTTCATGACTCACAGGAGTACCGGAAATGATAAAGTGAAGCGTGATGTGGATGCTCCGGATCATGAACGTGGGCTGAAATACGTCTTCGATGCCTTGGTAGATCCGAATATCGGAGTCATAAACAGCCTATCCGATATCTCCGCGATTGGACACAGAGTAGTTCATGGCGGCGAAAGATTTGCCGGTTCAGTGCTCATAGACGAAGAAGTCATGAGAGCTCTGCATGAGTGCCAGGATTTGGCGCCACTTCACAATCCGCCGAACATAATGGGAATCGAGGCTTGTCGGAGGCTCATGCCTGACCTTCCTATGGTGGGAGTCTTCGATACTGCTTTTCATCAGACCATGCCGAAAGAGGCGTACCTGTATGGTTTGCCCTATGACATGTATGTAAATCACGGGGTAAGGCGTTACGGTTTCCACGGCACTTCACATAGGTATGTGTCGCGACGAGCCGCTATGCTCATGAAAAGGCCACCAGAGGAGATCTGCCTGGTGACGTGCCATTTGGGCAATGGGTCGAGTATCGCAGCGGTGAAACGGGGCAAGTCTGTGGATACGAGTATGGGCTTTACGCCCCTCGAGGGACTTGTGATGGGAACAAGATCAGGCGACCTAGATCCCGCCATCGTCTCCTTCCTCTGCGAGGAGTTGGATAAGAGCGCGAGCGAGGTGGTGCTGGGATACCTTAACAAGAATTCGGGAGTGCTTGGCCTATCGGGAGGGTTATCCAACGATTTTCGCGATCTGGAGAGGGCAGCAGAGGAAGGCCATCAGTTGGCCAGACTTGCTCTTGACGTCTTCGCCTACAGGGTTGTGAAGTACATTGGTGCCTATGCTGCCGCTATGGGAGCCCTTGACGGCATAGTCTTTACTGCTGGCGTAGGAGAGAACTCTTCTACCATGCGCAAGCGAATATGCGAGCGGCTGCAGATTTTCGGTGTTGGACTCGACAACGAGAAGAATAGCGTAAGGGGTTTGGAGCAGATCATATCAACACCCGAGTCTCGCGTGACTGTCATGGCCATACCCACAAATGAAGAGATTATGATTGCGCGCGATACTGCGGAGATTGTGAGCTCGATGGGAGCTTGATTCCAGCAGGGGTGGTATTAAGGTGCAGATAAACGTTGAGACGTTAAGGGAGGAGAAGGGAGCCACCGTGCCCATCAACATGGTGGAAGACTTTCCTCCAGTTGATCTGACCCGGTCGGAGCTTGTATTTGTCGAACCGGTCAGCTTCACTGGGCAGGCCACCAATACAGGGCACCGAATTGTGGTAACTGGGGAGGCCTACGGCCAGGTTCGTGCCACATGTGACAGATGCCTGTCGGAATTTGAGATGCCTTTAGAAGCGCCGATTTTGGAGACTTACTATCGATCTGATGAGGCGCCTGATCTTCCCGACGAGGATGAGCGGGAATATGGGGAAGACGACATGATCGACATAGCTCCAGCCATAGAGCAGGCATTTATCCTGCTTCTTCCCATCAGGATAGTCTGTGATGAGGCATGCAGGGGGCTTTGCGCCCAATGTGGCCACAATCTAAACGAAGGCGAGTGTTCATGTCCTCCTGATGAGGATTGGGGGCTGCTTCAGAGAGCAAAGATCATTCGTGAGACGTGAGGCACATGCAAATAGGTGCAAGCGGCCGTGGGGTTGTTAGGCTGGCCTCTTGAGGCTGCTGAGTCAGTATAGCACTACGCGGGCGAGCTGAGGCGAGAGGAAGGAGCCCTTGCCTGCTTTGCCTAAGAGTAGTACAATAGCAGAGCTAAATCTCAACAGATTGGGGGTGGAGAGGTTTCCTCGGGGCATACAGCTTGTGCCTCGACGAAACCAACAATATGCCTGCTGTACCAAAACAGAAATCTGGCAAGTCACGCACTCGTAAGCGTCGCGCAAACTGGAAAGCTGAGGCCCCGGCCCTCTCCGTTTGCCCACAGTGCAAGAAACCCAGGCTGCCTCACAGGGCATGCCCGGAGTGCGGATATTACAGGGGTCGCACAGTTATTGAGGTTGCAGAGTGATTCTTCAACCTAAGGGCACAGAGCGGATTCACTCGGACGTGCGGAGTTCGGCTGAACCCGCTCTCAGTCTTTGTTGAGCTCTTTTTTGGGGGGTATCCACATGCGGATAGCTGTTGACGTCATGGGTGGCGATATGGGGCCAGCGGAGATGATTCCGGGAGCCCTAATGGCCTCTGATCAACATGGGGCTCAAGTAGTCCTGGTAGGCGACGAGACGACCATAAAGAAGGTCTTAGGAGCGAGCGGGCGAGGCGAATCCGAAGTTGAGATCGTCCACGCTGCCGACTCCATCTCCATGGATGAAGACCCTCTTTCCGCCGTGCGTCATAAGCGCGATTCCTCATTGGTAGTAGCTGCAAGGCTTGTTCGGGAAGGCAGGGCCAAGGCAGCAGTCACTGCCGGCAGCACCGGAGCTCTCGTTGCAGCCGGCCCTCTAGTTGTGGGGCGGCTAAGGGGAGCGTCAAGGCCTGCGCTTGCAACACCTATCCCGACCACAAGAGGGGTTCCTTGCATCATCCTTGATATCGGCGCCAACCCGGAGTGCCAGGCTAAGAACTTGTTGGAGTTTGCCATCATGGGATCTGCTTATGCCTCGGCGCTTCTCGGCATTGAGAATCCCCGTATCGGGTTGCTGTCAAATGGCACTGAGACCAGTAAAGGCACTTCCACAGTGGTGCAGGCCAATCAGATGCTATCCGCATCAGGACTGAACTTTATCGGCAACATCGAGGGCCGTTCCGTATTCTTCGGGGAAGCAGACGTTGTGGTAATGGACGGGTTCACGGGCAATGTCGTCCTCAAGCTTGCGGAGGGGCTTGGCTCCGCGATTTTCCAGATGATGAAGGAGGAGATTGGCGAGAACACCAGGTCGAAGATAGGCGCCCTTCTGATGAAGCCGGCTCTGAAAAGCGTCAAGCGAAGAATGGACTACACGGAGTACGGGGGAGCTCCTCTCCTTGGTCTGTCGGGTTTGCTCGTCAAGGCGCATGGAAGCTCCAATCGCAAGGCGTTCGCCAATGCGATAAGAGCAACTGCGGAGTTGCTCGATGAGGGACTTGTTGACAATATCTCCCGATCCCTTTCATCAATGAAGGGCGCAGGAGACTGATATATTGGATACGAAGATCGATATGGGCTTGAAATGAGGGTAATTGCTTTATAAGATGGGAGTAAGTATCCTCATCTGGAGGTGATCGGTTTTGACCGAGGCTGAAATACTCACTAAGGTGCGCGAAATCGTTGCTGACAAGCTTGGCATTGCAGAGGAGGACATATGTCCTGATTCTGATTTCATCGATGATCTTGGTGCCGATTCGCTCTATCTCAACGAGATTGTGTATGAGATAGAGGAGGAATTTGACCTGCGCGTGCCTGACGAAGCTTTTGATTCGCTGAGAACGGTTAGTCAGGCTGTTAACTACATCCATAACCGTGTATACGAAGCTCGATAAGGTTGCAGTTGCTCTTGACCTTACGTTCCAGGATCCGTCCCTTTTGGTTAGGGCGTTGACTCATACGTCCTATGTATCAGAGCACGGCCAGGATAGGGCTGCATCCAACGAGCGCCTTGAGTACCTCGGGGATGCTATTCTCAAGGCTGTCATGGCTGAGCAGCTAATGCATCTTATGGGCGATGCAGACGAGGGCAGGCTGTCGAAAGTGTCAGCCCAGGCCGTGAGCGGGCAAGCTTTGGCGCGCGCTGCCGTAGAGCTCGGAGTTCCGGACTTCATCATGTTGGGGCATGGTGAAGAGTCAAGTGGCGGCAGAATGCGGCAGAGCAATTTGGCAGGCGCCATGGAGGCTATCTTTGGAGCCGTGTATCTCGATTCCGGTTTCGAGGCAGCCAGAACCTTCATCATTCGGGTGCTGGAAAACGAGATCCATGATGCCATTACCGGCCCTAAGAACGACCACAAGACTGCGTTTCAAGAAGCAGTTCAGGGCAAGTCTCTGGGACAAGCATCTTACAGAACGGTAAAGATGGAGGGTCCGGCACATATGCCGTGGTTTACTGTGGAGGCACTCATTGCCGACACGGTGGTTGGGACTGGAGAAGGCCCGAGCAAACGTGCTGCAGAACAAGAAGCGGCCAAGCAAGGTCTCCACATGCTGGAGAGCTCTGGATTTCGCGAGTCGGACGGCGCTCTCGGAGACTAGTGAGGGTGTTCTCATTGTGTCTTGATGACTAGAGCTGAGTAGAGCTAGCCGGCGCCTCAATGCCGGCATATATCCAAGTTTCGGGGGGTAGTGCGACTTGGAGGTTTTGAGAGTATCCGGCCAGTCAAACCCGAAATCTGTTGCCGGGGCGTTGGCTGCGATCGTGAGGGACCAAGGTCCGGTACAGGTTAATGCTGTGGGTGCAGCAGCTGTCAATCAAGCGGTGAAGGCGATAACTATTGCAAGGGGTTTTGTGGCCCCGAATGGAATCGATCTGGTGACTGTGCCCGCTTTCTTGGAAATCGAGATAGACGGAGAGGAACGTACGGCGATAAGGTTCATTGTAATGCCGCGGTAGCAAGGACTATTCTGTATTAAGGATAATGAGCAAGAGGCTGCGCCGCTCCGGCGCGGCTTTTGCTGAGCGGACATCGTAGGAGGGCCGAATTTGTACCTGAAGAAGCTCTCTCTGTTCGGGTTCAAGTCATTCGCGAGCAGAGTGGATCTGGAGTTTACGCCAGGGCTCACCGGCATTGTTGGGCCTAATGGCGTTGGAAAAAGCAATATCGCCGATGCTTTCAGATGGGCTTTGGGCGAGCAGAGCCCTAGGATTCTACGTGGGTCTAGAATGCAGGACGTGATCTTCGCTGGAACCGAAAGCAGGAAAGGCCTCGGATATGCTGAGGTTACTCTCGTCTTCGACAACTCAGACGATTTTCTGAACCTGGGATTTGCCGAGGTTACAGTTACGCGCAGACTTTTCCGGTCGGGAGAGTCGGAGTACATCCTGAATGGAGTTCCATGCCGGCTCAGAGATATTGTCGATCTATTTTCAGGGACGGGCCTTGGAAAAGAGTCTTACTCCGTTGTGGAGCAAGGCAAGATTGACATCATACTGTCCGCTCGCTCGCAGGATAGGAGGGCTATCTTTGATGAAGCTTCGGGGATTACACGGTATAGGGATAGGAAACGCGAAGCAGAGCGCAAGCTTGTGGAAGTTCGTGCTGACCAGCTCAGGGTTGGAGACCTAGTTGCGGAGTTAGGCAGGCAGCTGCCTGTTCTTCGCATCCAAGCAGAAGAGGCTGGACGCTGGCAGCAGCTTACAGAAAGATTGACGCGCCTGGAGATTGATTTGCTCTGCCATGATCTCAATAGGCTTTCACTTCGGCGCGCCGACATTGCGGCCCGCATAGAAGAGCTTGAGATGCGAGAGCACGAATATGCGGCAAGATCTGCTGAGTGCGAGGCTGCCTTGGAAGTAGCCAAAACCCGAACCATGCAGGCTGAATCAGCTGTTGAGACGTTGCATGTGTCAGCTGGGCAGGCCGCTGCGGCCTCTGAACGCGAGAGCGGTCGTCTCAAGCTTGTGCAGGAGAGGAAGCGGACCCTTTTGGAACGCTCCCGACAGGTGGGCGAGATGAGCGAAGCAGGGGAGACGAAACGGGCTAAGCTCGCCGATGAATGCGACCGCCTGGCAAGCCAGGTTGATGCCGCCGGGTGTGAAGGGCGCGACATCATGCAGCAGGCAGATGAATCGCGCAGCCGATTAGCTAAGGCGGCTCAGGCTCGAGCTGCGGCTGAGGCGGAAATCGAAGCCGCAAAATCTGATCTATTCGATGCACTTGCACTGGAGGCTGACTTGAGGTCGCGCATAGGCGCCATAGAGTCGTCCAGGCGGTCTAATGAAGCGCGATTGGCACGCTTGGCAGAGCAGGCGCAGGAGAAGGCTGCGGTTTATGATAGTGCCAGGCGTGAGGCAGATGGTCTTCTGTTTGAGCTAAAGCGGGTTCGGGCTGAGCTTGAGGATGCGCAGAAGAGGATGGAAGATGCCAGGCTGTCGTTTGTGCGCGCTCAGCGGGGAGCGGAGGCGGCACTAGAGCGCGCCTCCGAGGCAGAGGCCAGGGTCTCATCAGCAGCTGCTGCCCATTCCAGCATAGATGCCCTACAGAGGCAGTATGAGGGATATGGCCGGGCGGTTCGAGCTCTTCTGGCAGGTGACAACTGGAGAGCTGCCGGGCTTCTGGGGACTGTTGCTGATCTGATTCGCGTTCCGAGAGAATATGAGACTGCTATCGAAGCGGCACTGGGCTCTCAGGTCCAGAATATAGTAACGTCAACTTCTGAGGCGGCAGAAAGCGCCGTGGAGTTCCTCAAGAGGAACAGAGCAGGGCGTGCCACTTTCTTGCCGCTGGACATTCTAAGACCTTCCCCAATCTCCTCAGAGCAGCTCCCCAAAGCAGAGGTTGGAATCATCGGGCTGGCATCTGATATTGTAGAATACTCGCTCCCGCACCGAAAGGCCGTTCAGTACCTTCTTGGGCGTGTATTGGTAGTGAGGGACCTGGAGTGCGGAGTTCGCCTCTCCAGGAGCGGGCTAAGGTTGCGCATGGTCACTCTGGACGGTGACATAATTTCTGCTGGCGGCGCTATCACCGGTGGAGAGGCACCTGACCGCCGTGGAGGTCTGCTGGCACGATCCAGGCGGCTGGAAGAGCTTGCTGCAGAACTTGAGAACGCGAGAGCTGAGAGCGAACGGCTGCACGCAACGAAGGTTGAGGCTGCGGCAGAAGCCAGCAGCCTGCAGTTGGAGTTGGAAGAGTGTGAGAAAAGAAGGGCTCGGGCGGAGCTGGCGTTGGGCAGTCTTGAGCAGAAGTCGCAACTCTTAGAGGCCGAGATCATGAGGCTCATCGAGGAGCTGGAAACGCTAGAGCTTGAAGAAGAAATAGTGAAGAGGGATATCTCGTCGCTTGCCACTGAAGCACAGAGTATCACTGAGCAGTCGCAGGGCTCTGGGGCCAGGCGGAAGGAGCTCGAAGAGTCTTTGGCCGCTTTGAACGTATCTATGGCTAGGCTCCGGGAAGATGAGGCGAACGAGGCTGAGCGATACTCTGTGTTGGCTCAGGAGGCCGCCGCTTACCGGGAGCGGTCGTTGGGGCTAAAGACCGCTCTTGCCAAGGCAAAGGATCAATTGGCTTCGCACGATGAGGAGCTGGCAGAGCTTGGCGAAGAGAAGAACCGGCTGGAGACAGAGCTAGCTGCGGCCTCCGCCCAAATCGAGGCGATCCAGGAGGCGGCCGTAGCATTTGCTCGGGAGTACTCCGAGGCTCAGCGTCTGTTGGACGAGGGCCGTGATGAGCGGGCAAGGGCTGCCGCTGATGTTAATGAGGCGGAGCTTGCAGCCCGCGCGGCTCGTAAGTCCCACCAAGAGGTGGCCCAAAAACTGAGCACAGCCAGAATAGAAGAGGCGCGGCTGGCCGCGGAGCATGAGGCATGTGCAGAACGGCTGGCTTCCACCCACTCCATAGATGAAGAAGACGGCTTGTCCAGGGATGTGACAGTTTCATCCAGGGCTGGAGCCCAGGCGGAGATTGCGCGCCTGCGCACAGAGATTGCAGAGATGGGGCCTGTGAATCACACAGCTGTTGAGGAAGGACGCAAGCTTGCAGAGAGGCACGAGTTTTTGGAAAGTCAATTCCGGGACTTAGAGGCTGCACAGGCCTCACTCGATGAAGTAGTGCTCGAATGCGAACGCACTTGCGAGAAGAAGTTCTTGGAGACTTTCGAGGCTGTGAGAGAGGAGTTTGCCAGCATATTCAGCAGCGTGTTTGGCGGAGGCACCGCAGATCTTGTCCTGGACGATGCTGAAAATCCCCTCGAGTGCGGGATCGACATAATCTGCCAGCCTCCAGGCAAGAAGCTCTCCAGCCTGTTGCTTATGTCGCGGGGTGAGAGGTCGCTTGTGGCCATTGCTCTGCTGTTTGCGATAATGAGGGTGAACCCGAGTCCAGTCTGTCTTCTTGACGAGATCGATTCAGCCCTTGATGAGGCCAATCTCATAAGATTCGCGCAGTTGCTCAGGGCAACTTCTCAAGAAGTGCAGTTAGTCGTAGTAACGCACAGAAAACGCACCATGGAATGCGCCGACACGCTCTTTGGAGTGACCATGGAGGAGTCGGGAGTATCGAAAGTCTTCTCGATTCGAACGGATCAGCAAGTAAGCTGATGTCATGGAGGTATGCAAATGTCACCATCATTTCTCTCAAACCTATGGAACGGGCTTACTAAGACCAGAGACGCTATTGTTGGTCCGATTGAAGCTTTGTTCTCGAAGAAGAAGGCTATAGACGAGGAGACACTGGAGGAACTGGAGGCAGTTCTCATACAGTCAGACCTGGGAATTGCCGCGACCAGCGCGATCATTGACTCGCTGCGTGAATGTGGTTCTCGAGGTGAGCGACTAGATGCCGACGGGGCAGTTGCCCTGATTGAGCAGGAGCTCGTCTCCATATTGGGTGCCAACACCGTACCTCTCGTAAAGGCGGGCCAACCTCCTACTGTGGTCATGGTAGTCGGCGTCAACGGAACAGGCAAGACCACGTCGATAGGGAAGATCGCATCTATGCTCGTGCGTGAAGGAAACAAGGTGATGCTTGCCGCAGGTGACACCTTTCGTGCAGCAGCCGCAGAGCAGCTGGAGGTCTGGGGCAACAGAATCGGATGCAATGTAATACGCCATAAGGAAGGGTCTGACCCTGCGGCTGTGGCCTTCGATGCCTATCAGTCTGCGCGAGCGCGAGGCTTCGACTACCTGCTTATCGACACTGCAGGCAGGCTTCATACCAAGAGCAACCTAATGGAAGAGCTGAAGAAGATAAAGAGAGTGATCTCGCGGGAGTGTGATGGTGCTCCTCACGAAGTTTTGCTCGTTGTTGATGCTACCACTGGCCAAAACGCCATAGCGCAGGCACGAGTCTTCAATGAAGCTGTGGGAGTCACAGGCGTGGTCCTGACGAAGCTGGACGGGACGGCCCGAGGCGGCATTGTAGTGGCTATCAGCCAAGAGCTGAACATTCCCGTGAAATACGTGGGAGTTGGAGAAGGGGCGGAAGATCTCAGACCATTCAACCCGGACCGATTCGTTCAGGGCATTCTGAGGATAGATGGCGAGGCTCGCTAACTTCTTGGTGCTTTCAGGGCCAAGTTCTTGCGTCGAAAATCGTTGTTGACAAGGGCTCCTTATCCCTGTATACTGCCTGGTGTAAAGGCATGAACCTTAACACTGGCAAGGTGGTTGAGGCCGATGCTCGACAAGATGCTTAGAATGGGCGCTCTTTTTGATGTCCATAGTCCTCTACTCACAGAGCGTCAGAAGGAAATGTGCGTACTCTACTACTTCAACGATTACTCGTTGGCGGAGATATCGGAGCTGTATGGGGTTTCACGCCAGGCGGTTCATGATGCCCTTACCCGCGCTGAGCGCGCCATGGAGGATCATGAGAAGGCTTTCGGCCTTGTCATGAAGGCTGAAAAGCGGCAAGTTCGCCTTAACCAACTGGATTCCAAACTGTCCGAGGCCTGCCTCCGGCTAGAGAATGCCATGGCAAGCCTGGGCGAAGCGGTGCGTTGCGGCTGTAGGCAGGATGCGTGTGAGTTGAGCGACGCGTGTGAGGGCATTCAGCAGGCTTGGGAGATCATTGGCTCAGCTCGGCAGCTGGTTGCAGCTGTTGATTCAGGGGATGACAGTCTTTGCGACAGAGAGAAGGAAGATGACGACAGGAGGGGCAAGGCATGATGTTTGAGAACCTCTCAGCCCGTCTCCAGAGTGTTTTCAGCAACCTGCGAAACCGCGGGCGATTGACTGAAAAGGATGTTGATTTGGCCCTCAGGGAAGTGCGGATGGCCCTTCTGGAGGCTGACGTCAACTTCAAGGTCGCTCGTGATTTCACTACCAAAGTGCGAGAACGCGCGGTCGGAGAAGAAGTCATGAAGAGCCTCACTCCGGCGCAGCAGGTCATCAAGATCGTGCAGCTTGAGTTGACCGAATTGATGGGAGGACAGGCGGCCAGGATTGCTTTTGCGTCGCGCCCTCCGACTGTCATGATGCTCGTGGGACTGCAGGGATCAGGCAAGACGACAAGCTGTGCGAAGTTGGCTAATCTCATGCGCAAGCAGGGGCATAAACCATTGCTGGTTGCAGGCGATGTATACCGGCCTGCAGCTATCAAACAGCTTCAGGTGCTCGGGGATCAACTTGGAGTTGAAGTCTTTTCCATGGGTGACAAGACCGATCCGGTTGACATAGCAGCGGCAGCTGTCGAACGCGGGAGATCAATGAATAACAGCGTTGTCATACTGGATACTGCAGGCAGATTGCATGTGGACGATCAGATGATGGATGAACTTGAGAGGATCAAGTCCAGAGTCAATCCCACAGAGATCCTGCTGGTAGTTGACGCAATGACTGGCCAGGATGCGGTCAATGTGGCTTCCGTGTTCAATGATCGTCTGGGCATTGATGGAGTGATCTTGACGAAGCTCGATGGCGATGCTCGGGGAGGCGCGGCGCTTTCGGTTCGTGCCGTAACTGGGAAACCCATCAAGTTCGTGACTACCGGAGAAAAGCTCGATGCACTGGAGCAATTCCATCCGGAGCGAATGGCCTCACGAATCCTGGGCATGGGCGATGTACTCACAATAATAGAGAAGGCCGAGGAGGCATTCAATGCTGAACAGGCCATGAAGCTTGAGGAGAAGCTCCGCAAGGAGGAGTTCACCCTGGAGGATTTCCTCTCACAGCTTCAGGATGTTCGCAAGATGGGTCCAATTGATCAGCTGTTAGGGATGATTCCGGGGCTGAACAGATCCAGGGCCCTCAAGGGCGTATCCGTCGATGAGAAGGATCTTGCTAGGGTAGAGGCGATAATAAGGTCGATGACTCCAGCGGAAAGGCGCAATCCTGCTATCATAGGCGGATCCCGAAAGCGGCGCATTGCGAATGGGAGTGGCGTCAGGGTTCAGGATGTAAATGCGCTTCTCAAGCAATTCGAGCAAACTCGCAAGATGCTGAAGCAGTTTGGTGATATGGCTAAGCGCGGCGGACCATCCAGGAAGATGCCGTTCATGCCGTAGTTGGTTCGTGCCGACTCAGACTGGCTGTCAAGAGGAAAGCAATCGGAGGTGTAATAACAACAAATGGCAGTTCGTATCAGGTTGACCAGAACAGGAGCAAAAAAGCAACCCTATTACAGGGTGGTAGTGGCGGACTCAAGATCGCCGAGGGATGGGAGATTCATTGAGATTTTGGGGCATTACAACCCCAGAGTTGACCCTCCGGAAATCGTTGTTGATACCGAGAAGGCTGCGGAGTGGATAAAGCGTGGAGCCCAGCCCTCTGAGACTGTTCGTGCTTTGCTAGTCAAAGCAGGCCTTGAGATGTGCAAGGCATCCGGAAAAGGAGCTCAGCCCGCAAAGGCCGATGTAGCTGCGGCCGAAGCTGCTGAGAACTAGTTGGTGATACAGATGGAAGGAAACAAGACGAACGAGAGCAGGCTATGTCAACTGGTGACATTTCTCGCGACAAGTCTTGTGGACGAGCCTGAAGAGGTCCGTGTTCGCGAGATACAAAGTGACGACTCGGTTATCTTCGAAGTATCCGTCGCCCCAGATGATATGGGCAAGATAATCGGGAGGCGAGGACGAGTAGCGCGCGCTATTCGGTCTTGTACGAAAGCTGCTGCGATACGAGAAGGCAAGCGAGTGATGGTGGAAATCGTAGAATGACACATGGCGGAGATCAGCTTGTGCTCATAGGAGTAATCATGGGAACGCATGGACTCGGGGGCGAGCTGAGAGTCCGCCCAGAGAATGGTGATCCGAGACGTTTCCGCGGAGTTGACCGTGTCTTCCTTGGGCGCAGCGATGGCACTGGTTTCCAGGAACAGAGAGTAGTGTCAGAGCGAGGACA
Organism: Bacillota bacterium; assembly: GCA_028709305.1. Lineage (GTDB taxonomy): Bacteria > Bacillota > DTU025 > DTU025 > DTU025 > UBA10085. The sequence goes on along the minus strand of JAQVXE010000004.1, from coordinate 10,017 downwards.
TGGCAAGGGCTCACTTGTGTTGCTTGAGGGATTCGAGGATTCGGAGTCGGCCAAATTGCTCAAAGGCTATGGGCTTTTTCTGCTCAAGTCAGAGCTGCCTCCATTGCCTGAGGATGAGTACTATGCTTTTGATCTCATTGGCCTCGACGTCTACTCCACGACAGGCGAGCATATTGGCCGCGTTAATGAAGTAATTGATCTGCCGGCCAACGATGTCTTTGTGGTGAGGCCTGATTCCGGCCGCGAGTTCTTGGTGCCTGCGGTCGATGATATTGTCCACAGGATCGATCTTGCGGAAGGGCTTATGGTAATAGACGACAGGCCGGGCTTGCGCTAAGGCAAATGGGGATAGGCTGTGCTGCCTGAATGGCACGATGGATTGATGCGTGGGTAGGTGATCTGGAGCGTGGAGATTGATATCCTGACGATTTTCCCGGGGATGTTCTACGGGCCGCTTTCAGAAAGCATCCTAGGTCGGGCGCAGGAAAAGGGAATCCTCACCGTCCGAATCCACGATATCCGCGATTTCTCCACCAGCAAACATCGTGTTGTGGACGATTATCCCTTCGGCGGCGGCCCAGGAATGGTGATGAAAGCAGAGCCGATTGCAGCCGCGACAGAGCATGCCCTTGCTGCGCGTAGGGCCGCCGGAGGTGCCCCTTCGAGGGTAGTCATGACTACGCCTGCAGGTGCAACATTCTCTCAGGAGATGGCCAAGGAGTTCGCGTCCTGCGATCATCTGGTGATTATCTGCGGCCACTATGAAGGTGTTGACGAGCGAGTATCGAGTCTGGTGACTGACAGAGTATCCGTGGGTGACTACGTGCTCACCGGCGGAGAGCTGCCTGCTATGGTAATGGTTGACGCTACTGCTCGCCTTCTTCCCGGTGCACTGGGAGATGAAGAGAGCGCGTCCTCAGACTCTTTTTGGAACGGCATCCTTGACTATCCTCACTATACGAGGCCGAGGATCTGGCGTGGCCTGGAGGTGCCTGAGGTGTTGCTTTCAGGAGATCACGAGAGAATACGGATATGGCGTCGAAAGCAGGCTCTCAAGCGAACGTTGAAGTGGCGCCCGGATCTGCTCGACCAAGTTGAGTTGACCGGCGAAGACGTAGAGTTGCTCAAGCAAGTCATGGAGGATAGCTAAGAGGCCCTGAAGGCGGCGGTTGGTCTTCCTTGATGAGCGCAGTTGCATTATGGTATACTGACGTTTGTCGAAAACCCGTTGAGGAGTGGAATAGAAGTGAACATCATAGATACAATTGAACGCGAGCAGATGCGTGCCGACCTCCCTGACTTCGGCGCTGGCGACACAGTCAGAGTCCATGTTCGCGTTGTGGAAGGCGCGCGAGAGCGCATACAGATATTCGAAGGTGTTGTGCTGGGTAGGAGCGGAAGCGGTCTTTCTGAGTCATTTACCGTAAGGAAGATCTCATCTGGGATCGGAGTTGAAAGGATCTTCCCGGTCCATTCGCCTAAGATTGACAAGGTAGAGGTAGTTAGGTACGGCGATGTGCGCAAAGCGAAACTGTACTACCTTCGTGGCCGTGTTGGGCGTAGAGCCAGAATCAGGGAGAAGAGGCAGGCCTAGTGCAAGTCCTGCTTTGTGCGCGATGCCTGCTAACTCGCCTTGTTTTCGATAGTAGCGAGGAGGTCAGGAACGCATGAAGATTCCTCCTCAGGAGAAGATGAGGTCTGAGCCTGGAGGAAACGACGGTGGCGCAGGCCGGGAGGGGCGCGTCGCTGACTCGCGAGGCGTCGATTGTGGCGGTACTCCGAATGAGGCTTACGGTTATGATGAAAACGCGGGGGTTAGTTCGACCAGGAAAGTGATTCTGGAATATGCCAACACAATTATCGTTGCTCTTGTTTTGGCAGCATTCGTCATGACCTTCGTTGCCAGATCCTTTCTGGTACAGGGAAGCTCAATGGAGCCGACTTTGCACCATGGCGAGCGGCTCCTGGTGAACAGGTTTGTTTACAGGTTCAGTGAACCAAAGCGCGGCGATATTGTTGTGTTTCGATATCCGGAGAACCCGCGGCAGATGTTTATCAAGCGTGTGATAGGTGTTCCCGGAGACGTGGTTGAGATTACCGGAGGCGTGGTCTACGTAAGCGGCATGGGGCTTGTTGAGCCCTACATAGCCGAACCGCCAATGGGCGAATATGGTCCGGCTCTGGTTCCGGCGAATAGAGTATTTGTGCTGGGTGACAACAGGAATTCCAGTCACGACAGCACCCATGAATCTGTGGGCATGGTGCCGTACAGCAGTATTCAGGGGAAGGCTTTCCTTGTGTACTGGCCTTTCAGCCAATTGAGAACATGCAAGAATCCATCTTATTCGGGAGTGCCCGATCACCCTGGATCCTACATGGCCATCGTGCCGGGCACGCTATGATGGCAGTGCGCATCGCCGGGTCGGATGTTCTCCGCGCCCGGCGTTACTATATTTCGGGGGAATAGTAATGGGCTTCAGTTGGTACCCGGGACATATGGCCAAAGCAGTAACCCAGCTCAGGCAGAGCATGAAGTTGATCGATGTGATTATTGAGATTCTTGATGCTCGTGCCCCCAGGGCTACCCAAAACACCCGGTTGTCGGAGATAGTCGGCGGCAAGCCCAGAGTGGTTGTGCTTTGCAAAGCTGATTTGGCGGATCCAGCGTCTACACGAGTTTGGGCTGAGCATTACCTGGCAGCCGGCATTCGCGCGATCCCAGCTGACTGCAAGACAGGGGAGGGCGTGCCGGAGGCTATTGCTGCGGCGATTGATGCAGCCGGGGCGGGAGAGGGAACCCGTGCCGAAGGACGCCATTCGTCTGCGCGATTCCGCACGGCCGTGCTGGGCATACCCAATGTCGGCAAATCGTCCTTCATTAACAGGGCCGCCAAGCGGAGCAGGGCAAGGGTAGGCGATCGTCCAGGAGTTACACGAGCCAAGCAATGGATCGTGATCGACCGGGATCTCGAGATGCTCGACACTCCCGGCATCATGCCGCCACGTGTTGGCGACCGCCGGATTTGGATGGCCATTGCGGCCCTCGGCTGTTTGGATGATTCAACGTATGATGTTGAGATGCTTGCATCAGCCCTTTTGACCCAACTGGATAGCATGGGGATTCACGCCTATCGAGGCAGATACAGGGTTCCTGAGGAATGCTCTGATCCTCATGAGGCGTTGGAGCATGTTGCGCGAAGTCGCGGGTGCATGAGAACAGGAGGCAAGTTCGACACGGCTAGGGCGGCTGAGATCCTTGTGCGGGATTTCAGGTTAGGGAAGCTTGGTCGTGCGACCTTGGAGTTGCCGTGAGCCGCGCGACAGAGGAGCGAAGTGGAGTGAGCAGCCTAGCCATGTTCGACGATTCCTTGAGAGATGCTGGATTTCCCGTTGTTGCTGGCGTGGACGAAGCTGGGAGGGGGCCTCTTGCTGGTCCGGTTGTGGCGGCAGCCGTGGTGCTGCCCAGAGCGAAGCATCCTGTGGGGATAGATGACTCGAAGCGGCTTTCGGCTAGGAAGAGAGAGGCGGTCTTCAGCGAGATCCTGAGATTCGCAGTCGAGGTAAGTGTGGGAGTTGCCTGGCAAGATGAGATTGATGAGGTGAACATACGGGTGGCGTCCCTTCGTGCAATGGCGCGGGCTGTGGACAAGCTTTGTGCTGTCCCCAACTTGGTTTTGGTTGACGGGAAGGATCTCCCCGACCTGCTGTTGCCGGCTGTTGCGCTAGTGCATGCCGATGCCAGGAGCGAGTCTGTCGCCGCTGCTTCAATAGTGGCCAAAGTTGTTCGGGATGCTCTCATGTGTGAGTTCCACACCGCATACCCGGAGTACGGTTTCGACAGGCATAAAGGATATCCTACACCTGAGCATTTGCGGAGGCTGGCAGTTCTTGGGCCGTGCCCGTTGCATAGAAGGAGTTTTCATGGAGTGGGCTAATCAGAGTTGGCTGACGCTGGAATAGAGATTACCCTCTAGGTGACTACGCATCGCCCAAAAGGGCGATTTTTGATATTGTGGCAGGAACTGGGCGTCCAGCGGTAGAACGTGAACACAGGTGAGATACACAAATGAGTTCGCAAGCTGTTGGCAGGGCAGGCGAGGAGTTTGCCCGCGCGTATGTGGAGAGCCTGGGCTACGCGGTTTTAGGCTGCAATCTGCGCTTTGGAAGAAGAGAGATTGATATTCTCGCTATGGACGGTGACGTTCTGGTGGTAATAGAAGTGAAAACTCGACTCTCAGAGGAATTTGGAATGCCCCAGGAGCAGATAAGCTGGGCCAAGCTCCGTTCTCTTTCCCAGCTTGCGTCGAGAATCTCTGCGATCCATCGTGGCGCCAACGTGCGCGTGGATGTAGTTGCGATAAAGGCGTCTGGACTTGGCCCTCACGGGCTGATCGATCCTAGTCTGTCCCATGTTCACAACATAACATCCTGATATCGATTGGAGGGATGCTGTTGCTCTCTGTGGCAAGGGGATGCGCTTTACAGGGCATAAACGGAATGCCGGTGGTGGTCGAATGTGATCTTGCTCGAGGGCTTCCGTCCTTTGACATCGTTGGGTTGCCTGACTCGACGGTCAGAGAGTCACGGGAGCGTGTAAGGGCTGCTATAAGGAATTCGGGCTACGAGTTTCCACTTTCCAGGATCACTGTGAATCTTGCTCCGGCTGATGTGCGAAAGGTAGGCGTCGGGCTCGATCTTCCAATAGCCGTATCGATACTGGCCGCTTCAGGCCAGGTTCCACAGGCGAGGCTTCGAGGGGTTACCCTCGTAGGCGAGCTTTCGCTTGAGGGAATCATAAGGCCTGTTCGTGGAATACTTCCGGCATGTGCTGGGGCACGGGAGGCAGGGAGCGAGGTCATTGTGGTTCCTGCGGGAAACGCCAACGAGGCCATGTGCATCTCTGGGGTTTCGGTAGTTGCTGCCCAGAGTCTTGGGGAGGTCGTGAAGTTCCTAGCAACAGGTGTGCCGCCGCATATTGCTCCAGCGCCTCAAGGGGCCGCCGAAGATGCGCACTCCGGTCCCGACTTCGAACAGGTGCTGGGTCAGGCAGCTGCGGTGCGCGCATTGGAGATAGCAGTGGCGGGCGGGCATAACCTCATCATGGTTGGCCCTCCAGGAGCGGGCAAGACCTTGATGGCGTCGTGTGTTCCGTCTGTATTGCCAGAGATGAACCTGGAGGAGGCTATTGAGGTCACGTCCATTCAGAGCGTTGCAGGGCTAACCCAGGGTAAAGGCTTGGCTGAAAGGCGACCGTTCAGAAACCCCCATCACTCTGTGACCCCCGCAGGCATGCTGGGAGGGGGGAATCCTCCGTTTCCCGGGGAGGTTACATTGGCACACAGGGGAGTTCTTTACCTCGATGAATACTGCGAATACCGTCAGACGGTCCTCCAGTGCCTGAGGGGCCCCATAGAGGACGGACATGTTGTTATATCTCGTTCCCGGGTCAGGGTCGTCTTCCCTTCGATGTTCATGCTGATTGCATCTGCAAATCCATGCCCTTGTGGTTATCTTGGGGATTGGGAGCGTCCGTGCGTGTGCAGTGGAGAGCAGATCACTAGATATGAGAGGAAGTTATCAGGCCCTGTGATCGATCGGATCGACATTCAGATTGATGTTCCACGTGTGAGCCGGTCCAATCTGCAGGGGCGAAAGCGGTACCGCTCGTCGGCCCAGATTCGTGCGAATGTAAGCCAGGCTCGAGCAAGGCAGAAGCGACGGTTTGCCAACCCAGTTGCCACGAACGCCGGCATGGATTCGCGGAACATCGAAAGTGTGGCGTCACTTTCGCCCCTTGCCAGCGCCTTGCTGTATGAGGCGGTCGACAAGATGGCTCTTTCGGCAAGAGCTTACCACAAGCTCATCAAGGTAGCCAGGACCATTGCGGATCTCGATGGCTCTTGCCAGGTTAAGGATGAACACGTGCTGGAGGCGATTCAGTACAGGGTGCTTGATTCTGCAGAGAGGGCGAGGTGTTTACATGGCTGACAGGGAACTAAAGCTGAGATGGGAGGATGTGCCCGAGCCGGAAGGCCGAGAGCTTGCAGCCTGGGTTTTCTGGAATTCGGTCCCAGGATTTGGGTCGCGCAGCTTCCTTCGAATGCTGGAAAAGTATGGGTCGGCCATAGAAGGTCTCAACGCTGCGAGGCGTGGTGGGCAGCCTCCCCCATACACCCGACGTGCCCAATGGAACTGGGCAGGGAGAGTAAGTAGTCCTGTGAAACTGGGGATGGACGAGATATCCCGGGCCTCGAGGATATCTGCGCGCATAATCCCGTGCCCGTCTGTGCTCTATCCTGCTCCGTTGCGCAACATACATGATCCGCCCATTCTTCTCTATGCTGTGGGAAGCCGAGGACTGACGGAAGTCCCTTGGGTTGCGATGGTTGGGTCAAGGCAGGCCACTGCCTATGGGGTTGCGATTGCCAGAAGATACGGGCGCTTGCTCGCTTCCGCCGGCATCGGCGTAGTCAGCGGGCTGGCCCGGGGTATTGATTCTGCTGCCCACCGTGGCGCAATCGAGGCTGGAGGCCTCACTGTAGGGGTCCTTGGGGCAGGCTTGGGGGATGGCATGACGTCAAGGCTGAGGCGGCTGATGAAAGAAGTAGCGGCTTCAGGTTGCGTGATCTCTCCTTTTCCCATAGGATGGGCGGCGTGCAAAGACACGTTTCCTGCTCGGAACAGGATCATAAGCGGCATGTCTGAAGCGTGTATCGTTGTGGAAGCGGCTGCAAAAAGCGGGGCCAAGATTACGGCTGACTTCGCTACTGAGCAGGGCAGGTGCGTATTTGCCGTCCCTGGCGACATCAACAGGCCTACCTCTGTCGGAGCGAACCAGATGTTGGGCACGCAGGCTGAACCATTGCTCGACATCGGCGAAGTTATTGACAGGCTTGTGTCCAGGGGCGTTCTGGCTGCGGGGGACGGCCCGATTCGATTCTCGGGAGGAATTCTTGACCAGGTAGACCATGCTGTGCTGGACTCTTTGACTGCAAACACGAGTTTTGAGACAATTCAGATGGAGTTAGGGTTGCCCGCTCAGAGGCTGTTGACATCCCTGACGCGGCTGGAATTTGCAGGCCTGATAGACCGCGAACCTGGCATGCGGTACACCAGGCGGCACTGAGCCAAATGCGGGGATAGAGCCTGCTAGGTTACGTGTTAGGGCCTGGCGGTGTTGACCTGGAATTCTGCCTAGGATAAACTGTTTCTGACATCCAGACTTTGGAGGTGCCCGTATGGGAAAGACTCTCGTAATAGTGGAGTCGCCAGCTAAAGTAAAGACATTATCTAAGTTCCTTGGGCGCCGGTATGCACTGAAGGCGTCAGTTGGTCACGTAAGAGACTTGCCCAAGAGCCAGTTAGGAGTGGACGTTGACAACAACTATGCTCCTAAGTACATAACCATCCGCGGAAAAGGCGATGTGATACGTGAGTTGAAGGATTCTGCCAAGAAGGCGGATACGATACTTCTGGCTACCGACCCTGATAGAGAAGGGGAGGCCATTTCGTGGCATCTAGCCTACATACTTGGCGTAGATCCGGAATCAGAATGCCGGATCGAATTCAACGAGATAACTGAAAATGCTGTGAAGAACGCTCTCAAGAACCCAAGGCCAATAGAGAAGGGCAGGGTTGATGCGCAGCAGGCCAGGCGAGTGCTTGACAGGCTCGTAGGATACAAGCTCAGTCCGTTCCTTTGGAAGAAAGTGCGACCCGGACTGTCGGCCGGACGTGTTCAGTCTTCCGCGCTCAAGATAATATGCGACCGAGAGCGCGAGATAGAGAGTTTCGAGTCAGAGGAGTACTGGAGCCTCGGCGCCGAGCTTTCTCCCAAACCACGCGGCAAGAAGTTTGAGGCGCGTTTTGTACCTGAGGACGACAAGCGCCTTTCTAAGGAGGATATCGACAAAATCCTCGCGGACCTTGAAGGTGTCGAATATGTGGTCGAATCGATAAACGTGAGAGACCAAGCCAGGAGGCCTGCCCCTCCGTTCATCACAAGTACCCTGCAGCAAGAGGCTTTCAGGAAACTTGGTTTTTCGGGCAGGCGAACTATGTCGAACGCACAGGCGCTTTATGAAGGAGTCGAGGTGGCGGGAGAAGGGCATGTGGCGCTGATCACATATATGCGTACAGATTCCACTCGCGTGGCGCGGGAGGCGCAGATGGCTGCCAGGGACTACGCTCGCAACAAATGGGGGTCGAAGTACGTTCCCAAGTCGCCGCGGGGATATGCGTCGAGAAAGGGAGCGCAGGATGCGCATGAGGCGATCAGGCCTACTTCTGTGGACCGCACGCCCGAAAGCCTCAAGGGGAGCTTGGGCCGTGATCAGCTCAGGCTCTATACGCTCATATGGTCCAGGTTCATGGCGAGTCAGATGTCGGATGCCGTGAACGAGATGACATCGGTGGACATATCTGCAGGCAAGCACGGATTCCGTGCAACCGGCCAGAAGGTGAAGTTCGACGGGTTTACCGTGATTTACACGGAGGGTCGCGATGACGAGAACTCCAAGGATGAGGATAAGCGCGAACTTCCTGCTCTCGACGTTGGACAAGGGCTCGACCTTGTGCAGCTTCTTCCGAAGCAGCATTTTACTCAGCCGCCCCCGCGGTACACCGAAGCGACCCTAGTCAAGGAGCTTGAGAAGCACGGCATCGGGCGCCCTAGCACGTACGCGCCGATAATTGATACTCTGCGAAAAAGGGACTACGCAGAGCTCGACAAGAAACGTTTCGTGCCAACTGAGGTAGGGCTGGCAGTTTGCGATCTCCTGAGCGAGCATTTTCCTTCTGTTGTAGATCTGGAGTTTACGGCGAAGATGGAGGAGAAGCTTGACAGCATAGAGGAGGACAAAGCGGATTGGATTAGGGTCACCGACGAGTTCTACAAGCCGTTCTCGGAAACCCTTGCCAAGGCGGAGGAAGTCGCCGAGAAGATCGTGATCCAGGACGAACCTATAGGGGAGCCATGCCCTGAATGCGGAACCGAACTAGTCATAAAGAGCGGGCGCTACGGCAAGTTCATTGCGTGTCCGGCTTATCCCAAGTGCACCTATCGACGGAGCATTGTGAAGAAGCTTGACGTGAAATGCCCTAAGTGCGGTGGAGATGTGGTGGAACGACGGAGCAAGAAGGGGCGGACGTTCTACGGCTGTTCTAATTACCCGGATTGCGATTTCGTGGCATGGAATCGCCCAACCAACGTTAAGTGTCCCATATGCGGCTCATTCACTACTGCGAGGCAAAGAAGTCGCGACGTGGCGTACAAGTGTGCGAATGCCGAATGTGGGAACTCGTGGAAGGAGGTTGCAGGCTCTGACCGTGGCAAGTAAAGCGGAGAGGCTGGGGGCTCCGAGTAAGGTAGTCATCATCGGCGCCGGGCTCGCAGGAAGTGAGGCTGCGTGGCAGGCCTCGCAGATGGGTGTTGACGTCAAGCTCTACGAGATGCGCCCGGGCGTGTCGACGCCTGCGCATACTACGGGTGACTTCGCGGAGCTCGTTTGCAGCAACTCACTTGGTTCCGATCGAGTGGGAACTGCTCCGGGCTTGCTCAAGGAGGAGCTTCGCGCTCTAGGCTCAATCATTCTGCGCTCTGCCGACAAGACTCGCGTTCCTGCAGGGCAGGCTCTGGCAGTTGATCGAGGGCTCTTTGCCGCGGAGGTCACGAAGCAGCTCAAGGCTGTCGGCAAGATTGAGGTGGTTCGGGAGGAGGTCGTCAGGGCGCCTCGAGGAGCAGTAGTTGTTATTGCCACCGGGCCTCTAACATCGCCGGCCTTCTCTGAGGAGATCTCATCGATCCTCGGCCGCGAGCACCTTTACTTCTTTGATGCTGTCGCTCCGATCATAAGCGGTTATTCCGTGGATTGGTCGCGCGTGTACTGGGCATCGCGATATGGCAAAGGCGATGCGGATTACGCCAACTGCGCGATGAACGAAGACGAGTATCATGCATTCTATGAGAGCTTGGTCGAAGCTGAAACAGCCGAGATGCATGAGTTTGAATCTCTGAAG
>JAQVXE010000052.1 GCA_028709305.1 Bacillota bacterium | reverse complement strand
AGAAGAGAGACCTCTGGGCCTCAAGCGGCATCGCTTCGCATCCAGGCGCTATTCGAGGTCCAACTTCCATTCCACGTAAAGCTGCACGCTGGGCGAAAGTCTGCCTGATGTGGGATGTAAGGCTTCTCAGAGAGATGGTTCCCATGGCATCGAGGACGACTCCAGCGAGCGGGTCGCCGGCGTCGAATTCGGCTTTCACTCGGCGCTCGAGGAGGGGACCTATGGTAGCTATCGCAAGCATCACATGGCTTGCCCCTTCATAAAGCTTACCGCTGCAAGGCACGAATATGCCGCCAGCCTTACCGCTTGAGTCAAGAAGGATCCCGTTATCCGCTATGGACTCTATCGCGACGACTCTTACAACTCCGCGCGGGATGGCCAGGCCTCCGACGATGGCCCTGTTGGCCTCGGAGATAGCGGAGAGTGTGGCCGATAAGGCACTGGCGTTCGGAAGGCGGGGGTCAGCCGAAGGCACACAACCTCTATCTCCGGTATTTCCAATCTCAGCCGACATTCCCAGGGCTCCGAGGACCTCTTCCGCTGGAACCGGCTCGGGGCTCAAGGCTATTATGGTTTGCTCCAGAATGAAGTCATCCATGCGATCGATGCTCCGTTCATCCTCTGGCAAGAAGCATGGACTCTGTGAAAGCCTCCATGAAGAGCCGACTTGCTCCTAGTTCCACGTGTTCCACTACCTTTGCCAGCCTGCTCGCCTCCTCATATGCCTTAGCACTTGCGAGTGCCAGAATCACACCCTGGCCTGCGGCGTTTCCCAGGGAGACCAACCGGGTGTCGCCTGCATCGGGAAGCAATCCAATAGAGGTGGCGGCTTTGGTATCCAGATAGGTCCCGAAAGCTCCGGCAAGAACTATCTGCGAGAGCTCTTCAGCCTTAATCCCGATTTCTGCAAGAAGAATCTCGACTCCTGCACGGATGGCGGCTTTGGCCAGTTGCAACTCGCGAACGTCGCGTTGAGTGAGGACTACATCGGAGTTTTGCGGCCCCGATTTGGCCAGGACGAATTGGAGTCCATCTCGGCCCCGGACGAGCCGGCTTCCAAGAGGACTTGCCGGATCGGCTCTGTCCGGGTCGAAGGCGCCTGCTTCTGCGATAATGCCAGCCTCGCGAAGGACTGCGACGAGGCTTATCAACCCCGAACCGCATATCCCCACCGGACTTGCATCCCCGATGACGCAGCACTCGATGTCATCTTCGCCCATGCGCACGCTCTCTATCGCCCCCGGGGCAGCAATCATCCCACAGGATATGTTCACTCCCTCAAAGGCGGGTCCGGCAGCAGTCGAGCATGCGAGGACTCTCCCATTGGCTGCAAGGAGGATCTCCCCGTTGGTGCCGATGTCGATGGCAAGCGTCGGCGCGGTGCCTTCGCTCATGCCTGCAACCAGTGCTACCGCCACTGCGTCAGACCCTACGAACCCGGCTATGTTGGGCAGAAAGAAGAACTTGCCCCCGGGATTGGCGCATGTCAAGCCTGCCTCTTTCGGGGAGCTTGGAGCGGATTCAAGGACTGCAGGGGCGTAAGGGATCCTGGCCAGCCGACCTGGGGAGATCCCGTAGAACAGATGGTGCATGCATGTGTTGCCAACAGCCCCGACTAAGTAGACGTCATCAGCCGACGCGCCGGCGTCAGCCAGGAGGCCACTTCCAAGCCCGTTGATGGCCTCGATAATCTCGAGCCTGAGAGTTTCAAGCCCTTGCTCCGATTCTGAGTAGGCGATGCGGGAGATCAGGTCGGCCCCGTGGGCTGTTTGTGGGTTGACGGCTCCCCGGGCCCCGATTACTCTTCCCGTCACCAAGTCTGCCAGGTATCCAACTACGGTGGTTGTGCCTACATCGAGCGCGATGCCGAGAGGAGACCACTCGCCATGTTCTCCGTCCCGCGGCAACTTGGCCGTTGCAGCGAACACGTCTGCCAGCTCTCCGTCGATGAAGACTCCGGTCAGTGCCACGCTGTTGCCGAGGCTGGAAAGGGGGGATGTGGGGGACGCGGCTGCCAGCTTCTCAAGATGTACCTGGGTTTGCACTGCAGCCGGATCTGCAGCACTGGCCATTGCTTTCGAGACTGCCTGGGCAAGCTGAACGTTTGGAGCTGCGGCCTGCCCGTTTTGGCCAGGTGAACCGCTGCCATCATGCCTGCAACCCTGTGGCAAGCAAAAGGCCAGTGATATTCGCTCCCAGTCTGAACGGGCAGGGGATTCAGGGTCGACAAATGCGGTTTGCATCTTGATGCGGGCATCGTCCAGCACAACTCGACCAGCTGATGATCTGCCCTCTGTCAGAATGGAGGCGTTTTGCTCTTGTGGCACAATTCGGGACAAGACGGTGACATCTGCTTCCCCTGAGATCGTTGCCTGGCAGGCGAGCCTCACTCCTGAGGAGATCTCGTCAGCCGAAAGGTGTGCAAGCTCGCTGTCGGCGGGCGGAGAGATTCCGAGGCCTTTTCCAACTACGAGCTTGCATTTGCCGCATATGCCCCGGCCGGCGCAGGGCGCGTACAAGCGTAGGCCTGCGCGGCGAAGCGCGGAGGCGAGTGTCTCTCCGGGGTTAGCTTGAGCTGTTATTCTCTCCGTTGGCAAGATGATTGAGGCCAATTCTTATCGTCTTCCTTCATCCATGAATGCATCGATATTCTCGTGGGGCGTCTCGTACGGCAGATCGCATCCTGTGCTCAGTATGAAGTTCTCCACGTCCGACATCGAATCCAGGAGCTTGCGCACTGCGTCTGCCACTTGGTCTGCGTCTCCATTGAGCATTACTCCAACGGGGTCCACATTTCCTATGAGTACGACATCAGGGTCCACCACATCTGCTGCTGCGCGCAGGTCGATAGGGGCATCAAGGCTCAGCCCGTGGGCTCCGGTGGCGCACATCTCGCGAAGAAGGTGCTTCGTGTCGCCGCATATGTGAAGGATCATCATCTCAGCCATGCCTGCGGCCTCGATGATCTCCCGAACATACATGCCGCAGAATGTCGCGAATGACCGGGGGGAGAGGAATGTGGCAGTAGGCTCAAGCACTACTATCATATCTGCTCCCGTCTCGGCAAGCGCGTGTGAATAGCGGATGCATATACTCTGAGCGAATTTGACTGTCTGATGGACAAGTTTGGGATCGGTGATGGTCGCCATGGCAATGTCAGATGCGCCCATGAGCAATCCTGCCAGGGTGAAGGGCCCAGCAACGTACGCTGCGCATGGCACGGAGATGCTACGCTTCATCAACTCCATAGTCTTAATGTAAGCTACTAGCCTTGCGTCGTCCAGCGGATCGACAACGCGAAGACGGTCAAGATCAGACGCTTCCTTGACTGGGTGCTTCTCTACAGAGGGCGACTCGTAGAGCGGGTATCTCACCGGCAGGCCAAGCGCGCCCGCTTCAAGGGACAGGTCCATCATGAAGAAGACTGCATCAGGTGCGAACCGGGCTGCGATTTTCTCCATGGTACTGGCATGGAGCACGGGATTGAACTCGTTCTGCTTGAGAGAGGAATTGGTCAGTTGAGCCCCGGGGTAGCCCAGCAGCGGGGCAACGAGCCTTCTCCCAGACGATTTCACTAATTCTATCAGTGCCAACCCACTGCCTCCTCACGCGGAGATCAGCTTGCGTCCAAGGTCCACAGCTGAACTGGCATCTGCTGCGTAGCCATCTGCCCGTATCTCCTTGGCATAATGGTCAGTGACGGGCGCTCCCCCTATGATGACCTTCACCTGATCCCTGATGCCCGCTTCTTCCAGCGCATCTATGGTAGCCTTCATAGCCGGCATGGTCGTGGTTAGCAGGGCTGACATTCCCAAGATGTTAGGGCGTTCGCTCCTGACTGCGTTCACAAATGAGCTGGCCGTGACGTCGACTCCGAGGTCTATGACTTCAAAGCCTGCTCCCTCAAACATCATCTTGACCAAGTTTTTTCCGATGTCGTGCAGATCACCCTTAACCGTGCCTATCACGACTTTGCCTTCAGACGGCGCGCCGGTCTCAACGAGTACGGGCCTGATCACGTTGAGGCCCGCCGTCATAGCCCTTGCAGCTACCATCACTTCCGGAACATAAATCTCGTTGTTCTTGAACTTGACGCCAACAACGCTCATGGCGGCGATCAAGCCTTCGCTTAGGATCTCAGTTGCTCTTCGACCTTCTTCAAGGGCTTGTTCAGCAAGGGCTTTCACTTTAGGTGCATTGCCACTTTCCAAAGCTTCTCTCATGTCCGAGTAGTCGTGCAATACCTTGACCCCCTGTCTTGAGAATATTCACCAACCCTAATTCTAGAGGAATGGGAAATGAAGTCCATGGACTGTTCTGTGGTTTCATGCACTATCCTGCTGAAATCATGCTTTGGCGGTAAGCGGTTGGTGAGATCCCTTCCATTCGCTTGAATGATCGGCTGAAATGTGCGGGGTCTTGAAATCCCACTGCGGCCGAAACCTGGGCGACTGTGAGGTGGGGCATGGCCAGGAGGCGCTTGGCCTCATCGATGCGGAGGGCTGTGAAGTAGTCCATCACCGACATGCCTGTCTCCTCTTTAAAAATATGGCTCAGGTGAGACGGGCTGATGTGGACGGATGACGCTATGTCAGCCACGGCTAGCTTGGAAGAGAGGTTACTTCGCATGAACAGTATGGCCTCCTGCACTTGCCCGGAGGGCGAGTCGAGAGTCTCATGGACGGCATCGATGAACTCGTCCATTACCCGTACTATCCAGAAGCATACCTCTTCGAAGGTGTTGCAACGAGATAGATCCTGGATGGACTGGTAGTTGAGGCCGAGTATGCGCTCTGGGTCGGCGCCTGCCTCCACTGCCGCGCGGGCAAGGAAGACGGCGAGTTCAAGTAGGCGGGCTTTGATGATGTCGGGGCGGTCGGGCTGGCTGAGGAAGATACCTGCCAGGATATCGTTGAGCATTCGCTTTGCTTCGGTTCGCTGCCCGCTGCGGACTGCTGACAGAAGCTCCCTTTCTTGCTGGGGGGAGTAGAGTCCGCGGACGGAGAACTGCTCTTCAATGCGCTTGCGTTCCTGGATAGCCTCGCCGAGCAGCCGCTGTTGCCTGTATATCTCATTTCTCTGTTTGAGCGCTAGGTCTTCAGAACGAACTACGTATGAGGCTACTGCAAAGAGCAGTTCTGCGGCGGCTTGGACGCGAACAGTCGATACGTGATCGAGTTCTCCTATGGCCGCTTCAAGGTGGAGGAGGGGGATATCAAGATCGCGAAGGCGTTCCATGGAGTCCCGAACGAGGTATTCGTCTGGCTCCCACATGATGACCTGTCCACAGAGGACTGCGCCGAGCAGAGCGCCTTCGCTTACCAGGGGCACGGCCCAGCACACGAGGCCGGCATGGCATTGGAAGACGTAGAGGTCTCCCAGGCTTGCTGCTTGCCTTGCTGCATAGGCATACGACTCCGAGCAGCGGCTGTCGCCCTCCTGCGAGGCGCGGACCAAGCGGCAGAAGGCGCAGTCCTCCCATGTTCGGGAAGCTGTGGCAGTTGAGCCTGTAGGGTCGACGACACGCGCCGCTATTCCCGTCGCTTCTTTGAAGGACCGGAGGACACGGGTGAGCGCGCCATCGGCCAAGATGCCGTCGAGAGAAGTCACGTCCTCAAACCTCCGTTTCTCCGTTCAGGTTTCTGCAGAGCATTGTAATCTCCCTGTAGAGCAGGGGAATGGTTCGGAAACACGAGGCAGAGCCCATCGGCCGCACAAGATCGTTGACATGCCATCCGCGCGGCCAGTAGAATAGTAGTGGTTAATATTACTACTACACTATTTCCCGTCTGGAGGCAAGAGCAAATTGGCTGCACTCGTCGAAGTTCTGCAAGATATGGGCCTGTCTCTCAACGAGGCGAGAGCGTATCATGCGCTACTGCGCTATGGTCCTGCTAATGGTTATGAAGTGAGCAAGCGGTCGGGAATTACAAGGTCTGTGGTTTATGGAGTCCTCGATAGGCTCCTTGATAAGGGACTAGTTCTGCAGGTCGATTCCGATCCGGTGATGTACGCTCCGTTGCCACCCTCCCAGCTGCTAAAGGAATACAGGGAGCTCTATGAGAGCAACCTCGACAACCTTGAGCGTTCGCTCAAGCAAGTGGAGTCAGGGGTGTCGGAGGAGAGCTACATACTGGGTGTGGCTGGATACGACGATACCATCCGCAAGGCGCGGGAGCTTATCAGCGGAGCCAGGCATGAAGTGGTCGTTTCTGCCTGGGGCAGCGATTGCGTGCCTCTCAAGGAGGACTTGAAAGCCGCGGAGGATGCGGGGCGGACGGTGATAGTCTTCTGCCACACCAAGGTGCCCTTTTCGGTGGGCACCATATACGAGTACGGGCTTGCAGATGACATTATCAAGGAGAAATGGCCCAACAGGCGCATCATTGTGGCGTCTGATTGCAGGAACGTGCTGGTGGGCGATATCAGGCATGATGAGAACCTTGGCATCGTAACCACAAACCCTATGATTGTTCAGATGGCGGTCGAACACGTGATCCTCGATATCCTCCACCTGGCTCAGCTCAAGGCGGGGATAGGCGATCTTGCGGAGCGAATTCGAAGCGGCGATGACTACCTCAGGGTGATAGAGGACCAGCATGCAAAGTTCAATCTCCGTGGAGCAGTGTTGCCCAAGCCGTTTCCGTTGCCGCTCGACTAGCCTGCAGGGTTTCATGAGCTTCGACGCCGACAGCTCCCACAATGATATCGATGCCATAGGAAGGGCTCTTGCTGCAGCAGATCATCCTCTAGATGCTGCCTGCCCATATCCCGGCATGCCACGCGCAGAAGAACGGCCGCCCGAACGTGAGCGGCGAAGCCGGGGCTTGTGGCATGCTTGGGCAGAGGGCCCAAACAACTTGCTGTCTGTGCAATATCTGCCTCTGTATGGGAAGATGTCGCCAAACGTCTAGACGCGGATGTGTGTGGCTAATTGTGGAGCATCGATTGGGTTGGCAAGCCTAAGTGTGCAGGAATACTCTTACTGGCGTAGAAGAATATTGGCAAGATAGGGTTGCGTGGCCATCAAACGGCTTCGACAATTGATGCAGCGAATGAACGGATAAGCGACATGAGGGAGAACGATCAGGTGATCAAGAAGAAGATTCTTAAAGACGATGGTAGGTATCTGATATTCTATTCGTTCCCCGGCAAAGCTGACCCGGGCGGGGCTGAGCATCGAGCCACTCCTGCAGACAGAGGGGGAGGGGTGACGGACAGTGTCGGAGATGCGATGGAACCCTGTTCTCAAGCAGTGGGTTGTTACAGCAACACACCGGCAAGATAGGACGTATAAGCCTCCTGAGAACTTCTGCCCTCTTTGTCCTACACGGGATGAGTCCTTTCCTACGGAAGTCCCGGATTCGGGCTACGAGATTGTGGTTTTCGAGAACAAGTTTCCGTCTTTCAGGCCTGTTCCGCACAGGCCTGTAGTGGCAGGCACTGACATTCTCAGAGTCAAGCCTGCACAGGGCGTTTGTGAAGTAGTCCTCTACACAGATGAACATGAAACCACATTCCGAGATCTTGATGTCGATCACATCACAAACCTCATTGAAGTATGGACAGACAGATACCGTGAGCTTGGATCCCTCGACTACATAGACTATGTCCTCATATTCGAAAACAAGGGTGATGCCGTAGGGGTAACCCTCCATCATCCTCATGGCCAGATTTATGCGTTCCCTTTCGTGCCTCCGATTCCTGCCAGGGAATTGGAGTCTGCCCGTGAACACCGGGAAGCAACTGGCAGGTGCCTTTTCTGCGATCTCCTGAAGCAGGAACTTGATGATGGGGTGAGGCTAGTCGCCTCAAACTCGCATTTCGCGGCGGTTGTGCCGTTTTATGCGCGATACCCCTATGAGGTTCATGTTACACCCAAAAGCCACAAACTGAGCCTGCTCGACTTCGGATGTGATGAAAAAAGGTCACTTGCTGAGATCCTGAAGGCTGTGACCTCCGGTTAC
This sequence comes from Bacillota bacterium, assembly GCA_028709305.1. GTDB lineage: Bacteria > Bacillota > DTU025 > DTU025 > DTU025 > UBA10085. The sequence goes on along the minus strand of JAQVXE010000052.1, from coordinate 7,290 downwards.
GATAACTTGTTCGGCTTCTCACTTCCTTACATGATGATCATGCACCAGGCCCCGACTTGCGAGGGCGACTGGAGCCACTCTCACTTTCACATAGAGTTCTATCCTCTGCATCGAACGGCAACGAAGATCAAGTATCTCGCAGGGTGCGAATCAGGCGGGGGCACGTTCATAAACGACACGCTTCCTGAGGAGACTGCTGAGGCGTTGCGTGCAGCCGTATATCGCGCAGCGTCCGCAGATGTAACTCCAGCCGATGTCGGCGCGGCGGAAGGAGAAGGCGTCGGAGGGGACGGGGCCGGTGGTCGTAGATAGCAGTTGGCTTATCGATCAGTTTGAAGCGCGGTTCCCAGGATCCGAGGACGAGGTGCGTATTGCACGGGCGCCCGGAAGGGTCAATCTGATAGGTGAACATACTGACTATTCAGGCGGATTCGTGCTGCCCGTTGCCATAGGGCACGATGTGGCGATCGCTTTCAGGGTTCGCCCGGACCGGAATGTGCGTCTCTATTCATGCTCTTACGATCAGATGGCGCAGTTTTCCCTGGACGACATCGTCGTTTCAGACGATGCTCCCTGGAGCAACTACTTCCGAGGCGTAGCATGGGCTCTCACAGAGTACGGGGAGCAGGGCGATGCCAAGGCGTGCCTTTCGGGCATTGACGCAGTCATAGCAGGAGATGTGCCTGAAGGTGCGGGCCTGAGCTCATCCGCGGCTTTCGAGGTCGCTTCGGCTATCTCATTGCTCGTCGCCGCTGGAATGGATCCGTCTGTAATTCGCAATTTCGAGTCTGAGCGCGCCATTGAAGTCAGGCGACGGATAGCCTTGGTTTGCCAGAAAGCCGAGAATCTCTTCGTCGGAGTCAACTGCGGAATCATGGATCAGATGGCTTCGTGTTTTGGCCGGGCGGATCACGCAATTTACCTGGATTGCAGGAGCCTTGAGCATGAGCTGGTTGGATTGGGGCTTCACCGGGCAGATGTGGCCCTCGTGATCTTCGACACAGGCGTAAGGCGCGGGCTAGTTGATTCTGAGTACAATCGCCGGAGGGAAGAAGTGGAAGCAGGCGCAAGGATGATTTCTGCCCTATCCGGGCGCGGCGGCATCCACACCCTGCGTGATATTGACGTTTCTTTGTTTCAGGAGACGAGAGACGCGCTTCCGCCAGTCGTGGCTCGCCGGTGTGAACACGTGATAATGGAGAACAAGAGGGTTCAGGATGGTGTGGCAGCTCTAGCACGGGGGGATCTCGGCGCCTTTGGAAATCTCATGTGGCGTTCCCATGAGAGCCTCCGGGATCTCTATGAGGTCAGCTGCCCTGAGCTTGACATGGCAGTCGAAATCGCCCGGAAGACTGACGGCGTTCTTGGAGCGCGAATGACAGGGGCAGGCTTCGGAGGATGCACTGTAAGTCTTGTACATAGAGCAGCACTGCCCGATCTTGAGGGCGCTTTGCCAACCGGTCCGATGCGGAAGGGCGCGTTGGAGTCCAGGGCATTCGTAGCAGATGTCGTTGATGGGGCAGGGGCTGAGTAGCAACGAAACCAGAGTGGAGGTGATGCGAGGAGAAAGCCGTGGCATCGAGACGGGCATGGCGGTTTGTGGAGTCGGATCCGCCGACTGCATCAATAAGACGATGGAGGGATATTAATGAGGACATCCAGATGGATCAAGCTTGCTGCGATGTGTGCATCGATCGTCCTGATGTTTGGAGCTGTCGCAAGTGCGGCTGTCCGCGGGAGACTCGAGATCTTCTCCTGGTGGGCCGGAGATGAAGGCCCTGCACTCGAAGCTCTGATAGACAAGTATGAGAAGATGTATCCGGGAATCAGCGTAATCAACTCTACGGTGACCGGAGGATCTGGCGTGAACGCCAAGGCTGTTCTGAAGACCAGGATGCTGGGCGGGGATCCGCCAGACACATTCCAGGTCCACGCCGGCCAGGAGCTCATCGGCACCTGGGTAGTTGCCAACAGGATGGAGGACCTTACTTGGCTGTACCAGCAGGAAGGCTGGAACACGGCATTCCCGGCAGACTTGCTCAACCTGCTCAGCACCGATAAGGGAATCTGGTCAGTGCCTGTCAATATTCATCGATCAAACGTGATGTACTTCATACCCGCCAACCTTGCCAAGTGGGGCGTAGGCGTCCCCAACACGTGGGAGGAGTTCTTGGAGATAGCTCCAAAGCTGCAAGCCAAGGGGATCGTCCCGCTGTCAGTGGGCGAGAACTGGACCGCTACCCACCTCTGGGAGAGCGTGGCCCTTGCTGTGCTCGGCCCTAACAAGTATGAGCAGCTGTGGAACGGAAGACTCTCTTGGAAGAGCCCTGAAGCCATCAAGGTATGGGAGATGTTCGGCGAGATTCTGAAGTATACGAATACTGACGCTCCGTCGCTCTCATGGCAGCAGGCCACTGACATGGTAGTCAAGGGACAGGCTGCTTTCAATATCATGGGTGACTGGGCCTCAGGCTATATGACGACTACCCTCAAGCTGAAGCCGGGAACCGGGTTCGGATGGGCGGCATCGCCCGGCACGAAGGGCATATTCATGATGCTGTCCGACTCCTTCGGGTTGCCGATAGGCTGTGCCAACAGAGAGAACGCTATAGCATGGCTCAAGATGCTCGGCAGCCGTGACGGTCAGGACACCTTCAACCCGCTCAAAGGATCGATCAGTGCAAGAACCGACTCGGATCTGGCGAAATACGATGCGTATCTGCAAAGTGCAGCTCGTGACTGGAGGACAAACAAGATCGTCGGTTCTCTGGCTCACGGGGTCGTTGCAAATGAGAGGTTCATGAATGACTTCGCTACGGTCATGGATATCTTCCTGGCAAGCAAGAACGCTCAGGCCGCCGCCAATGCTGCGCAGGCAGTGGCGATTCAGGCTGGAGTTGGAAAGTAGGAAGTTCGCCTAAAGCAGGAGCAATGATGGGAACGGCCCGTCGCCCGTAGGCGGCGGGCCTGCCCTGCGAATGCATGAGAAAGGACAGTGAGGGGCATGCAATCACGACGGGACCAGCTGGTGGCAGCCGTGATTATCCTGCCGTCCATAGTATTGCTGGGAATATTCGTGTACGGATTTATTGCTCAAACCATGCGCGCGTCGATGACAGATTGGGGACAGGAAGCAGCTATGTCGCTTACGCCTGAGATCAATCATGTAGGGTTGACCAACTACAAGGAGTTGTTCTCGGGCTTTCTCAACATGCGATTCAGGCAGGACCTCACAAACATGCTCTTTTTCACATTGCTCTTTGTGGGCCTGTCCCTGCTTGTCGGATTGCTTTTGGCCACGCTCATCGACCAACTCGTTTGGGGCGAAACGTTTTTCAGGACAGTCTTCTTGTATCCGATGTCTCTTTCACTCGTGGTCACGGGAACAATCTGGCGGTGGATGCTGCAGCCGAGAGGGGGTATTAACGTCTTGCCCACCCTGGCGGGATTGCCCGCAGGCCAGTTCCTCTGGTTGTCAAGCCGCCAGCAGAGCCTCATCTTCGATTGGTCCCACATCTTCCATTACACATGCCTTGCTGCCCTGATAATACTGGCTCTCATGGCCTACGGCCATTGGCGTCGCGGCGAGAAGAGACGACTACGCACCAAGTTGATCATATGCGCTGTGCTAGTCGGGATCTTTGCAAGCGGAGCCTTGACGCGAATCAGGCTCCTGGACTTTCCGGAAGAGCACGGCTTCAACAAGGCTCTCTGGGGCGTGGTGATTGCGGCTGTATGGCAGATGTCAGGGTACACCATGGCTCTGTATCTTGCAGGGCTCCGCACCATACCAGATGAGCTCCGCGAGGCGGCCAGAGTTGACGGGGCGAGCAAGTTCCAGATCTACAGGTACGTAGACTTGCCGTTGCTCAAGCCGATCACCGCGAGCGCGATAGTGATCCTCGGGCACATAGCTCTGAAGATCTTCGATCTGATATTCGCCATGGCAGGCCCTGACCACTATCCTACGTCTGTGCCTGCGATAACCATGTTCCTTAAGACTTTCCGCGGCAATGAGCTCGCTGTTGGTTCCGCTATCGGAGTGATACTGCTGATTTTGGTTTCGCTATTGATAATACCTTATCTGGTCAATTCATTCAGGACAGGGGAGCAGTGATAGGAGATGAAACCCAAAGGAGCCACAAAGGTGATGGTACAGGTTCTGGCGGTTCTTCTGGCAATCGCCTATCTGATCCCTGTCTACATGACAGTTGTTACGAGCTTGAAGGCGCCAGGGGAAATAAATTTCATGACGGCATGGGAATTGCCGTCTGTGCCCAACTGGGAGAGCTACTCCATAGCCTTCAAGCAGTTTGCCCCGCACCTGAAGAACAGCTTCATACTGGCCATCGCGGCCACGCTCATTTCAGCCGCAATGGGCTCTCTCAATGGGTATGTGCTGTGCAAGTATCCGATTCCCGGAGCCAATATCATCATGCCGCTTATCGTATTCGGCATGTTCATTCCCTATCAGAGCATACTGGTGCCCCTCTTTCAGTTCATGCAGAAGACGAAACTGTACGGGGGACTGCCAGGGCTGATCCTGGTGCACGTGGTGTACGGCTTGCCAATAACGACATTACTTTTCAGGAGCTTCTACGAGGAGATCCCTGACGAGCTCTTGGGCGCGGCCAGCATAGACGGGGCCAACTTTTTCGGGATCTTTAGATACTTGATAATGCCCCTTTCAGGCCCTCCGTTTCTTGTGGTGTGCATCTGGCAATTCACGCAGATATGGAATGAGTTTCTCTTCGCTGTAACGCTGGCGCGACCCGACGCACAGCCCATAACAGTTGCCCTAGCCAATCTAGCCGGCGGCCAGGCGGTGTCATGGAACTTGCCAATGGCTGGGTCGATCCTTGCGGCCCTTCCCACCGTGCTCATCTATGTTCTGCTTGGCCGGTATTTTGTGAGAGGCTTGCTCGCCGGAGCGCTGAAGGGATGACCCACTGATAGGTCACCCAGTTAAGTAGTTGGCCTTCATCGCCAAATCCCCATCGCAAACGCCACAACTGCGACGCAGGAGTGCTGAACCACGGGCGCGAATAGACAACATATTGGCAATTGACAGAATCGAGTGATCGCGGAGGTGCGAATATGGATATTGACCGACTGATCAAGAAGGTTTCTGGCGAAATCTGCTGTACACGGGAAGGCTACACCTGCAATAGGCGCTGTGCCAGGGCTATTGAGGCTAAGGCAGTGCAGTGCCCTCCTGAAGGTGTCGATACCGAGCTGGCTGCCATGATCGACCATACTCTGTTGAAACCGGATGCGACATACGATCAAATAGAGACGCTATGCGAAGAAGCCGTTACATATGGTTTCGCTTCGGTTTGTGTTAACCCAGGCTACTGCAAGTTCGCATATGAGCTGCTTAAGGGGAGCTGTGTTGCCGTATGCACGGTCATCGGATTCCCGTTGGGATCGACTACAGCCATGGCCAAGGCGTTTGAGGTGAGGGACGCTATCGCAAACGGCGCGTCAGAGGTTGACATGGTCATGAACATCGGCGCTTTGAAGTCGGGCGAGTACGAATACGTCATGCGGGACATGGAGTCAGTAGTCGATGCGGCTGCAGGGCAGGCCCTTGTAAAGGTGATAATTGAGACGGGCCTGTTGACCAATGAAGAGAAAATTAGAGCGTGCCTCATTGCCAAACGTGCAGGCGCCGACTTCGTCAAGACGTCCACCGGGTTTGGTCATGGCGGAGCTACTGTAGAAGATGTTGCTCTGATGAGGAAGACTGTTGGATCGAGCATGGGAGTTAAGGCATCGGGCGGAATTCGCGACGTCGCCGCTGCCAGATCCATGGTTGCTGCAGGCGCCAACAGGATAGGCGCGAGCGCGGGAGTGAAGATAGTAACAGAGAAGAAATAGCAGCACAGACCCGCCAGGCGGTTAGCGACGAGGTTGGCGATGCCGCGGTGTCGCCATCTCATTTCTGCCCGGGGGGGGAGGAGCGAGGGCCTGGGTGCGGAGTACTTCCTAGGCGGTGCCCGGCCCAACTGCGAGCCCCAGGAATTCATCGAGTTTCAGGCCTTCCAGGTACTCGGCCACGCCCACATCGTGGTAGGCTTTTTGCAAGGCTTGCTTGGAGTGTTCAGTTCCGGTTAGGCCTTGCTCAAGGTCGTCTATGTTGCGAGCGGTGAAGAAGTCTCCATGGATCCTGCAAGACCGGATCATACCCCCGTCCACCCAGAGGTACATGGCAACCTCGCCGCAGCCGAACCGTCCCCGGTTGCTCACATTGTAGGCAGGGGACCTTCCGTAGTTCCACTCCCAGAGGGAGTACTTCTCGGTTACAAGCTTAGCGATCTTGTCCACGTCTTCTTCTGTCAGGGCCCGTTTTCTGACAGGACCGCCTTCAAAGAGCTGCAAGAGGAGGGATTCTTGGAACTGGTCAATGCTGAGCGGTTCAGGCATGTAGTCTATGATGTTCGCAACTCTGCTTCTGACTGATTTGATGCCTTTGGAGGCAATCTTGTCTGGCTTGACGTTGAGTGCCGCTTGCACGTTGCTGAGGTTCGAGTCATACAGGAGAGTTCCGTGGTGGAGCACTCTGTCATGGTAGATGTACTGGGCGTTGCCGGAGAACTTCCGTCCATCGATAGTCATGTCATTTCTTCCACTAACTTCGACTGCGAGCCCTACGCCATTAAGCGCGCGGGCCATCCTATTGCAGAAGAGCTTCATGTCTATTCCTTCAGCGGTCTTCCGTTCGATGAAGCTGAAATTGAGGTTCCCCAGATCGTGGTAGACGGCTCCGCCCCCAGTCATTCTCCTTACCACGTTCACTCCGTGTTTCCTGATGTAGTCTTCGTTCACCTCGTCAGGCGTGTTTTGGAAACGTCCGACGACTACGGTGGGGGAATTGCGCCAGAGGAGAAGGTATGAGTCGTCCATGTCGAGGTTCTTCAACACGTATTCCTCAAAGGCTAGGTTGAAGCGTGGGTCATTTGAATCGTTTGGTATGTAGAGCATCGCGATCCTCCTAGTAGTTTGCCAACGCGTGTGCGGGTCAGATGGCGCCAGGCCAACCTCAGGCGCCATCCGCTTTCGGCTGAGGGCGCATGTGTGATGCCGGCCACGGCAATTTCTCAGGTGACCTGCCAGACTAATGATACTATGTACTGCGAAAAGTACCAATGGCCGGAGCGGGCTCGAAGCGCGCTTTCAGCTGGCGAATGCAGGATGACATTTGGGAGATGACAAAGCCGGCCGCGGCTGACTGAGCCCCGCAGGGCTTGAGTCAGTGCCACGGCCAGCCGCGTTGGGAGGTACATGGAA
>JAQVXE010000051.1 GCA_028709305.1 Bacillota bacterium | reverse complement strand
CCCCCCGCGATTGCAGGAGCTATCATAAAAGTTCCCGCCTCTATCCTATCAGGAACCACCATATAAGTTGTAGGCTCCAGCTCTGGCACACCTTCGATTCGAAGGACGGTAGTCCCTGCGCCCCTTACATGCGCACCCATAGCGTTCAGAAAGTTCGCAAGGTCGACGATTTCAGGCTCCTGAGCTGCGTTTTCTACCATCGTAGTTCCAGATGCAAGCACGGCGGCCATCATGATATTCTCCGTAGCTCCGACACTGGGAAAGTCCAGATACACTCGGGCACCCTCGAGCCTGTCTGCCCTGGCCTCTATCTGTCCGTATCCTATGTCTATTTCGGCTCCCAACGCGGCGAAGCCTTTCAGGTGAAGATCAATGGGGCGAGAACCTATGGCACATCCGCCGGGAAGTGCGATTCTGGCACAGCCCATGCGTGCTAGTAGCGGCCCCATAACCAGAAAAGACGCCCGCATCGCCCTGACCAAATCATAAGGGGGGGAAAATGACGAGATCTCGGTGGCATCTACTATGACCTTGTTTTTTGCCCTGGATATGCGGGCGCCAATAGATGACAAAACCCCGCACATGGTCTCAACATCCAACAGCTCCGGCACATCCTCTACCGTAGAAGAACCGCCCGCGAGCAGCGAAGCTGCAAGAATTGGCAAGGAGGCATTCTTCGCGCCCCCCACGCGCACTCTGCCGTGGAGCGGCGCACCGCCTTTGATAACGAGAGAACCCACTATACCTCCTCCAATCCCAGAACAAGCAATCTGCTCCCTGCGTAGTTTAGCACCGGGCGTATCCAGAGCACAACCGGGAATATCTTCCCGACACTATCTGGGTATGAAATCGGAAGGCCGTTCATCAATGAGCCCGTAATGATGGAGTATTCCCATAACCGTCCTGCGAGCTGCGTTTCCGTCACCATAGGGGTTGGGAGCGCTGGCCATTATTCGGTATTGTTCGTCATCTTCAAGAAGAATACCTGCTTCTTCCCTGATCCGCTCCCTACTTACACCAACGAGCCGCAAAGTTCCCGCCCTCACTCCTTCCGGCCGCTCCGTTGTTCGCCTTAGCACAAGCACCGGTTTGCCAAGAGCAGGAGCTTCCTCCTGAAGCCCTCCGGAATCAGTCATCACCATGTAACAAGCTTCCATCAAGCCGACCATGTCGGGGTAGTTGACAGGATTGACGAGATGGCACCTTTCAACGCCGCCGAGCTCCTGGATTACTGTTTCTCTGACTCTAGGATTCAGGTGGACCGGCATCACGACTACAGTATCGGGGTGGTCGGCCAATACATCGCGAATAGCCCGACAGATGTTCTGCATGGGTTCGCCTATGTTCTCGCGCCTGTGAGCAGTTGCCAGGATCATCCTCCTGCCCTCAAGATCCAGTGACGCAAGTGCAGGGTCGGAGTATCCCGTTCGGCTGCGGGCAACTTGCATAACTGCATCGACTACAGTGTTCCCTGTAACGTATATGTTCTCGCGGGGGAAATTCTCCCGAAGCAAGTTCTCCAGGTGGTCAGTGGTAGGCGCAAAATGCACATCGGCAAGGCAACCTACGAGCCTCCGGTTCATCTCCTCGGGAAAAGGATCAAACTTGTGATCCGTACGCAAACCAGCTTCTACATGACCTACTGCGGTCCTGCAGTAGAACGAAGCGAGCGCCCCAGCAAAGGCTGTGGACGTATCCCCGTGAACAAGCGTGATGTCAGGCTTCTCGCGAAGAAGAACTTCCTCAAGTCCCCGCAAGCCTCGCTCCGCAATGTCGAAAAGAGACTGGTCGTCCTGCATAATCCCAAGATCATAGTCGGGCGAAATGCCGAAGACTGCAAGAACCTGATCCATCATGTCACGGTGCTGCGCAGTCCCTACAGTTACAGAGCATACCATCTCCGGATGCTTGGAGAGCTCTGCGACTACAGGCGCAAGCTTTATCGTATCCGGCCTAGTACCAAAGACAGAAAGGACTTTGATCCGTCCCATTCAACAACCTCCAACACATCGATAGGCAGGGCACAGTGGCCCAACCATCATTCGCCCGTCTTCCGGCGAGACCCAAGTCTCATGACGCCGGACTTCTCGCCCGCAATTATGAGGGCACCAAATGCAACAACTGCTCCCCCAAGGCCGATCCGAGGGTTAACAATGACCAATCCGCAAGCAGTTGCGGCAAGAAGCCCGCTCACTGCGTAAAGCGTAAGAACAGCTTCGCGCTGAGTCATTCCCATGGCTAGCAACCTATGGTGCACGTGTCCCTTATCTCCTGTTGATACCGGCACACCCTGGCGAACGCGTTTTGAGATTACGAAAACCGTATCCAGTATGGGAACTCCCATTACCAGCACAGGAACTGCCAATGCCAACGTTGCCGGAGTCTTCAACGCGCCCATGGCCGATATCCCGGCTATGGCAAACCCGAGGAACATAGCTCCTGCATCGCCCATGAATATGGAAGCAGGATTGAAATTGTAATACAGAAAGCCCAATGCGCTGCCCGCCAGCGCCATTGACATGATAACGAGCTGAATTTGGCCGGTCTGGAAAGCGGCAAACGCCATTGCGCCAGCCCCGATGGCAGATACTCCCGAAGCCAAGCCGTCAAGACCATCGATGAAGTTGATTACGTTCATGAACGCAACAAGCCAAACAATTGTGACGGGCACCGACATAAACCCGAGATATATCATCCCGCCAAACGGATTGGTCACAAATTCGATCTTAACCCCAAAAAGAACCAACACCACAGCGGCTGCAATCTGGCCGCAAAGCTTGACCCTGGGATTGAGCTCGCGGATATCATCCCACACTCCTACGGCAACGATGATAGCGCCGCCCAGAAGAAGTCCAATAGTGTTCCTATCAATTCTTGCAAAAAGCAGGCACGCTGCAAGAAATGACAGGTATATTCCCACCCCTCCAAGCAAGGGCACAGGAATCCTATGTACTCGTCTCTCTCTTGGACGATCCACTATGCCTCGTTTCAAGGCAAAGGTCCTTATCTGAGGAGTGAGCATAAATGATGATGCAATTGCGAACAGGAAACCCGTCAAATACCTGTTCAAGTTGTCGCACTCCCGTCGGTTCTGCAGTAAGCCATCGCAGGCTTATTCAAAGTTGAGCTCTCGTTGTTGCTTATTGCACCCGAGACAGTTCCACACCAGCCTCCTGCAGCATCTCATGTGCTAGTCTATCCGGATACTCCCCTGCAAAGACTACTCTTGCCACACCTGCATTGATCAACATTTTTGAGCAGACCACACATGGCTGGAAAGTGGAGTATACAGTAGCGCCGGATATTGCCGCTCCATGCACGGCCGCCTGGATGATGAGATTCTGCTCTGCGTGGAGCCCACGGCAGAGCTCATGGCGCTCGCCAGACGGAATCCCAAGCGTGGCACGAATACATCCAACTTCGCTGCAATGTGCAAGCCCTGCAGGAGCTCCGTTATATCCAGTCGCAAGAATCTGCTTGTTTCTCACAGCAACCGCGCCCACCTGCCTCCTGAGGCAGGTGGATCTCTTAGCGGCCACCCTTGCTATCTCCATGAAGTACTCGTCCCAAGAAGGCCTGTCCCTGCCCAATTGATCCATACTTGATACCTTCCCTGCCTGCGCATACGCGCTTCTACTTGGTTCCAAACAACCTGTCGCCGGCATCTCCCAATCCAGGCACAATATAGCCGTGGGAATCGAGCCGTTCATCCACTGCCGCAACATAAATTTCGGCATCAGGATGGACTTTCTGGACCAAGCGGATGCCTTCCGGGGCTGCAATCAGGTTCACTAGTTTGATGTTGGTGGCCCCTCTCTCTTTGGCAAACTGAATCGCCGCGCAGGCAGAACCACCTGTGGCAAGCATTGGGTCAAGCATGATCAGCTCACGTTCTGATACGTCTGATGGAAGCTTGCAGTAGTACTCGACCGGCCTTAGCGTGTCAGGATCGCGATAAAGGCCTATGTGTCCAACCTTTGCTGCAGGGATCAGCTTCAATACTCCGTCTACCATGCCCAGGCCGGCCCTGAGGATGGCCACAACGGCCACTTTTTTCCCTGCTAACTGCTTGCCTGATGTTCGTGTTATCGGGGTTTCTACCTCGATAGATTCGACCGGCATGTCACGGGTTACCTCATACGCCATGAGCATGGCAACCTCGCTCACCAAGTCCCTGAAGTCTTTTGGTCCCGTCTCTTTGTCTCTTATCAGAGTTATCTTGTGCTGTATCAATGGATGATCAATTACATGGACTTCTCCCAACCTACGCACCCCCGATAGCTTCATTCAGGCTTCTCGATCTTGTTCACCCTGTTTGTGTGCCGGCCCCCTGCAAATTCCGTAGAGAGGAATATGTCTACCATTCGCATGATTCCATATGTTGCTGTGGTGCGGGTACCAACAGTCAGTATGTTAGCGTCATTATGCTCTCTGGCCATCTTAGCAGTGAAGTCGTCATGGCATAGTGCGGCTCGCACCCCTCGCACCTTGTTTGCCGCGATCGACATCCCTATTCCGGTCCCGCAGATCAGAATGCCCCTATCGCATTCGCCGCGGGCAACAGCCTCAGCCACTGCGTGAGCAATATCTGGATAGTCTACACTTTCATGCGAATGCGTTCCGAAGTCCTTGACGTCATGGCCTTCGCACGAAATCTTGTTGAGCACTTCCTTCTTAACATCATAACCTGCATGGTCTGATCCAATTGCTACTTTCATCCGGTGCCACCTCGATTGATTACGTTCAGGGATCGTCGTACAGCCGCCTCAATCTCGTCCCTGGCCTGTCTGTATTCTTGCAGTGAGCCCCCAAAGGGGTCTGCGATATCCGCATCAGCAATGGTACGAACACGATCTGCGGCTGACGGATCCAGCGCCAGGATTCCGGCTATGTGCTTGCTCTCCATTGCAAGTATTGTGTCGGCCTCCGAAATCAGCTTCTTACTAAGAGGCCTGGCGCGATGAGCTGACAGATCCAGGCCAATCTCAGCCACCGCCACCAATGCGCTATCTGATGCAGCCACGCCGTCAACAGCAGAAACACCAGCCGATTCCACAATAACCTTGCCTGCCATTTCGGGGAATTCTGATTCGATAATCCCTCGCATGATGGCTTCAGCCATCGGACTGCGGCACGTGTTCCCGCTACAAACAAACAAGATCTTACGGAGCACCACATTCACCGCCCATTCGATGAGTTTCTCCGAAATGTGACCATTTCCTGCCTCGCCTCAAACCCTAACGACTCGTCCACCAGCCGCCATCGTCAATCTATTCATGATTGCCAACCCCACACCGGCAGTATCATACGACTCCGCAAATATTATCCCAACATTTGCCTCGTCCAGACGCCTCATGCCATCGAAGAGGGCTGAGGCCACTTCTGAAAGATTGCCTCGCGACCCGACCTCAGCAGCAACAATATTCCTCTTCAGGCTCTTGTTTTCTGGAACATCCGATTCAAGCGCGAGCAGAGCCCGGAGTTCGGCAGCAGTCTCCGCACTCACCAGAAGCCCTACGCGCCTTCCACGGCGAGCCTCAGCTTGTGCCCTCTTCTCTATCTCCCGCACCTGCGACTCCCACTCGCCCACAACAAGCCAAAGCTCAGATGAGGGAGAGTAGTGCTTATGCCTTAGGCCCGGAGATCTCGGAGTCGCATCCACATCATCTGCGCCCGTTAGAATCCTCGTCTCCGGGATCAGCTCCCTGATGGCTTCAAGAGCAACCCCTCCTGGCCTCAGTATCACAGGAGGCCGACAGGTCATGTCAAGGACAGTTGATTCCACTCCGATGTCGGTAAGGCCCCCATCAACAAGAACGTCTATTCGCCCGGCCATGTCACGCCACACGTGGTCAGCCGCGGTTGGGCTCGGCCTTCCCGACATGTTGGCCGATGGCGCTGCAACTGGAACTCCGGCAGCCCGAATCAAGGCGCAAGCCACGGGATGAGACGGCATTCTAACCGCCACACTCTCCAGCCCTGCAGTGACTTCGTTAGGGATTATGTCTGATTTCGGCAAGATCAGTGTGAGCGGACCGGGCCAAAAACGATCCGCCAGCCTTCTAGCCTCAGGCGATACGGATGACGCGATAGTCTCAAGTGCTTCCATCTCCGCTATGTGAACAATGAGCGGATTGTCCTGCGGCCTGCCCTTAGCTACAAAAATGCGGGCCACCGCCCGCCTGTCCAGCGCATTTCCGCCCAGCCCGTAAACGGTCTCTGTAGGAAATGCAACCGTTCCGCCTTGCCTGAGAACCCGGGCAGCCTCCCCAAGCTCCTCTTCCAAGGTATCCGCTGGGCCCCGCGGATCGACCTGGATCCGCACCGTAGCCAGCTTCCCTTGTTCATCTGGGGCATCAAGCATCAGCATCGCCTCCGTCTATGCAGTCTGCCACGATACCGTTCCTGCTTGTTGAGCCTGACACAGCAGATCTGGTCGCCACCACAACCCGGGCCGTCCCGGAATAGTCGTCAACACTCTCCACGTTCGTAAATCCCGCATCTTCCAGAATTTTGATAACATCTTGTGCTTGCCCGTCTCCTACCTCAAGAGCCATGAACCCATCATCAGCGAGTCTCTCTATGGCTCCCTGTGCAAGCTTTCGGTAGTATCTCAGGCCATCAGGCCCTCCATCCAGCGCGCCGCGGGGTTCGTATTCTGATATCTCAGGATTTAGGGTATCGAGCTCAGCCAGGGGAATGTATGGAGGGTTGGAGACTATGGCGTCGACCCGCTCCCATTCCGTTCCTGGAGCGAGAACTTCAAGGAGATCTCCTTGCACGCATACAACTTGTCCTTCAAGACCGTGGCGTTTTACGTTGTCCATAGCTACATCCAGAGCTTCAGAGGAGATATCGGAAGCAATTATCCGGGCATTCGGGAAGAGCACAGCCAGGGAGCAGGCTATTGCAGCGCTCCCTGTGCCAATGTCGGCGATTCGCGGCCTCTCCTTTGAAGTGCGCACGAAGTGATCGCGCACTGTTTCCACGAGTATCTCAGTTTCGGGACGAGGTATCAGGACATGCTCATTGACGGCAAAATCCAACGACATGAACTCCTTGGAACCTGTGATATAAGCCACAGGCATGCAAGAGGCGCGACGCCTGAGAGCTGTGCGAAATCCGGCAAGCTCTGCCTCATCCAACTGCCGGTCAAAATTCACGTAAAGACTAATCCTGTCCATTTCCAGGATATGTGCCAAGAGCACTTCGGCGTCGAGCCTTGCAGCCTCTACGCCTTGTCTGGCCAGGTAATCTGAAGCCAGCTTTAGTATGTCAAGCAGTTGCCTCCCGCGGCCCATTGCACCCATTGGTTTGCTCCTATTCCGCCCTTTTCAGCCTCTCACCCTGCTCATTTAGGATAAGCGCCTCAATTATCTCGTCCAGCTCCCCGTCGAGAACGCCATCAAGCCTATGAGTTGTGAAGCCTATCCTGTGATCACTCACCCGGCTCTGGGGGAAGTTGTAAGTCCTGATCCGTTCGCTTCGGTCGCCCGAGCCAACCTGGCTCTTCCGCGTCTCCGCAATGTCGGCTTCCCGTTCCTCTTCAAGCTGTTCAAGGAGTCTTGCCCTCAAGACCTTCATAGCTTTGTCCCTATTTTTGTGCTGTGACTTCTCGTCCTGGCATGTAACAACCATGCCTGTAGGGACATGCGTGACCCTAACGGCCGAGTCAGTGGTGTTCACACTCTGGCCACCATGCCCCGAAGACCTGAACACGTCGATCTTCAGATCGTTGGGATCAATCTCCACATCTACCTCCTCGGCCTCCGGCAGGACTGCCACAGTAGCCGCAGAAGTGTGGATTCGGCCAGACGCCTCGGTTTCCGGCACACGCTGCACCCTGTGCACGCCGCTCTCGTATTTGAGACGGCTGTACACCCTGTCTCCGGAAATCATGAAGATGATTTCCTTGAAGCCTCCCAGCTCCGTCGGGTTTGAAACCATGCCCTCCAGTTCCCACCCGTGGCGCTCAGCATACCTAGCGTACATACGGAACAGGTCGCCAGCAAAGAGTGCTGCCTCATCCCCACCTGTTCCCGCCCGTATCTCCACAATGACGTTCTTCTCGTCTCTGGGATCGGAGGGGAGTAGAAGAACCTTGAGCTCCCCCTCTAGAGCGATCCGGCTTGACTCTAACTCATCGAGCTCCTCATCGGCAAGCTCACGCAATTCAGGTTCTAGCTGATCGCCCAGCATCTCACGGACGGACTCAATTTCGGCCATTACGTCCTTGAGCTTCCTGTACTCCGTCACAATCTCCTCAAGGTCTGAATGGGCCTTGGCAAGTTTCCGGTACGTAACTTGATCAGCAATGACTGCAGGATCCGCAAGCTGCTGTTCAAGTTCAACGTATCTCGCCTCTATTTCATTTAGCTTCTTAATCATCTTGCCTCACCGCCGCATCACTTGCGGCCTGATCTTTTTCTATGACAGCCGTGAGGGAAGCAATCGCCACTTCCAACATTGAGTCGTCAGGCTGACGCGTCGTCAAGTTCTGAAGCGCCAAGCCCGGGGCAGACAGCAATTGGATGAACGGAGAAGGATTCGGTCTGCCAACCAGCTTGAGAACTTCGTAAGACAATCCTGCCACTACAGGCAGAAGGATCAACCGGCTAAGAATTCGCTCCCCCAGCGTCTGTTTGCCAAGGAGGCTGTATACGAAAACGGCCAACACCATAACGATGAGAAGGAAATTCGTTCCGCATCGCGGGTGAAGCGTGCTGTGCTTGCGCGCGTTGTCCACCGTGAGCTCCTCGCCTGCCTCCCACGCCGCTATGGTCTTGTGTTCTGCGCCATGGTATGCAAAAACGCGCTGTATGTCCTCTAACTTCGAGATCACCACGATGTAGACGAGGAATATGACGATCCTAAGAATACCCTCTAACAGGTTGACCAACACGACGTTGGGTATGTGTTTTTGCATAAACGCGACAATTACGTTGGGAACCACTATGAATAGCAAGACGAAAAGACCAAACGCCATAAGAAGGCTGAGTACGACTTCTCCTCCCGACAGCTGTTCTTCTTCCTCTGACGATTCATTCGCCGAGTACATCAGCGACTCCATCCCCAAAACTAGGGACTCGACGAGCATGACGACCCCGCGTATGAAAGGGGCCTTCAGTACAGACGGCCGCTTTGTGTTGTCAATATCCCGCATCTTTATCGATATGTCGCCATCCGGGCGGCGTACAGCAATGGCCGCGCTATCGCGGCCGCGCATCATCACGCCCTCAATAACAGCCTGGCCTCCGTATTGGTACCGAGGACTCATCCTTGGTTACCTCCTGTCTGGCTCCGAGTAGGTCTTCCTGGAACCTCGTGGCATCTGCGACATCTTGCCTCGTACATCTCACTGGCGCCTATTACTACCTGTTCGTCGCAGTAATTCGCAGGCCTTCCGTCAATGATCCTTTGGGTTCTGGTCGCAGGATTGCCGCACCTAACACAGATTGCTGAAAGTTTCGTCACATACTCCGCACGCGCAAGAAGCTCCGGCATGGGGCCAAAAGGCTCGCCTCTGAAATCGCAGTCCAGCCCCGCAACTATCACCCGCACACCTCGGTCGGCAAGGCGCACACACAGATCAACAATGCCGCGATCGAAGAATTGCGCCTCATCGAAAGCCACAACTTGCACATCATCGGGTATCATTGCTTCAGCATCATCCGAATCTCTCACAGGAGTGCATCCGATCTTGTCGCCTCCGTGAGATACTACATCATTGGACGAGAACCTAACATCCAACGCAGGCTTGATAGCCACCACCTTCTGCTTGGCGATCCTGGCCCGCTTCACCCTTCGGATCAGCTCTTCGGTCTTTCCGCTGAACATGGAGCCACAGACTACTTCGATCCACCCTGTGCCAAGCATGCTTCCTCGCACACCGAACCCTCCTAGCGCAGCAAACTCAAAAAACCGGAGCCCGAGTGGGCTCCGACAGTACATGCCCCTTGGGGGTGGCCCCAACTATTGAAGCCGCCCCCAAGAATAATTAGCTAAAGATTATGCTTCTTGCGGAACTTCTCAACCCGTCCGCCGGTATCCACGACTCTCTGAACGCCGGTGGAAAACGGGTGGCACTTCGAGCAGATATCAACCCTGATGTTCTCTCGGGTAGACCCGGTCTCAAAACTCTCGCCACAAGCACATGTTACAGTTGTGATGTGGAACTTCGGATGGATATTATCCTTCAACCTCTTCACCTCCGAGGTGTAGACCTCACAGTTGTCATTGACTAGCTCAGTATAGCATACAGAAAAGCTATATTCAAATAAACCCTGGGCTGAAAACGCACACGTCAGAATGGGCCCGGTAGCCAATGTCCCAGTTGGCGGTTGATACACGCAGCGCCACCTTGAGTCGCCCGCTTCCAGCTGCACATTCCATCGCCGGCAAACCGTTCGCCTGCTCTGCGCCATCCATATTGATGTCGTAGATCGTCGTTGGTCTTGTCAACCACATACTTGGACACTAGTCCAAGCACTCACTCTTACACCTAGAAGGTTATTTCATCTCGATCTAGAACTACGGGATGGTTATCAACTGCAAACATTCTAATATATTACATTCCGCATGGAGGATGAGAAATGTCACGCAAAGGCTTTGCACCACTTGGCCCATTACTCAACCTGAGTATCAATGGGCATGCCGTTTCTGTCGAAACTGCAACTTCCAGTGTGGATGTGTCTGTAATCGCCAATGACGTAGTGCGAGTATGCATGACTCGCCTGGAACAGGCCCATCCCCGGCTTCCACAATCCTTTTCTGTCGTGGAGCAAGAATGGCCGAACTCCGAGGTCAGAATAGACGAAGGTTCCCAGTCAGTGACTATTTCGACACCCGCAGTCGTGGTCGAAATCTCGAAGAACCCAGTCAGAATAGGGTTCTACAGCCCTGATGGCAAACTCCTATGCCGTGACAGCGCTATGCAAGGAATGGGCTGGAGTGAAGAAGGGGCAGGATGCTACAAGACTTTCGATCCTCACACCCACTTCTACGGGTTCGGCGAAAGAACCGGCTCTCTAGACAAACGGGGCACTGCCATGACCTTGTGGAACACAGATGACTGCCCGTATACACCTGACACAGACCCACTCTACATGTCAATTCCATTTTTCATAGCTTTATCCGGTGGATTAGCATACGGGCTGTTTATGGATACAGCTGCACGATCCACCTTCAATATGGGGAAACCCCATCCAATGTCAAACAGCTCCAAGATTCCTCCTGAGCCAACCGGGATTCCCGAAACGCCTGAAGACGAATACTGGTTCGGAACGTCCCAACAGAGGCTGGACTACTACTTCTTCGCAGGCCCTGCCATACCAGACGTAGTCCGAGGATATGCGAAGCTCACCGGCCACATGAAATTGCCGCCTCTGTGGGCACTAGGATACCACCAATGCCGGTTCAGCTACTGCCCTGATAGCCAAGTTCTCGAGGTTGCCGAAGCGCTGCGAAAGGCGGACATCCCTTGCGATGCCATCTACCTCGACATCGATTATATGGACGGCTTTCGCGTGTTCACCTTCGAACCGGAGGGTTTCCCGCGTCCAAGGGAACTCATGTCGCGCCTCGCGGACATGGGTTTCAAGGTTGTGGCAATAGTAGACCCAGGCGTCAAAGTGGATCCAGACTACTGGGTATACAACGAAGGGCGCGACAGGCAATGCTTCGTAAAGAAAGCTGATGGCAAGGACTATACGGGCACGGTATGGCCGGGGACTGTTTCATACCCAGACTTCGCCCGAGCTGATGTACGCTCCTGGTGGGCCGGCAACCATCGGGTCCTGTTCGATGCAGGAGTGCGAGGCATATGGAATGACATGAACGAACCCTCGAACTTTGCCACCGAGAGCAAGACAATGGATGACGACGCCCTCCACGGCCCCCTAGGCGAGGAAGTCCCCCATGCCTACGTCCATAATGCCTATGGCAATCTCATGAGCGAGGCGACGCAGGAGGCATTCCGTAAGCTTCTGCCTGGAGTCCGTCCATTCGTCATCTCTCGAGCCGGCTGCGGAGGGATCCAGCGAAACGCCTGTGTATGGACGGGCGATAACTCAAGCTGGTGGGAGCATCTCCTGATGTCGATCCCAATGTGCCTCAATCTGAGCCTCTCAGGAGTCTCCTTCGTCGGCGCCGATGTAGGCGGATTTCTATTCGACTCAGACCCTGAGCTAGTCACCCGCTGGACCCAGCTTGGCGCATTCATTCCGCTCTTCCGGAACCATTCAGCGATCTGGACAGTCCCGCAGGAGCCTTACACCCTGGGGGAGCCTTACACGTCCATCTGCCGAGAGTTCATCAAGATTCGCTATCGGCTCATCCCCTACATCTACACGCTGATGAAGGAATGCGCAGATCACGGAACGCCTGTAATGAGGCCTATGGTATTTGAGTTTCCAGACGACGAGAAGACGCATACCATGAGCGACCAGTTCATGCTAGGCCCCGACATTATGGTAGCGCCCATATACATGCCAGGCGCAGACTGCAGACCTGTCTACTTCCCGAGGGGAGACTGGACCCACCTGTTCAACGGCGTGGTAGTATCAAGCCCTGGAGAGCCCCTCCTCGTAAGCGCTTCGCTGGGCGAGATACCTGTATTCCTGCGCCAAGGGGCCATTATCCCATGGGGCAGAGAGATGAGCTACGTAGGCCAACATGAGCAGGTCCTAGAAATCATCGATGTCTTCCCCAAGGAAGGACCATGGGAGCGCACATTCTCCCTGTACGTAGATGACGGAGAGACTCTCGATTACGAGAATGGCAGGTCCGGTCTGGTGGAAATATCCTGCCGCACGTCGGACAGCGGAACCGCTCGAGGCCTGGAAGTTGCAGTCGACACTCATGAAGAGAACTTTACATGCGCCATGCACGTCCAGACGCTCCGCGTATGGAATGTGCCAGAAGAACCAGTTGAAGTGAGAGTTGACGGGGAGCTTCTGCCTGCAGTGAGCAATGTATGTGAGGTGACCGGCAACGGTGGAAAAGCGGGGTATTTCCACGACAGAGCCGGGCGTAGGCTATATGTTGGCATCTACAACACTTCTAAGGATATCAAAGCGATCGTCTCCTACCGCTAGCTGTATCTCACAACCATAGCCGAGAATAGGACGCACGGACGCTCAGGTCGATCCCTGGGTCGTCCGTGCCTTTTCATGCTGTATGCGTCTATCGAAACGACGCCGGCGTGCAAGCTGGAACATGGCCTATCCGGTTCTCTTGAGCTTGCCTGTGCGCATCGCGTAGTTCTCTCCGATGGAGAAGATCCAGAACCCCACGGGAATCAAGATGGCTCCCAAGAGCACAAGTGCCAAGAGGTCAGGCAAGAGCATCCTCACGCTAGCGCCTTCAAGTAGTGCAGCTCTCGCCGCCCTCAGCGTGTATGTCGCGGGGGATATGTACGACAACGGCCTGACCCATGCAGGAAGAACCGCCACATCGTAGTATACCCCCGACACCAGCAGCACAACGGCTTGGAAGATGTGAGTCGCCTGCGAGCCCTTCTCCGGAGATATGAGGGGCAGTACTGCCGCCGCAAGCCCCATTCCAATGAAGGCAAGGCTCGAGGCTGCAAGTGTCAGGAGAGCTCCTCCGAGATTCGCCTCTGCCAGAGAGATGTTGAACGCCAGGGTCACCGCGGTGAGACATATCACCACTCGAACCAGCCCGTAGGCGATCGCCCACATGCACACGCCGAACATGTATACGCCCCTCGGTTGTGGGGCCATGAACGAATACTCAATAGTTCCTTCCCATCTCTCCCAGGCAACTGACTCTGCAACCTCATGAAAGAGGATGGAAAGAAAGCCCCAGAGCAGAGCGCCTGACACGAGGAAAAGCACCCTTTCGTTCAGCCCCTCCTGAGGCCCAGCCACACCTATGAAGCCTATAGTGAGAGCGTTCACAACCTGGTAGATGGTATTGACAATCTCCCAGCCCATCTCATGCTTGATCAAGTTGTAGTTTCGCTGCACCAGCGCATAGCCGGATTTCATGTAGCCAACCACGGATCCGGGCTTCATATCATTCATCCTCTCCCTCTGTTTCCCACTCATTCGGGCTTCTACCCGTCAGTCGGAAGAAGACCTCCTCCAGATTGGGAAGATGCCCATTCCCATTGGCGCATTGCCGCTTCAAGTTCTCCGGCGTATCCAATGCAACAAACTCCCCATCGTGGATGACTGCTATGCGGTCACACAGTCTATCCGCTTCCTCCATGTCATGAGTGGTCAGTATGACCGTCGTATCATGAGTGTTGCGAACATCGAGCACAAAGTCTTGGACATCACGTTTCGAGACTGGATCAAGGCCTGTTGTGGGCTCATCCAGAAGCAACGCCACAGGCGCAGTCATCAAAGCTCTGGCTATGGCCACCTTCTGCTGCATCCCACGTGACAGGTTCTCCAATGACACGTCAACCTTGCTATTGGGAAACCCCAACCGAGCTAGTATAGCCTTTGCCTTGAGCAAACCCTCCTTGGGGTCTAGCCCATAGAGCCTTGCAGCATACTCAAGGTTCTCCGTGGCCGACAGTCTCTTGAAGAATGCAGCTTCAACCGACACGCGGTTGATGTATCTGCGCACCTCAAGTCTGTCCTCAACAACATCCTTTCCGAAAACACGCACTGTGCCCGAATCAGGTATGAGCAGGGTTGAGATCATCCTGATAAGCGTGGACTTCCCGGAACCATTAGGCCCTAGGATTCCGAATATCTCTCCACGCTTAACGTCAAATGATACATCTTTCACTGCCTCAACAGTGACCTTAGAGGGCAAGATGAAGTCGGCGATCCGTCGATGCGCCCTCCGGTCGCGAGAGCCTGCTTCTGCCTTTTCAGTTTTGCGTACAGACTCCTTGAAACTCTTGCATGCATGATAGCATTGAATCGCTGCAGTCACGTCAATGACCTCCTCAAGATGCTGACCTGGCTAGAGGGTAGACAGACTAGCGACGTGCGACAGGCAACGCGGCGGCGTCAGAATAGGGGATTGAATGCTAAAAGGCCGCGGGCTTGTGCACGCCCGCGGCCTGTAAAATGCGTGTCAGCAACGCATTACCCCAACCTCAGACGAGCCGAGCCGATATAGACAGAATTGGGCATAGTAACCCCTGAAGCAACACCGATCCCATCTCCGGAACGTACGGTGATGATCATTGCGATTCTGGTCATCGGTTCGGCCTCCTTTCTAATATCATGATTGGGATAATCAAACACGCACAGTATAACATGGCAAGACTGGGCCGTCAAGCCTCATTCAGCTGCATCAGGAATTCCGCATATACATGCCGGCCTGGTGCGATACGGCACGCGAATGGGATGGGGGCGTATGGCAATTAACGCCAGGATGAACTGGGCTGACAAGGCCCCCTTTCCCCCAAATCCGCTGTTATG
>JAQVXE010000050.1 GCA_028709305.1 Bacillota bacterium | reverse complement strand
TAGTATCGGTGCATGATGTGTATTCCATAAGCACTGCCTGTCGCCAGCAACACTACAGGGAGAGCCGATGTGATCTGTGTGAGGGGAATGCCGACAAATCCCATGAGACCCATAGTCCAAACAACGCTCAGCAACACAGTCACAAGTGGTAATATAACTCCTGCCGCAGTCCGGAAGCTGGCGAAAAGAACCACGACAATCACTATTGCACACACAGGAAAGAGCTTCTTCAGATCAATCTTGAGGAACTCGTCTGCGGCGCCTGCAAGGACAGGTCCGCCAGCATAGTGTGGAGAGAAGCCCGGCGCAAGTTCTCCTACGACCTCCTGCACTAACCTGGCAACCCGGCCGGCATCTGCGCCAGGGCTCAGCCCGACAAGAGTAAGGACGTAGTCCCCACCATCGGAAAGCAGGGCCCTTGATATTTCCCCATTCTCTGCGATTCGAGCCCTGAACGCCTCGACCTCGTCCTCACTGTCAGGCACATGGTCAAGCATTTGCGACACCTCGAGGCCCCACGGCGTCCCCATGACCTCCGCGATGTTAGTAATCGATCTCACTCTGCCCACTCCGTCAAGCTCCTCCAGCGCAAGAGATAGATCGGACAGAACTTGAAGGCCTCTAACAGTGAATACTCTTTCGGACAGGAAGGCAATCATGATGTACTCGGAACCACCGAAAGCCTCGTCTATTCGGTCGAGCGACCTTATTCTTGGATCTGTCTGCGAGTAGAACTCCCGGAGTCCTGAACTGACCTTGATTCGCGTTGCGCCGACGATGAACAGACCTGTTAAAGCAATCACAGTAAGCATGACAATCCAGGGGCGGCGATGCACAAATCCAGCGAGGAAACTCATTATCTCACTCCGTCCCGATAGTCCCAGAGACTGGGATCTCTTGGTGTTGCTGTGCGGAAACCAGACCATCCCGACCGGACATGCTCTGACTGACCGGTCAGTCATAATGATAGCGTTGCTTCGCCCCTTTGTCAACCAGGATATTCCCACGGATAGAAGTCAAACCTCATGCCGCGAAGAAGGACATCAACAGTTCTGAGAGAATCCTATAGATAGGTCTGCCTGGCGCTCCCACGGCGCCATGAAGCCAGCCGCATCTTTCCCGATCGATGTTTGGTCAATGCAAACGCCGATTTCTGGTACAGGCAAAGAGAGGTAGAATACTCGTGGATGAGTTTACGCGGCACCTAGATAAGGAATTCCTTGATGCAATTGAACGCACCGTAGCGGAAGCTTGCGAAGAAATGCGGAAGCCTCTCAAGGGAAATCGCGCGAGAGAGAATTGGCATCTGCGTGCAAAGGCAGCCTGGGACATGGCTATCGACAACGCTGTAGGCCATGTTCTGGACCGAGCATTGGAGGGCCCGTCAGGATGGAACGGTGCAGCTTCTGAGCCGATCTCTCCTGGTCGGCATCGGGAACTGAACCGGTTTGAAAGATAGCAGTCCAACTGTGCGGGCCGTGGCCAGCCTCAATCTCTTGTAACCCTTCATTCCAGTCATCGTAACGCATTCCATGAACCACCGCCCGTCATTGGGCAGGTTACTCTTCCATAACATACCCTGCAGATAGTGAGCGTTTACCGTTATAATCTACGTGTAGCAGGCCTTTTGGCCATAGCAAAACTTCCCATACTGGGGTGAGGAGATATGCATATCAATAATGCCCGATTCAACCGAATCGCAAGGGTATCGATAGCCCTACTTGCTCTGCTGACCATACCTGTAAGGGGGTTTGCCGGCAGCAAGCAGTCGTCACAAGGCATCATTCACTTCCGTACCGAGGCAGACGTGACAGGCGATCGCATCGCAGACACCGTTGTCTTGGTAGGTTACGAGTCTGAGCTCGGAGGTCCCTTCTGCAGTTCGCATGAAGTCGTTGTTACAGATGGCGCAACGAAGGAGGAGACACTTCTCGCACTGGGCGACCGAGGCGCCGGGTATCCCGGTTCACTTCTACTGGGCGATATCAACGGAGACGGCGCGTCCGAAATCATTGTGTCAATCCCCACTGGCGGTTCAGGAGGAATAACCAACTTCTTTATCGCCTCTGCGGCGGATGGAAATGTACGTTTGATGGTAGATCCGGAGAAAATCGCCCATGGACCGGAGCTCGCAACTAGCAGCCTCGATCATTACACCATAGAAGTCATGGACGAAGTCAGAAACAGCCGCACCCTGCTGGGGCTCAGCAAGCCCGATCAGCCTGGTGAGTCGGACCCGTACGATGAGTACTACTCAGAGTCGGGCGCTCTGCTCAGACCCATAGACATTTGGGTCGATCCTGTGTCCGGCGCCGAATTAGCTCCGGCAGATGAAAAGGGCGGACCACAGCAGTTCATAACTTACCAGAAGATATGGGCCATTTACCATGCCAACTCCGTGGGAATCGTTCGTACCGCCTGGAAGTATCTCGACGGCGAGCTGGCAATCGCATCTGTCGATGTGATTCCGTATCTAGATCCCGACGCATACGCCACATACCTCAAGTCAATAGACTCCTCTGATCCTGCCCGCGCTGTGAAACAGGCCATTTCCGACTACAAGGCCAGGTTCCACAATGCGCCTCCCGCATTCAGAGAGCATGCCTTTGCGGCATTCAGGCAGTTTCATCTTGGAATCGCGCGCAGAGAGGGTGAATCGCTCGAACGCATAGCAGGTATTCGCGATGCAAGAAGTTCAGATGAGATTCTTGCAGCCTACGCCCGGCTTCCGCAAATCGCCAAGGACAGGAAAGCTTCGCACACGTTCAGGGATGCAGGCCTTACGACTGTCTACGCCGGGGAGGGAATGTGGACTGTGGAACCCCGCACGGGATTCTACTCCAAGCAATTCGGCGCCATGTTGCCTACTTCGGTACTCACCTTTCTGGAGCTGGATGAGGTGGAGAGGAACAAGCCATGGCTCGCCGATGGGGCCCTCGTAGTCTCCATCAAGGAGCTGGGGCGCCGGACGGCCGAATGGGAGGCCTATGTTGAGAACAATCCAAATTCGCTCTTCTTGGGCGAAGCGAAGCTCCGATTCAACCAGGCTCTAGGCGGACTCTTGCTGGGGACGAACAACACCCCCCACTACGATAGCGCTACCGGACTAGTGCGCGATGAGGCATTGAGAGCCCTCTCATCACATGCAGAAGCCTATCCTAACACGAGATCAGGAAAGGCAGCAGGAGAGATAGTGCAGATCCTGAAGAAGACCCCTGATGCCCAAGACGATGCAGTCAGAAGAAAGATCAAGCGCGTAGTTGAAGATGCGATGTACGCTGACGAACGCGCATAAATAGCCCGCCGAAGGCGGCCCGGGTACGGGCTGCCTTCGGCTGCCATGATCTTCCGTTACCGGGCTGGCTCAGCACTCCGCCTCGCTTGCCAGCGGAAGCCAGTACCGTATCGATCGGCCGGCAAAGCCACCAAGATGCTTGCCTTGATCGCAACCCTATGAACATCTATGGGACAAACTCGAAAGTGGAGCCACTACTATCGATGAAAAGGTATCCTCAGCCAAGTAGGCAGAGATACGGGCAACCGCAGGCTGGGCAAGTCAAGCTCGATGTAAGCATAGAGGAGGATAAGGACAGCCAGGACTACCAGCAAAATTGCTGCATCAGCGCTAATACCCGCCAAGGTAATATCGCCGATGGTACCGTCCCGAGAGTGGTCCAGCCTCTGGCAGGCCGATAGCAAACGGCTTGTGATGGCGCTGCCAATGTTGGAGAAAAAGGCCATTGCGGAGCGATAGTATCCTTCGCCCTTCCGGATGACAGCACCCAAGCCAAGGAGAACAATCTGCCTCAGGCCCTCCAAAGTCAGCCAGCGGGGAGGCGTCCAATGAAATGCTCCAGTGGTCAGTCCGATCCAGCACACTGCTATGCCAAGGCCCAAAGTGATCACCATACCCATTACATCACTGGCATTCCAGAAAGAAAGGTCGGCAATGGTAGCAGCAGCAGTCTCCATTCCCAATGCCTTGGCTGCCGGCACCGCTAAAGCTTCAAGGAAGAGCTTCGGCTGGAGCCCAATCCCCACCATTACCAGAGCAAGTAACGCCATGGACACGTGGAATCTCTGAGACCTTCCGTCTGAGATCTCAATCTCTGCGGGTTTCCCCAAGAAGGTAAGATAGAAGAGCTTGGCAAATGAAGCGGCTGTGCCCACCCCTACGACTAGGAACAACCTCTCTGCCCAAACCATTAGAGGCAAGCCCGTTTGAGCCGCTTCACTGACTGCATGGTGGAGCAACGTCTTACTTGCGTAGCCGTTAAGCCCAGGTGCCCCGGTAATACCCAAAACCGCCAGAAACATCAGAACGGCAGTAACCGGGAAGCTGCGCCATAGCCCGCCCAGATTATACAGATTGGTCTCGCCGGTGCGAATATAGATGACGCCGACGCCCAGGAACAGGGCCGCTTTAAATAGGGCATGGTTGACAACATGGTAGATGCTCCCCAGAAGGCCCAGCCCGCCTGCTTTGCCCAGAGAAAGACCGACACCCAGCCCCAGAATGATATATCCCATCTGGCTTACACTATGATAAGCCAAAAGTCGCTTGGCGTCACTCTGCAATAGAGCGGCAAGCACCCCTACCAGCATTGTACAGGTACCCAGGAGAGTCAGGGCGGGGCCTAACCATGTCGCTGCGTGTCCGAACTCCAAGCCCCAACCGACCAGCTCACCGATGCGAATCAGACCATAGGCGCCCACTTTGATCAAGAGCCCCGATAGAAGGGCACTGGCGGGGGTTGGCGCTACTGAGTGGGCATGGGGCAGCCAAAGGTGCAAAGGCGCCATGCCTGCTTTGATCCCGAATCCAGCTACGATTGCAGCTACGCCCCACGAGAAGGCCTGAGAGTCAAGCGGGGTGACGGGGCCGGCGCCGACAGCGGGTAGGCTGGAAGTGGCTGTTCCAATAAGCACAATTCCTAGAGCCAGAAGAAGCCCTCCCGCAATGCTGAAGAATAGATAGAAATACCCAGCCCTAATTGCTTCTTCATTCCACCTGTGGACAACCCAAAAGAACGAAGTTACGGTCATCAACTCGAAGAAAAGGAGCAAAGTGAAGAGGTCGCCTGCCACGAACACTCCCAAGACTGCAGCGAGTGTCAGGAGCGTACAGATCTCAAACCTTCGGGTCCCACCTTCTTGTTTCATGTACTCAGGAGAGTATATGGAGACCACCCACCAGAGAAAGGCAGCAAGAAGCACAAATATTGCAGACACGGCATCGGCCTGAAAAGTCGGCACGAACGGGCCGGAAACAGGCAGTCTATATGTTAGCGGGTTGCCCCCGAGTACGTCTCTTAGCAAATGCTGCCCCAAAATAAGCGTAACAGAGCTAACGGCAAAAGGTATGTTGATACTCTTACCCCTTGTGCCACGCAAGGCAAAGATCCCTAAGAGAGGGATGATGGGAAGAAGTATGAGCAGCATACAGTCAAACCTCCTCGCTTCAGAAAAACCAATCTACAACAGCTTCAACTCCGGGCCAAACCAGTCCCGGCCAAAGCCCTATCAGCAGTGCAATTCCTGCCAGAAGCAGCATGGGCGCCAACATGAGACTCGTTTCGCTCCCCTTTTCAAGGCTAAGCTGCCCTCTTTCGCCGGCAAACGCAGCTACTACAGTGGGGATGAAGCAAAAAGCATTGATTAGGCCGCTCGTGATCAACACCAAGGCCAACTGCCATTTCCCTTTGGCTACACTGCCTCTCATCAAGTAATACTTGCTCCAAAAGGTATTAAGAGGCAGCATCCCGATCATTCCCAAACTGGCTACACCAAACGCGGCCATTGTCCGGGGCAACTGCCAGCCCACGCCGCTCATCTCACTCACTCTTACCTTGCCGGTTCGTTTGGCAATAACTCCTGCGGCAAAGAAGAGCGTGACCTTGAGAGTGGAATAACTGATCATATGACAAATAGCCCCGGCCAATCCCCATGGATGTAGCGTGAAAGCGCCCAGAAGAATATATGAGAGCTGGCTGACGGTATGATAAGCTAGCCGACGCTTTAACACATCTTGCTGTGTGGCAATTATGACTCCTACTAGAATCGTGAAGGATGCAACCCAGGGCAGGATGTCGCTGAGATGTAGCTGTCCCATCAGCTCGTGTCCGAATACTGAGTATACTACCCGCAGAATCCCATAAACACCGGAGTAAACCACTGCTACGGCATGTAATAGAGCGCTTACGGGAGTGGGCGCGCACATAGCTGCCGGCAACCAGCGATGCAGAGGCATGATGGCTGCTTTCACTCCGAACCCGGCCACAAACAAAGCCAGCACCCAACCTAATCCAGGCCTGAGGCCACCCGCGGCCAAGAGAGGCCCACCTGCGAAATCCAGGTTGCCCGTCCAGCTGTAAACGACTATGATGGCTATCAAAATAGCCCCTGCGCCAGATAGACTGTAGACAATGTACTTGGCGCCAGCTTTCATAGCTTCGCTACTTCGTTCATGAATCACCAGGGGATATGTGACAAAGGTGAGAAGCTCATAGAATAAGTACAAAGCCAACAGGTTGCCGGAAAAAGCTACTCCCAACGTCACACTGAAAGCCAGAAGAAAATAGGTGTAATAAGTTCGCTGTTTGTGTTCCCCCGCCATATACCCAAAAGAGTACACACCCGCAAAAAGCCACAAGGTTGAAACAATCAGCCCAAAGATTGCCCCCAAGGGATCCGGCTGCAGGCTCCAAGCCAATCCTGCTATTTCGCCGGATATTCTTATGGTGTGGCCGGCAAATACCGCCCCGGCCACTCGCCAACTGAAAATTGTGCCGGCTGCAGAGAATACTAGCGCGACTATGTTGCGCAAGCGGTTACCTGCCCGGGGCATCAAACCTATAAGTATCCCACCTACCGCCCCGCTCAAGAGAGCCAGAACCAGATCAGTCATGCGCCAAGTCCTCCTCGCACACACCTACTCATTTACTTCACAACCAAGAGATCAAGCGCAGCCCTCTTAGCCAGTTCCAGAAAAGGCCCTGGTACTGCGCCTAGGATCATCACCCAGGCAGCTAACAGAATCAGCGCAGTTTTCTGCGGCAAACCGGGATCCTGCCAATCTGCCGCCGGTGCCGGCTCAAAATAGGCAACTCGAATAATTGGAAAAAGGTAGCCCGCACAGAGTACGCTTCCTAAGATGATCACCGCTTGAGCAAGGCGGTTCCCTGCCTCCAGGCTCCCGAGCAGGAGATTCCACTTTCCAATGAAACCAGAGAACAACGGTATGCCAACGAGGCTCACACTGCAGATAGTAAAGACCGCCATGGTAATAGGCATCTTCTTGCCAACGCCGGCCATCTCACTGATTCGATCCTTGCCCGTAGCAGCGATTATCGCTCCTGCTGCCAGGAACAGGCCGGACTTGATCACAGCATGGCTGGCCATGTGAAACAGCGTACCCGTAAGGCTCATGGAGTTGGCAAGACCCAGTCCTAAAAAGATGTACCCCACCTGTGCAACAGTAGAAAAAGCCAATCTGCGTTTAAGCTTGTCTTGAGTGAGCGCAAATAGGGATCCGGCAATTATTGCGATCATCCCCAAGAGTGTCAGTATCCTGTGCATGCTCAAGTCCCGTATCAAAGCAATGCCGAATACATTGAATAAAACCTTTATCAAGCAAATTGCATATCCCTTGACTGCAAGGCCAGATAGGATTGCACTTGCAGGTGACGGGGCTGCGGAGTGAGCGTCAGGCAACCAGACGTGCAGCGGAAAAAGGGCGGATTTTACACCAAAGCCCACCAGAAGAAAACTGAGTGCCATCCACACCACGTGGGGATAGTCTTGCCAAACGCGGTTGAGCTCTTGAGAGGCAAATCCCATGTTCAAGTGTCCGGTTATCATGTACAGAAAGCCGATACCGCCAAGGATGAGGGCAGAGCCCAGTGTTGCCAGTATCAGATAATTGAAGGCGGCTTCCGCTGCCCGAGGCTGATTGCTGGAGCTTACCAGACCGCAGCAACTCAAAGTCGCGACTTCCACCAGAACAAATACGTTGAAGAGATCCGAGGTAACAGCCATACCTGCCATAGCGCCGCCAAGCAAGAGGTAGAGCACGTAGAATCGGGTAGCCCGCTGGGGGCCGCCTACTTCATGGGTCATGTTGTCGGCCGCAAAGAGTGCCACCGGCAGGCTTACACTAGCCACCATGAGTAAGAACAAGCAACTCAAGTCGCCTACTGAAAGTTGTATGCCCCACGGGGCGGGCCAACCGCCCAAGCTGTAACTAATGGGATTGCCATTCCGAATGAGGACTAACGATGCTAGATACCCCGCTCCCAGGAAGCCCAGAACCGTAGTGGCTGTTACAAGACCCTCCACCAACCGGATCCGCCGAGCGAAGGTCGGCAAAATGAAGGCGACAAATAGAGGCATAATGACAACAAACACCGGTAAGTGAGCTTCAATGGTTGTCGTCATCTGCACGTCACCTCTTTCTTAGCTCCGCTATGCGGCGGGCATCAGTGGTACCGTAGGATTGATATAGCCTGATAATAAGTGCCAGAGCAAATGCGGTTACACTGACACTGACTACAATGCCGGTTAGCATAAGAGCTGATGGCAGCGGGTTAATGTACACGGCCTGCGGATTGGCCTCATCGAGTATGGGGACGGCACCGCCTCGTATGTTACCTGCTGCAATGAACATTAGGAATATTGCGCTTTCCATAATGTTGATTCCGATTAACTTCTTGAATAGGTTCGACCGGGTCATCACGGTGAAAGCCCCGATAATAAAGAGAATCATGGCTGCAAAGTAGGGGTAGTTGACCAATAGCTTATCCAGTAGTATTCTCATGACTCTTCCTCCATCATCGTAGAGAACAAAGTAATCATGGTACTAGCAACTCGTATGCCGACACCAAGACCGATGAGCCCAATCAACCCCCCGGAAGACAGTGCTCCCAGTTCTCCCAGATCAATTCCTGCAATCTTGTTAGCTAGAAAAGGAGCCCCCTTGAAGATGCCAACCATGCCCATAATCCCATACCAGAGGGTGCCATAGCTTTCAACCAGAGTAGTAACTTTTTCGGGCACCTTGGCTCTGCCCCTTTCCAGGCCATAGATGGTCGTGAAAGCGATGAAGGCCAACCCCACCACAATGCCTCCGGCGAAGGATCCCCCTGGAGAAACATGGCCATGAAGAATCACATATAGCCCGTACATCTGGATGAAAGGCAGAAGTAATGCAGCTACCCGTTTCAGGATGAAATCTCTCACTTCCCACCACCCTCCCTTTCTGTCGTTTTCAGGGTGATGATCACTGCAAGAACGGCTGTAAACAGCACGATAGTCTCGAACATGGTGTCGTAGGCTCGATAATCGAGAACAATGGCTGTAATCATGTTAAGGACTCCCGTCTCTTCCCAGGCGTTTTCGATGTAGCGTTGAGACACCTGGTTATGGGAGGGATTCCCGACCATGCCGTATGGAGGCAACTCGGCTACGGCGACAAGGACTACATAGGCAGCCAGCAGAAAAATGAGGAGCATAGCTAGAGTCCCGAGCTTCACCGTTAGTCCTCCTTTCGACTGGTGCGGGAAATGACCACCATCATCAGAACAGTCATGGCGATTCCTGCAGCAGCTTCAGTAATGGCAATATCAGGGGTGTTCATCTGCAGCCAGACTAAAGCCATTATCAGGCTGTAGGCACCATAGACAATGACTGCATGCAGCAAATCCTTGATGAAATACATAGCCAAGGAAGCCGCTATAAGGATGAGGAGCATCACCATAGTTCCATAATCAACAGCCGTGAAGCCCATATGCTCATCCCTGCCCCTTGATGACTTTCGTGCCTTCCACAGGATACACTCCGTGGATCAAACCGGCTTTAGCCACCAGATGAGTCATGGTCGGATTAATCGTCCAAAACAAAGCAAGAACAATCAACAACTTGACACGCAATGCCCATGTGGGGCTGAGTAAGAGAAGGCCTAGCCCTGCCAACCCTACACCCAACGTATCCCCCATACCCACTCCGTGAAGCCGGGTATACGGATCGGGTAAGCGAAACAATCCTAGGGTGCCGATGGCAAACGCCAATAAAGATCCGGCAAAACAGAGGTTCGCTAAAAGCCTAATCATGAGATGCTGCTTCCTCCCCTTCACCCTCAAATCCACCTAACCCCGGCAACCTGAGCTGCCAATCGCCGGGAGTCATCGCCCGCAGTATCCAAAGCCCACCTACAAATCCACACAGTACAAAGACAAAGGCCACATCTATGAATCCATAATCGCCTCTTCTAAACGCCATCAGTAGGATGATTACGCTAACCTTGCTGCTGATAGCGTTAATGGAAAGCAGCCGATCAATGACTGTCGGACCGATAATCGCCCGCAACAGCACGAAGAGAATCAATATCATGAGACCTACCGGTAGCCATAGCATGCTCTGTCCTCCTCTGCTTCCAAGATTCCAAGTGGCTGATTACACGGATGATCCGCCAATTCGATAATTCGACTGCTGCCTTGTATGTCAGCACGTGAACAATGAATTGACCTGTTTCAGGGTCAATATCCACAGTTATAGTGCCTGGTGTAATGGTTATGCAGTTAGCCAAAAGCACCCTCGCCCACTGGCTTTCAATGGGAGGCCGCATTACCACAAATATCGGCCCCACCGAAGGATTGGACAGCAAGATCGTTTTAGCAACCGAGATATTTGATTCAATGATGAAACGAACGAGACTCAAAAGACAGTGACCCAAGAGAAGCAGTTCCCCTCCAGAAAGCAAGCGGGGCAGCCGTGGGCCTAGATCCTGCCAGAACCAAACAGTCAAGACTGCCAGAACAGCTCCGACCAGAAGATGCTGTATGTCCACCTCTGCAGAAACCGCCAACCAAAATGCCACTAGCAGAGCACATAGGAAAAGAGATCGCTTGCGCATCATTTACCCCCCGTCTACTGTCAAAAGCATTTCTATCCCATGGGGTTCTGGTCAAACGCGGTGCAGTGCTATCCGCGAGAGCTAAGCACGGTGAACACACGAATCTGACTCAACCTCGGCAGTTTGCGCAGCCTCCAGCGAAGCCCCACGCAAAGCGCTTTCCAGTTCCGTGCATACTCTGGACGCACCTAAGTCACTCGTCAAGCCCATCCTCGTCAACATGTGCAAAGGCTTCTTCTTGAGCCCGCCTATATAAAGGGTTTTACCTTCTCTCTGGAGTCGCTGGGCTAGGTCCCTGAGAGTGAAGGCGCCGGTTTCATCCATAGTGGGTACATTGGAAAAATCCAAAACCAAGAAGGGTTTAGCGGATATCTCACTTATCTGATTTCTCAGGTTTTCCGTTCCGACAAAAAACAACGGGCCGTTGAAAGCCACCACTTGGACGTCGGGGTGAATTGACATATCAGAAATGGAAGTATCCTCGTGAGGGACTATTTCCTCACCCTTGGGTGAGGAAGCTAGCTTTACAATGACCACAATGGCAGCCAAGCCTACGCCCACCGCTACGGCAATCGTGAGGTCCCGAACCACTGTCAATATGGTAGTGATGGTCATGATTGCTCCATAGCTCCAGTGGACTCGAGGCATCAGCTTCAGGCTTTGCCAATCAGCTGTGCGCACTGAAGCCACCATGAGTATAGCCGCCAATGAAGCCAATGGTATACGTTTAGCAACAGGCCCCAGAACCAAGACAATGAGCAGCAAGAAGACGGCATGTAGAATGCTGGAAAGACGAGTGCGTCCCCCGCTATAGACGTTTACCCCTGAGCGGGCGACGGCTCCGGAGACGGGAACTCCTCCCACCAGGGAAGAAACCAAATTCCCCAGACCCTGGCCGATTAGCTCTCGATTGCTGTTGTGTTGTGATCCTATCATTCCATCGGTGACTTCGGCTGATAGTAGAGCTGAGATACTTCCCAAAAGACAGATTGTAATAGCGGGCCTGATTAACTGACCAACATCCCCGAAAGGCATGAGCGCCAATGCAGGTTGGGGTATGCTAAAAGGGAGATCTCCTACCACATGCGGGGTATGTACAAAGAGCTCATTCACTATAAGACCTGCGATGAGTCCGAAAAGTGATTCAGGCGCTTGTTTGAAAAACCGCAATGCCAGGAGAATTGCTAAGGTAGTAATCAAGGTGATGGAAGGCGTTTGCAGCGCATCGCCAATCGCCGTCATAAAAAACAGGATGGAGACGCCATTAGTGAATCCAGCGATTACGGGTTGGGGAAGAAACTTAACAAACTTGCCTAGCCGTAGAAAACCCAAGGCCACCTGCATCAAGCCGGCCAAAGCACCGGCCAAGAGCATACCGCCTACTCCATGCCCACTGACAATGCTAACCAAAACCGCTGTCATTGCGCCGGTAGGCCCAGTGATCTGCACACCACAACCGCCAAATACGGCTGCTGTCAGACCGCCGAAAATTGAAGCATACAAACCGGCCACAGCTCCAGCCCCACTCGCGATTCCAAAGGCCAAGGCCAGGGGAAGAGCTACAACTGCTGCGGTTGCTCCTCCGATCACATCGCCCCGCACGCGCTCCCACCAGGATTTCAAGGAACTCACCCCGCTTATTGTAGTGGCACCAGGTAGTCCGGCGGCCAACACTGCCAGCAAACAGCAAAAAAGCGCAGGCAAAGTCCCACCGGGGCTAAGACGCAACGCTTGGAATACTCCTACGGGGTTAGCTGACGGGTTCGGGCACCCAAGTTGCCCTACCTGATAATCAGGATTCACCCCAATTGGGGGTCCCCCGTTTCCTGGTGAGGAATTCGGAGATAACATTATATTATGAGCTTCGACAAGCCACGATTATAATCCTAGCACAAACTGGGCCAAAGTCAAGGACAATAGACGGGCTTTGGGTGACGTGTTGCTCTTTTCCGCAAAACCGTAACAGGTGTTTAGCTCGAACGGACCCGAGACTATGGCTACATGAAGGGCATCATGCTCTCCGCATAACGCACGCTAGACCAAATCTCCTCGGACCCATATTGCTTTCCGAGAGCCTCTTGTTCTTGGGTCCTGGCTTTTGCGCGGCGATTTTGCATGGCCCCAAGAGGCTATTCTCAGATTGCCATTGATACATCGCCGAAAACGCGTATTTCCAACCAGTTGCGGGCACCGAAGCGGGGTGACCCACAGGTGGGTCAGTTCTTGAGGGAAACGACCCGCTCATCGGCCATTTTCCCAAATATCGACCCACTTGTGGGTCGATCAGCAGTCCGACCCTCGGATGGCATGCAGACTCGGATGGTCCCATATAATGCCACACGTTATAGCTGCAGAATCGGTCCAATCGGCCTAGTCGTGTCGGCCCAGCCGACCAGCGCCTAGGCCGCCCAAGCCTACGCCCAAACCTAAGCCTTGATCCGCAAATCCCTGCCCCCGCTGCACATCGACACACCTAAACTATCGGGATGATCCAGGATAATCGGCGAGCCCGAGCCCGGGCCTGGGCAACACAGCAAAGCCGGAGGGGGGTAATGACGACAACCACCGCCCTCCAAGCAAAGCGGGCAAGCTCATCGCCCTGCAGGGATACTCGTGATAGCGCAAAGCACCGCTACTCTTTGACTCCCCCAAGTGTAAGCCCGGATATGAGCCACTTGGACGAATACATGAACAGCAACATAGCCGGCACGGCCACCAACACCGATGCCGCCGAAAACACGCCCCACTGGGTAGTGAATTGGTCAAGAAGCTTCTGGAAGCCCAGCGGCCATGTGAACATGTTCGTCTTCTGAAGCATGACCCTGGCCATCATGAATTCGCTCCATGAGGTCATGAAGCTGAAGAGCCCGCAAACGCCCAATGCCGGGGTGGAAAGGGGAACGATTATTCTGTAGAAGGCTTCGATTCGGCTGGCGCCGTCAACTAGCGCAGCCTCCTCCAGCTCTCTGGGTATCGTGTCATAATACCCCTTGAGCAGCCAGATGGAAAAGGGCACCGCGCCTACAGAATGGGCCAATATCATGCCTGTGTAGGTGTTAAATAATTGAAGTCTCACAACCATCACGTATATCGGAAGCAGAAGCATTCCAGGAGGAAGCATCTGCGTTGTGAGAAGGAAGACCAACCCCTGCTTTCGTCCGGGGAAATCCCATCTTGAGAAGGCATAGGCTGCACTAGCAGATAGCAGAACACCCACGATCACAGTGGTAAGAGAGACTACCAGGCTATTCCAGAGCCATATCACGAAGTCCTTTTCGAGTATGAGAGTGCGGTAGTTGTCTAAGGTTGCATCCTTCGGTATCAGCGAAAGGTCAGTAGAGAGCAGCTGCGACCCTGGGCGCAATGAAATTGTGACTACGCGCAAAAACGGGTAGAGCGCAATCACCGACGCTGTGATCAATAGGAGATGAATAAGGAGTTTCTTTGCAGGGCTATCCCCTTTTGCACTCGTGAAGAACCTATGTTTACGAGGAATTCCCTTGCTCATCACTCTGCCACCTCCTCGACTCCCCTGGTCACCCTCAGGTAGATCCATGTGAAAATGAGCAACAGCACAAGAATCACGGTGGAGTAGGCAGCCCCGAAACCATATCTGTAGAACTCGAAAACCGCCTTGTACAGCGAGGTTACCAGGATATCAGTTCCCTCCATCGGTCCGCCCTTAGTAATCAAGTAAATCACGTTGAAGTTGTTGAAGGTCCAGACGACACCCAGTATGATCGCAGGTGTCAATACCGGCTTCAAAAGCGGCATGGTTATCGACTTGAACTGCTGCCATCCTGATGCTCCGTCTATCTGGGCAGCGTCGTAGTACTCCGGAGAGATGCTCTGAAGCCCTCCCAGTATAACAACCATCATGAACGGAATGCCCAGCCAAACATTGACGATTATGACGGCAAGGAAAGCCCATTTAGGGTCCGACAGCCACTGAATCGGGGCAAGTCCCAGCCGTCTTAGAAAAACATTGACAAACCCATACTGGTAGTGGAATTCGTTTTTCCATGCAAGGGCGGCAATCACTTGGGGAATAGCCCATGGTATCGTCAGCAGAGTACGGTATATCGCCTTGCCGCGGAGTGGGCGGTTCAAAAGGATCGCCAGAAATAGCCCGCCCAAGACATGGAAGAAGACATTGACCACTGTCCAAACCATCGTCCTAAGGAGCAGCTGAAAGAAGGTTACATTCTGAAGCACAGGAGCCCTGAACACGTTCAAGAAGTTCTGAACGCCATATGAGAGGCCCACCGCAAACTCCTTAAATCTGTACATGCTCATGTTGCTGAATGCCAGTTTGAGGTTGAACCCGAACGGGTATATGATCAGCGCAATCACTGCTATGAGAGCGGGGAGCATCAACATGATGGGCAATGAGTGTTTCAGCTTCGGCCACTTGTGCAGGACGAGATATGCGAACGCTTCCAGAATTGCAACCCCGGCAGCCAGAAACGCGAGAATTCTTCCAGCCTCCATTAGCCCAC
>JAQVXE010000157.1 GCA_028709305.1 Bacillota bacterium | reverse complement strand
TGGGGGGCTGATCATGCCGTCCCCTTTGAAATCAGTGACATTGTATTCGATCCGCGCACTATCTTGAAGTGCGCTTTTGGTTGCGGCGACTGGGGCTATGGGCACACTTGTCCCTCTCGGCCTCTTTCTCTTAAGCCCTGGGAGTATGAACACGTACTGCGGCGCTATTCCTGGGGGGTTATCATCCATTCTACAGACAAGCGGATTTCGCAGGACATCTCTTTCGGCATTGAACGCGAAGCCTTCTTGCGCGGTTACTATCTGGCCTTTTCGCTGAGTGACTGCGCCATATGCGGGGAATGCGCCGGGTTTGCCGGCAAGCCGTGTGTCAATCCGAAGAAGGCGCGTCCGGCCTTCCACAGTGTGGGCATTGATGTTTTCAAGACCGTGCACCAGTTCGGCCTGCCCTTGGATACTCTCAAGAGCCAAGACGAGATACCCAACTGGTATTCAGCGGTATTCATCGAGTAACCGGCCGGATGATTGTGCCAGCGGAGCACTCCAGGACGATGAGGAGCGGGGACGCGTAGGGTTTGCAGAGGTTGCTCTGAGGAGTGAGATGCATGAGACTAGCCGAGGTAGAGGAGTTCATAGAAAGCCTATTCGACACTAGAAGCAATGACTGCTTCGACAGAGAAAGTGGAGTCACGGTAAGAGGCGCAGAAGAGGCGTGTCGAGAAAGACTCTTGGAGGCTGGCATATCACATTACTTCAATCACCTACCACTTGATGATTGTGATTTTGGGACAAACAACTCTTTAGCCGAGAAGCTGGGACTACGAATCTTGGAGAAGTCTCACCTGGAAGATGGGTTCTACTGCGGGCGCATTGCGGAATTCAGTGAGGCAACAACACTCGAAGAATTAGT
This sequence comes from Bacillota bacterium, assembly GCA_028709305.1. Lineage (GTDB taxonomy): Bacteria > Bacillota > DTU025 > DTU025 > DTU025 > UBA10085. The sequence goes on along the minus strand of JAQVXE010000157.1, from coordinate 2,866 downwards.
TAGCAGGCTGGAGCTTATGTTGGAGGAATCTGGTTTTCCTTACCTGACTTGGCTTTCAAAAATCTGGGCTCTGTCAAGTCTTCCGACGATAATCTTCAATAGAGCATAATCAACGATGATGATCGCTACTCCGATAGCCAGCAGCATCTTCGCATCAAGCAGCATGAGCCCTGTGAACTGCATAATCATCAGAGCGACAACTGGCAATACGAGAAAGCCGGTCATCTGATATCCGGCTTGAAACGTAGATACGCGTACACTGACGAATACGTTGATGAGCACAGCGAGAAGGCTGACTGCAGGCATAACGAGCAGGATGAGAGGCGCCCAGCTTATGTTGGGAAAGAAGAGCCTGCCGAATATGGGCCAGGCGAACGCGTTTGCGCAGACAGCAAGGAGAACGAAGGAAAGCAGGGAGACCGTGACAGCAGGCACGAGTGAGGCCAGCACCTTTGCGATGAACATGCTTTGCATGTCGACCGGCGACAAAAGAAGTCCTTCAAGCGTGCCTCTTTCCTTTTCCCCCACAAAGCTGTCGACACTAATCGTGCTAGCCGCCATGAGCGGGATCATCAGGAAAAATGGGGACATCAAGTAGTTGAACATCAGGTAGGCGGCTCGTTGCTGATCGGTGACGAGTGAATCCAGCGTCCTTCTTAGTGAGCCTGACGACAAAAGGGGCAGTTTCTCGAGCTTGTCGAGGATTTCCCCGAAATCGCCGGATATTTCATTGCCGGCTGCCCTGATTACGAAGGCCAGCCCGATCGGGTACACGACGGAGAAGATAAGCGGAATTATTAGCATGGGAAGCCATACCTGAATATTGGAAGCTATGCTTATGATGTCCTTGCGGGTAATTGCTCGAACAGCTCGCCTATTCATTGCCTGCTCCCTCCAGTAACCTGAAATATACTGACTGTAAGTCGCGGCCCTTGAGCTCGACGGAGTAGACCGCCGCATCTTGCGAAAGCCGACGGATCAACCCGGGAACTTCATCCCTGCCCGAGACGGTGAATTGAATCCGGCCGGCAGGCAGGCGTTTTGCGGGCACACTGCCGTAGGTCGCTCCCTCCAGAGGATAGTCTGTTTCCACTTCGACCACTGTGGGCCCAGGGCACATATCCGCAAGCTCGGGTAGAGTACCCTGGGCTACGGTACGGCCCCGGTCGATAATCACATAGCGTTGACATACAGTCTCGAGCTGGTGCAGAACGTGGGAACATAACACGACCGTAACGCCTCTCTGACTGTTGAGCCGCTCGATCTCCTCGAGAACCATGGCTATTCCCGCCGGGTCTAGCCCTGATGTGGGTTCGTCGAGAAGGAGCAGTGGCGGCCTGGGGAGCAGAGCCCTGGCGAGCCCCAGTCGTTTTTTCATTCCAGTGCTGTAGGCGCCGGCTTTCTTGTCTTTGTGAACCGACAGCCCAAATTCGTCTATTAGCTCATCAAGCCTTCCGAGGTCGTCCACTCCATACAACTCTGCAAAGAAGCGAAGGTTGTCGAGCCCTGAGAGATTCGAATAGAGTTCGGCCGTTTCAGTGAGAACGCCGATTCGTGAGCGAACGTCATCTCCCTGTTCTTGAACATCGAGGCCTGCAACCTTGATCTGGCCGGCATCAGGCCTGACAACACCGCACAGCATTCGAATCGTGGTAGTCTTGCCTGCGCCGTTGGGCCCTATGAGGCCGAGGATTTCCCCTGGTGCCACCTGGAAGCTAAGGGCGTCAACAGCGCGTTGCTTTCCGTACTGTTTGGTTACATCTTCAACACGAATCACCAGAGCACACCTTCTTCTTTGATCCGCAGTAAGGACAGACCTCGAGTTCCGCAGGAACTGACCTCCTGCACCCCCGGCATTTAGTATTGCCCCGCCTGGTTACGAGGACATAGATGATCAGCGAAGACGGGACGTTTATCAGCCCGAACAGACCCCATAGCCATGCATGACTCTCTCTGCGCCGACTTGCATCACGGAATATCCACGTCGCCTGTGCAATGACAAGGGCACCTAAGGAGACCCATACAATCGGATGGCATGCGTTCACGATGCATCACCCTTTCGCTCTCTCAGCACATGAATTGGAAGGTAGAACAGGGCTATGCCCAGGAACCCCACTGCCTGAACTCCCAGGAAGGCCTGTGTGCTCCAGGCCAAGAGTGGAACCCACACTGCAGTCAGAATGCCTGTAGCAGTCAGCGCGAACAGTGCGATGTTTCGGCGCTCCCTGGCAACTCTCGTCCTGATTCCTTGCTCGATAGTCTCATCCAGCCTCGCCCAATCGGGGTGGACGCCTCCAGTTGCAAAGTCAGTCGCGGCCTGGTGCCCATCGCCACTAGATGAGACTTCCCCCTGTGATGTTGGCAGCAACGAAGCGATGGCGAGGAGGGTATCGGCATAGTCACGACATTCCGGGCAGTCTTTGACGTGTTCGGCCACACCAGCTGCGCTTATGCCGCCATCGGGCGCATCAGGATCCGAGTACGCCAAATCGAGCAACGCTTCTTGAACCTTCTTGCAATCTTTGTTCATGCCATGTCCCTCCTAGCCATTTCGCGCCTGAGCATGTCGACGGAATCGTGCAGGCGCGACCGCACTGTCCCTATTGGGCAGCCTACTGCGTCGGCTATCTCCTGATACTTCAGTCCGTAGTAGTGCCTCAACACGAATACCTGCCTTTTGTCAGGCCCGAGGGTATTCAGGAGGCTCGCGGCTTCGTCCACTGCCAGGTGCCTCAGGGCCCTCTCTTCCGCGCTCTCTACCTCTGCGTTGGTCTCGAAAGCCTCTTTACTCGGGACTTCGCGCCATGCCGTTCTCAGCTTGTTCTTACGGGTGTTCAGGGCTATGGTGATCAGCCATGTGGAGAAT